>JBOIDR010000036.1:0-33985 GCA_050740695.1 Gammaproteobacteria bacterium | reverse complement strand
GGGGCCAAGCCCTTCAGCCGCTGACCGAGCCTCGTCTCCGCCTGACACGCCTGGCCCCCACCCTAACCCTCCCCCGCTGCGCAGGGGAGGGGCTACCCTGGCGCTTGCAGCTGATTGACTTTGCATGCGAATCAGGACTTGCGTGCGCGGTGTTGTTCGACATTTACGCCACAAGTATCTAGATCTAGGGCCGGTGGGCGTTGTTCTGGCCACCCATCCCGAAATGCCGAAAGTCCAAACACAGAACGGTATCGATTATGTGACGGGCGGTATCGGCAAAAGGCCTGTCCGAGGCGATGAGCGCCGTGCCGCATTCGCGCGCTGGCGCCGCCGGGCGGTTGCGTAGGATTGTGCCGCTTTCTGACCCTGCTGGAGGATCTCGCTCGTGACCGCATTCGCGACCTTCGTCACCGGCCGCTACACGCGATGGTTCGTCATCTTCGCCTGGGTCGTCGTGGCAGCGATGGCCGGGTCGCTGCAGCCCAAGCTGCAGGAAGAGACCAGCAACGAGACGATCTCCTACCTCCCCGGCGAGAGCGACGCGGCGACGGTTGCCAAGCTACAAAAGTCGGCGTTCGAGTCGGGCGCCGAGACGCCGGCAGTGATCGTGTTTACCGCACGCGACAGTGGTTCGGTTGCCGAGCACCAGGCGAACATCACGAAGGTGCTCGACGCGCTCGGTGGCGGCAGCATTGACAAGACCGGCGAGCTGGTCTCGCCGTACTCGCCGCAGGGCCAGCAGATGGGTATGGCATCGACCGACGGCAAGGCCGTGTTCGCCGTGCTGCCGTTTGAGACGACCGACGGCAACGAGTTGGTGCCGATCGCCGCCGACGTGCGCAAGCTGATCGACGAGAAGGCCGACGACGACCTGCGCGTGCACGTGACCGGCGAAGCCGGTGTCGCGGCAGACTCGGTCGAGGTCTTCAATTCGATGGACCTGCCGCTGCTGCTGGGGACCGTCGTGCTCGTGCTCGTGCTCCTGCTCGTTTCGTATCGTTCGCCGATCATCCCGTTCGTACCGCTGCTCACGGTTGCGATGTCGTACATGGTCGCGGCTGGCATCGTGTACCTGCTGGTCGACGCGGGCACGATCATCGTGAACGGCCAAACCACGATCATCCTGATCGTGCTGATGTTCGGCGCCGGCACCGACTACTGCCTGCTGCTGACCTCGCGCATGCGCGAGGAACTGAAGAAGACCGCCGATCGCTACCAGGCGGTGCGCTCGGCCTTGACGGCAACGGCGCCGGCAATCATCTCGAGCGCAGCGACAGTCATCTGCGCGATGTTGGTGCTGCTGGTGGCAGACCTCGACTCGACGCGCACCATGGGCCCGGTACTGGCATTAGGCATCGGCGCCACATTGTTGGCGGGGCTCTCGCTTTTGCCGGCGCTGCTGAGCGTCGGCGGCCGATGGGCATTCTGGCCGCGGATTCCGCGGGCCGGTGATGCTGCAGGCGAAGGCAACAGCGGCGCGTGGCGGCGCGTCGGCCACTTCGTGCAGCGTGGCCCAGCGCGTGCCCTGGTGATTGGGCTCGTCATCCTCGGCCTGTTTGCGGTTGGCAACATCGCCAACCCGGCGTCGCTTGGCCACGGCGACACCGACGCCTTCACGAAGAAGACTGACTCTGCGCGCGGGTTCGACATGCTCACTGATCGCTTCGAGGCCGGCCGACTCGCCCCCTCGGTCGTCATCGTGCGCGCCGACGAGGCGGCTGACGCTGCGAAGGCCGCCACTGACGTCGCCGACGCGCTGCGGCAGCGCGACGAGGTCGAGTTCGTGGGTGAGCCGCAGCCTGGCAGGGATGGCGACGTGATCTCAATGACGCTCACGCTCAAGGCCGACCCGTTTTCAGCGACGGCAAAGCGGCAGCTGCCGAAGTTGCGAGCGGTCGCGCGAGACGCGGCCATCGATGCCGATGGCGAGGCGCTGATCGGCGGCATGACGGGCCAGCTGGTCGACACCAACGACGCACAGCAACATGACCAGGGGATAATCATTCCCCTCATGCTGCTCGTGATCTTCGTCATCCTTGCACTGCTGCTTCGAGCGCTGATCGCGCCGATCCACCTGATCGCCAGCGTCATCGTGTCGTTCTTCGCGACACTCGGGTTCACGTTGTTCCTGTTCGACCGCGTGCTCGACCATCCGGGGGTCGACGGGGGCTACGCGACCTACCTGTTCCTGTTCGTCGTCGCGCTGGGTGTCGACTACAACATCTTCCTCGTCAGTCGAATTCGGGAAGAGGCGTCAAAGCTGGGCACGGCGAACGGCACGATCGAGGCGCTGGCGCGTACCGGTGGCGTGATCACCCGTGCCGGCGCGGTGTTGGCCGGCACGTTCCTGATCATGGCCGGGTTGCCGCTCTACACGATGGTGCAGGTCGGCATCGGCGTTGCCCTGGGCATCCTGTTCGACACGTTCATCGTGCGCAGCTTCCTGGTGCCGGCCATGATGACCCTGTTGGGCGAGCGCAATTGGTGGCCGCGGCATGTCTATGACCCTGTGAGCTTGTTATAAAATCGTCATCCGTTTCGGGATCCGACGGAGTCGAAAGCCGAGACAGGCAGGAAGAGCTGCGTCAAAGAACCCGGGGTCCTGGCGGTGGAAAGCCCTGATGGGTGCGCTGTTTCCTAGCTGATCTGCCCGCAGGTGGCAATGACAGACTTTTCATTGCGCGGCGCTGGCCCAACGAGGCCCACCCCGCATTGCAGCTGGGGGTCTGCCAAGCGGAAAGGAGCTTCCCCAGAGTTCTTGCAGCCGCTCCGCCCGGCCGCAGGTGTACTTGTAGAACTTGTACCGCACCGGATTCTTCTTGTAGTAGTCCTGGTGGTAGCCCTCGGCGGAGAAAAACTCCGTGGCCGGCATCCGTGTCAGCAGATCACTCAATCATGGTGGTAAATCCAAGCGGGCCGCAGTTTCGTCGTTGCTTCGGTAGCCACGACGGCTGAGATCGCAGCTTTCGGGGGGGCGTCCCGGCCAGCCGTCCTCCCGATCGCGGTAACGCCGGGGTCTGCGCCGGAGAGGCGGCACGCCAGCGGGAAGCCTTGTCGGATGGCTAGCGCCTCAACAGGACATACACCGCACCCGTTCCCCCGTCCACGCCGCGCGCCGAACAGAACGCCAGGACCTCGGCGCGACGCGCCAGCCACTGGTTGAGCTTGCCCTTGAGCACGGGCCGCTTCTGGTGGGAGCCGAGGCCCTTGCCGTGGATGATGAGGACCGAGCGCAGCCCGCGGCTGCGGGACGTATAGAGGAAGCGCGCCACGGCGTCCTTGGCCTCCGGGACGCTCAAGCCGTGCAGGTCCAGGCGGCCCTGCATGCTGAGCTGGCCGCGACGCAGGCGGCGCAGGGCCTCGGGGCCCACGCCGGGTGCCGAGTACAAGAGCTCTTCACCGGTCTCGACCTCGTCGTCCTCCGGTCCGCGCGACAGCGACTCCCGCAACACCCGTTGGGTCTCCAGACGCGCCTGCACCGGGATGGGCTCGGGCCTCGGACGCTCGATGGGTAAAACGTCCGGACGCACCGGTCTCACCGTCCCGACCGCCTCGCGGAACAGGGCGATGTCCTCGTCGCTCGCTTGTGAATCCGGACCCACCGCAGTGCCTGTGTCCGCAACAGAAACCCAAGCGCTGGATTCTCTTACAAATCGGGTGATAAGCCAACCCACCCGCCCGCGTAAAAGAATTCTTTAAGCCCCTGAGCCACAAGGATTAAATAGCGGGTTTGCTATAGTGTGCCTGTCGGTGCTGCAACCTACCTTGCTCCTCCTCCCGACCGGCCAGCCACCCATCTGCGAATGCGTCGCCGTACTCAGCATGCAGCTGGGAGCAGGCCATCGATCTGCTACGTCCGCCGAGCGCGGGCCAGGACCTACCGGCGTATCATAGGAGCACCCTGCCCCAACGGCGGGGGCGAGACCACGAAAGCGTTTCCCGTGCGCTTGGAGGGGTCTGGGCGTCGTACCGGCGGTGGGTGACCTCGATCGTGTCGCCCGGCGACGCTGCCCACCGGTACCCTTGGCATGCGGGGGCGGGATTGCCTATACTCGCCCATGGCAAACCGGACCCTGCCCCGCCGGTCCGGACGTCTGGAGGTACCCGCATGAACGACAACTACAAGAACATCTTGTTGGTCTATCCCAGGTTCCCCCCGACCTACTGGGGCTCCCAGTATTATCTCCCGCTCATCGGAAAAAAGGCGGCGATGCCGCCGCTCGGGCTCATCACCATTGCGGCCATGACGCCCGAGGGCTACCAGTTTCGCCTCGTCGACCTGAACTGCGAGGACTTGGAGGATGCCGATCTGGAATGGGCCGACGTGGTATGCCTGTCGGCTATGCTCACCCAGAAGTCCTCACTCTTCCGGGTGGCCGCGCGCTGCCGGGCGGCCGGCAAGCTGGTGGTTTTCGGCGGCCCCTATCCGACCGCCTGCTCCGAAGAGTGTGTCCCGCATTGCGACGTGCAGGTTCTGAACGAAGGGGAGATCACCTGGCGGGAGTTCATCGAGGACCTGGAGCGCGGGAGTTATAAACCCGTGTACACGACGCACGACAAGCCCGATGTCACCGCGACGCCGGTACCACGCTTCGATCTCCTGAACCTCGATTACTACGCCATGCTGGTCGTGCAGTTTTCGCGCGGCTGCCCCTATCTCTGCGAGTTTTGCGACATCACCGTGATGTTCGGGCGCAAACCCCGGACCAAGACCCCCGCCCAGATGCTGACCGAGCTGGATGCGATCTACGAGACCGGGTTCCGCGGGGTGATATTCATCGTCGATGACAACTTCATCGGCAACAAGAAGGAGGCCAAGAGGTTCCTGGTCGAGCTGGCCGCATGGAACAAGCGGCGTAAACATCCGTTCTTCTTCGGTACCGAGGTCACGGTCAATCTCGCCGAGGATGCCGAGCTCATGGACCTCCTCGTCAAGGCCAATTTCATCTGGGTCTTCATGGGGATCGAGACGCCCTCGATCGAGAGCCTGAAGGAGACGCGCAAGTTCCAAAACATGAGGGGTTCGTTGGTCGACCGCATGAAGGAGATCCAGGGCGCGGGCCTCTTGACCTATGGCTCCTTCATCGTCGGCTTCGATAGCGACACGGCGGATATCTTCGACCGCCAGATCGAGTTCATCACCGATGCGGCGATCCCGAACGCCATGATCGGGCCGCTCGTGGCCCTGCCCGGAACCCCGCTTTACACGCGCATGAAGAGTAGCGGGCGCCTCATCGAGGACATGACGGGCGACGAAGAACGCACCCTCGGCTCCGGCTACACCAACATCGTGACGATCATCCCGAGAAAGCAGTTGCTGGAAGGGCACCTCCGGGTGATCCGCACGCTCTATGACCCGGACGCGTATTTCAGCCGCGCCATCGAGATGTTTTCCCGGATGGGACATCCAGCGGCTCTCGGAGAGCGTGTGCGGCGGCTGTTCTTCCTGTTGGCCTCCGGGATGAGGAACCTCTTCTCCAAGTGGATGAGCGGGCAGATCACACTCGCGTCGATCCGGTCTCAGTACCGGCAACAGCAGAGCGTCATGGCGACCTTCCCGGAGCACTACAAGCAAGCGAGCCGGGTCTTCACCCGGCGGGTGATGCGGGAATATCCCGACCAGATCCCCTTCATCATGCACTACATCACGCTCGGCTATCACTATCACATGTTCACCTTCGACCATGCCGTGCCGGGCCTGACGAAGCTCTTGCAGGAGGAAGAGCTGTTGGCGCAAGCGGCGCCTCCAGAGCCAAAGGCATCGGCCGCCTGAGACGCTTCGATCAGGTCTTGGAAAGCCAACCTTTGGTGCACGATGATGTATATAACAGACATTTAACCGAGATATTGGAGCTCTACTACCGAGGTAACAAGGGCAAGCGCTCCTTTCGACCGCTCTTCCTGCTGAACGACCTACTTCGCTACTGGCGAACGGTCTGTCTAAATAAACTACGAGGAGCGGCGCCACGACCCGAGCAAGCCATGGCGGAAGAAGAACGTCAATCTCAAGTTTAGCCGCATGATGACAGTATTCAGCACGGTTCTTCCTCTTATAGCCAAACCGGTCTCGTCGGCTAGTGAAGTGCGAGAGCTTTGTAGCAAAACTCCGTTGGAACGACTGGCGTTTGGCCTTGATGTTCTTCAAGATCAGCCTCTCATGAACGAATGGCCGGAAGTGTTGGACATCTATGAGGCGTTCCTTACCTGGAAAGACGACAATGACGTGGAAAAATACCTCAAAGAGGGTGAAACCAAAAGGAGACTGTTCGAAGCTACGCAGAGAGATTCTCGGCGTTTCTACATAAGGCCTTGACGCATCCGCGCATTCCTATGGAATACCGGCGCTATCCCGCTATCTACTTCTTTAGCCAATGCCAAAGTTCTTCATATTCCTAGAAATCACCGACCCTGAGATCAACGCCCTAATATGGGCGATAACCGAGATCGTCACCGGCCAAGCACCTACGCAGCCTTTTCACATGACGGTACGAGGTCCTTACGAACAGCCTATTTGTAGGTCTAAGCTCGAATCGTGCCAAGACGTTATGGGATATGACGTCCTAGAAATCGGCCAGGTGGGACGCTTCAGCAATCCAGGTGAAGAAACCGTATACTTTCGCATAGATAGCCCAAACCTTCGAAAAATCTGGTGGAAACCAGATTTTTCAATAGAGCAATAGAGAAGTTTGGTTTCAACCCCCACATTTCGCTTTATCGCGGGTCGGATTCTCATTTTGCTGATCGTATCGCGGCATTTCTAGAGCAAGAGAAGATAACCTTGCTATGTGCAGAGTACCGTTTGGTTCCGCATGTGACAAAACAAGTTGATTTGTTTCCTCTAAAGATTCCCATTACTAAACAGTTTCGTGGCTTGCTTAACTCAGGGCGTATCCATACAACCTTCTTGATGCGGCTGGAGCGAATGGTGCGGGACTACCGACGGAGTACAATGGGTCAGTTCGGAAGCAAGGAGCCCATAACGGCATAAGTAAACGCTCCACCTGACCTCTTTCGTCGGCGGGTGAGCCTTCACGGTATGCGGCAGGCGGGGCCACGGTAGTAGACTATGAAGGATGAAGGTCAAGGATCTAATCGCCCTACTCGAATGCGAAGGGTGGTATCAAGTCCGCATGAAGGGGAGCCATAGGTAGTTTCACCATCCGACCAAGCAAGGGACGGTTACCGTTGCGGGTAAGCCTAGCGTAGATGTGCCTCCCGGGACCTTGAGCAAGGTGCTGAAACACGCTGGACTCAAAAAGTAGAGGTATCACGAATGCGTTACTTGGTTGTTGTTGAGGAAGGACCGATGTCGTTTGGTGCGTATGTGCCCGACCTGCCCGGTTGTATCGCCGCTGGGGAAACCAAGGAAGAAGTTGTTACTCTCATTCGAGAGGCCATCGAACTACATCTCACTGATATCAAGGAGGGTGGAGAGCCTATTCCTTATCCTTCGTCAACGAGCGAGTTGGTCGAAATCGACGCCGCATAAGCGCACGCTGCACCGGAGCGCTCCTATCGTCGCGCCCGGTGAGCTTTATGCCTGTCATGATTCACTTCCAGATCGGCTCCCTGGTCAGGGCGGGGCACACCTCGACGCCAGCGCGGAAGGCGTCCTCACGGAATCCGAATTTGAAATACGATCCCCAGAAGAGCATGCGGCCGATCTGATTGAGCGTACGGCCGAAGGTGCCGGGCGATCCAGTCAGATCGGCTCGCAACGAGATCGATCACCCGAGCGGGGGAAAGGCCGGTCGGCGCGGTCGCCACAAGGCCCCAACGGGAATCGAGCTTTAAGCGTAGCGAGCGGCTCTTGCCGGACCTTCGGATGCCAAAATGGACCCGTCGGCCGTCTTCGAGGTCAATGTGTGTCGTCTGCGTCATCCGCCAAGAGTCAATAACCCACACCCACCTCCGTGAGCAGAAAGCGCGGCCGGGCCGGCTCCTCTTCGAGCTTATGGCGTAACTGCCGCATGTAGATGCGCAAGTAATGGCCTTGATCGGCGCGTGCGCTACCCCAGACGTCGTGTAGCAGTTGCCGGTGCGTGAGGGTCTTGCCGGCGTGCTTGACGAGCACCGACAGCAGGCGATACTCGATCGGGGTCAGATGGACTTCCTGGCCTCGGATCGAGACCCTGCGGCTCGATAAATCGACCTTCAAGTGCCCCATGGAAAAATCGCTCTGCCCGTCGTTCGCCGGGACCATGGCGGCATGGCGTAAAGAAACGCGTACTCGCGCAAGCAGCTCGGCAGCCCCGAAGGGTTTTGTGAGGTAATCATCCGCACCGGCGTCGAGGGCGGCGACCTTCTGCGCTTCCTGGTCGCGTGCGGATAGAACGATGATCGGGACGCGGGACCACGTGCGCAGTTGCCGGATGACCTCGATACCGTCGAGGTCCGGCAGTCCCAAGTCGAGGATCACGAGGTCGGGCTTGCGCGTGCCGGCCTCGATCTGGCCGCGCTGGCCGCTCTCGGCCTGGAAGACGAGGTAGCCTTGGGCCGCCAGCACGGTCTTGAGAAGCCGGCGCATCGGCGCCTCATCCTCGACCACGACGATCGTCGGCCACATAAATCTATATAAAGTGACTAGCCATACGCCGCGGTTTCCGTATCGTCTTCCACCCCGACCCTAGGTGGCGACGCATGTCTCGGGATGAGAAATCGAAAGACCGCCCCTCCTGTCGGTCCGGGCTCGACCCAGATCCGGCCGCCATGGGCATCCACGATGGCGCGGCAGATGGCCAGTCCCAGCCCCACTCCCAGGTTCCCGCTTTCTCGTTGGCTGCGATAAAGTTTATCGAACACCCGCTTCTCTTCTCCCGGTGCAAGCCCTGGGCCGCTGTCGGCAACGGAGACGATGACGCCCTCTGTCTCGTCCTCTGCGGTGATCTCGATGCCACCACCGGACGGCGTGTACTTGACCGCATTCTCCAAGAGATTCACCAAGACGCTTTGAATCATGAGCCCATCGACGAAGATGAGCGCGAGATCGTCCGGCAGCCGACTGACGACCGGGTGATGGATCAACTGGCTGCCAAGCTCGTTTAGGGCCGCGCCGAGCAATTCCTCCAGGGTTTGCCACTCGCGATGGAGCGCGATCGTGCCGGATTCCAACCTCGCCATCTCGAGCACCTTGTTGACCAGCCGGCTCATATAGGCGGCCTCGTCCCTGATAGTCTCTGCGAGCTCCTTGCGGGCCGCCTCATCCAGTTGCCAGGTGTCGCTGCCGAGCGCGCCCGCAGCACCCACGATGGCTGCGAGCGGCGTGCGCAGATCATGGGAGATGGCGCTCAACAACGTGTTCCGCAGCCTCTCGGCCTCCACGCGAAGCAGGCTGTCTTGCGCCTGCGCCGCCAATCGCACGCGTTCCAGACCGAGCCCGATCTGGTTCGCGAAAAGCTGCAAGAGGCGTTGCTGCTCAGGGGCGAAGACGCGTCGCGGGTCGGTCGGCAATATCGCAATAACGCCCAAGGTCTGCTCGGAGCCGCCGAGCGGCCAATACAGGGTATCGCTCGCCGGCAGCGTATCCGTGGCGCAACCGGCCGGTGTCCCGTGGTCATGGACCCACTGCGCGATGGCCAGATCGGCCCCGTGCAGGGAGCCGAACTGGCTCTTGGTGTTCGGATAGACGATCTTGCCCCGCTCATCGGGGAGCAGGATCACGCACGGGCTATCGAAGACCTCGTAGAGGTGATTGATCGCCGCGCGCAGGATGGGTTCTTCGCCCCGCGTGGCGCTCAAGTCACGACTCATCGCGTACAGCTGGGCCGTGCGGCGCTCGCGATGGCTCGCGATCTTCGCCTGCAACCGTACGCTCGATGCCAGGCTACTGATGATGAGGGCGACACTGAGCATGACCGCAAAGGTGACGAGATATTCGGTGTCGCTGACGGCAAACGAGAAGCGCGGCGGCACGAAGAAAAAGTCGAAGCTGATCACGCTGAGTACCGAGGCCAGTATCGAAGGTCCGCGGCCATGGCGATGGGCCACCAGACCGACACCGAGGAGGTACACCATGATGAGGTTGCTGAGTGCGAAATACGCGAACATCAGCGCGCAGACGCCCGTGCAGAGGACCACAGTGAAGGTTGCCCAGAGGAGCTCGAGCCGGCGGTACCAGGCCTTCGTATCTTGCTCGGCAGCGAGGCCTAGGAATTCACGGGTGCGCAGGAAATAGGGGCGATGACGGGCGAAGACCTCCGATTCAGCAGTCTCGCCGGTGATGAACATGACATCGATGTCGGCGCTGTGGCTGACGATATATTCGACCGCCGATCCGAAGAGCCAGCGCCGCCAGGGGGGCGTGCTCGCCTTGCCCAGGACGATCTTGGTTGCGTTGCGTTCCCTCGCGTAGGAAAGGACCGATTCACCGATGTAGTGACCGGTGAGCGTGACGGTCTCGGCCCCGAGCTCTTCCGCGAGACGCAGGGTCGCCAGGATGCGGGCACGCCTTTGCTCCGGCAGTCGCTGGAGCTTGGGGGTCTCGACATAGACCGCGATCCATTCGGCCCCCAGGGTGTGAGCGAGGCGCCGGGCGCCGCGCACGATGCGCTCGGCCTGCGCATCGGCACCGATGCACACGAGCAAGCGCTCCTTGACCTGCCAGACGTCCCGGATGGACCAGTCGTCACGATACTGGCGCATCTGTGCGTCGACCCGGTCGGCCGTGCGCCTCAGCGCCAGCTCGCGCAGCGCAATCAGGTTGCCTTTTCGGAAGAAATGCTCGACCGCCCGCTGGGCCTGATGGGGGATGTAGACCTTGCCGTCTTTCAAGCGCTGCAAGAGATCATCGGGGGGCAGGTCGCAGAGCTCCACCTCATCGGCTTCTTCCAGCATCTTGTCCGGAACGGTTTCCCAAACTCGAATGCCGGTGATCCTGCCGACCACGTCGTTCAGGCTCTCCAGATGTTGTACGTTGAGCGTGGTATGGACGTCGATCCCGGCATCCAGCAATTCCTCGATGTCGTGCCAGCGCTTCGGGTGGCGCGACCCTTCTACGTTGGTGTGGGCAAGCTCGTCGACGAGGATCAACGAGGGCCGGCGCTCGAGCGCCGCATCGAGGTCGAATTCCTGGAGCTGGGTCCCGCGGTACTTCACGCTGCGCCTTGGAAGTTGTTCGAGCCCCGCGAGCAGGGCCTCCGTTTCCGCACGGCCATGGGTCTCGACCCAGCCGACGAGGACATCCTCGCCCTCCGCGCGACGCTCCTGCGCCTCGGCGAGCATCCCATAGGTCTTGCCCACCCCCGCTGCGGCCCCGAAGTAGACCTTGAGCCGCCCGCGACGGCTCTTCTCTTCCTGCCGTTGGATACGACTCAGCAACGCATCGGGATCAGGGCGCTGATGGTTCATCGGTTGTAACGGAAGCGATCTTCAGCGTGTTCACTTCGTTTACCGCATCCCACGCGGGCCGGACCGACCCGTTAGGCGGCACTTGACTCCGTGCGAGGCTTACGAGGAGGAAACCTGACCAGTTTTTTGCCGGATTGCGCCTGACGCTTGAGAATATCCTGAAATATTGCATCGGGATCATAATGAAAACGGTCTGCATATTGCTCCCGCAATAACCGCGTTTCTTTGACAATGGGGTCTTGCCACATAGTCTAACTCTCCATTAATTCTTGAGGTGTGCAAATGATAGGCGGCTCGTAGCCGAACGGCAAATGGCCTCGATCTTTGGCCGCATAATAGCGTTGGCGATATGCGTACAGTTCCAAGTGAGCAGATACTCCAGGCCATTCACCGCGGCAATCGCAACATGATAGGCATCGATTTCAGCCTTTTGCGGGATCGCGCCTTGGCGGATGAGTGTTTGGCCGAGTAACCGGACTTCTTCGGTAGCCTCCAACTCCGGGATCTCCGCAATGACCATGAGCCGTCGCTGAGCCGCTTCAGAGTCGCCAAGTATGGCTTCGGCGGTGACGAATTCCGATATGAGCAGGTCAAACTTGGGACGTTGAATGTCCCACCACTCAAGGGTGGCATTCTGGTTGGCTGCCGCACGGATGTCGTTGCTCGGACGGGCCGTGAGATAGCCGATTATGGAGGTTTCAATATAAACCTTTGGTTTCAAAGTCGTCTCCGTTGCAGCCCGCTATGACAGGATGCGGTGAACGAAGGGAACCGCATCGCTCGCGTTACTCACCTGCCGTCGGGAACCGGTGCGCGACGATAACGTGACATGCATCGATGATAACCCTTGTTCCGCGTGCGCACAGCGCACCCTTGCTTCTTCATGGCGAGAATACCTCCTGCGTTATGGGTTCGTGGGTTATTGCCCACCCATATTCTGAAGGTTCTCGCCTCTTAGTCATAGCTGACTACGCGGGCTGTAACGGACTCCAGAGCTATGCCAGGAACCCTACCGCATGGAAGAAAATAGTCAAAGTCGAGTCTGATCTATGTTTCCCTCGTGCAACGAAAGTGAACTGCCCTAAGGATGATCGCCTAAGAGCTTTTCTTTCCTTGTCTCTATGCTGTCCCAAAGTCGCTGTGGTACTGTAGGGCCATCTTTGACGAGCTTATGCCACTTTATGCGCAAAGACTAAACAACCACCGGCTAAAAGCCGGTGGGTTTGAGTTACGGACTGAAAGTCCGGATACGCGTCGACTGAACGACGCGTCTACGGCTCCACCTCTCCCTTCAGGATTTGGTAGCGATACTTCGTTACCCAGACAAAGTGGCATTCAATCTTGACTACCGTATGGCTGCCGTCCATCGGATCCCCTTCTTCAATCAGACTATGCTACCATGCCCGCTCATGGCTGCAGATGAAATCTGCCCGCCTGAAAGGCGGGGGTTTGAACCCTTCATATTGAAATCAGTGTATTTCTCCAATTCTTCTCCTTTCGGTGGAAAATTTAACTTTTGTTCTATCTCTCTCCTAAGAGAACCATATTCTGCTCCTACGACTCTGAGCCTTTCAGCACGCTCCGAAAAGCGTAGAAACGTCTGAAGACCAGCTAATATAGCTGCTATGACACTTGCCAAAAGTGCAATGCTCTTTAATGTCAAATTTGTTGTGAAGATACTTGTTGCAACAAAGGCAGATAAAACGACGGTGGGGAGTCCAAGGTAATAATGTAGGCGTTCAAAACGAGCGGCTGATCTCGTATATGCTATTTGGGCTCTACGGACGCGTCGATACCAATCCGACAAGAGAGTATTTTGCTCGTTACCCATGGATCTCCCCTTTCGCGATGCTTGTTTGGCGTCCAACATGACATAGAAGGCCGATCCGTCATCTGGCTAGACGGCCGCCCCCGCACCGGTAAAAGTCTACCACACGTCACACCAATCACTTAGCAGCGGGAATGGGATCCGCGGTTCATCCTGTACCACGGGAAGCGCCATCCCGAGGACAGGGAGGTGGTGGAGGGGGAGGCGTTTCCGACCCCCCTCGCGGTCAATGGCAACGTCGCGCGGTCCACCTAGAATTGGGCGCTGAAGGCCATCGTGCTCCTCTACCAAATTTGCCGTGGCGCATCCAGGGCCAGGTTCAAGCGCAGCACATTGATCCTAGGCTCACCCAGGATCCCGAACTGGCGGCCTTCGGTGTGGTTGGCGACGAGCTGTCGCACGTCCTCTGGATCGAGACCGCGAGCCGTTGCCACCCGGTTGACCTGATACTCGGCCCCGGCGGGGCTGATATGCGGATCGAGTCCACTGCCCGAGGCCGTGACCAGGTCGACCGGAATCGGGCCGGGCTTTGAGGGGTCGGCCTGCCGCAACGTCTCCACACGTCCTTTCACTGCCTCGAGGAGCGCGGGATTGAGTGGTCCGAGATTGGAGCCGCTCGAGGCGGCGGCGTTATAGGGGAAGGGGCTCGTGGCCGAGGGTCGGCCCCAGAAATATTTCGGATCATGGAACGGTTGGCCGATCAATGCCGAACCGAGCGCCCGACCGTCCTCCACGATCAAGCTGCCGGTGGCCTTTTCGGGAAACGCCCATCGGGCGATCCCGGTTACGGCCAGCGGATAGGCAATGCCGGTCAAGACCGTGAGCAAGGTGAAGAGGCCGATGGCCGGTTTGATGAGCTTCGACATTTGCTCGTCTCCTTAGACTAGACCCAATGCGACGAGGACGAGGTCGATCGCTTTGATGCCGAGGAACGGCACGATCAACCCGCCCACGCCGTAGATCCAGAGGTTCTTGCATAACAGCGCCTGCGCGCCGAGGGAGCGGTACGAGACCCCCTTGAGCGCCAAAGGGATGAGCAGGGGGATGATCAACGCGTTGAAGATCACCGCCGAGAGGATCGCACTCCGCGGTGTCGCCAGATACATCACGTCGAGCACCCGGAGCTCAGGATAGGTGGTGACGAAGGCCGCCGGGATGATGGCGAAGAACTTGGCCACGTCGTTGGCGATGCTGAAGGTGGTGAGGGCACCGCGGGTCATCAGCATCTGCTTGCCGGTCTCCACGACCTCGATAAGCTTGGTCGGGTTGGAGTCCAGATCGACCATGTTGCCCGCCTCCTTCGCCGCTTGGGTGCCGGTGTGCATGGCCACCGCGACGTCGGCTTGCGCGAGCGCCGGGGCGTCGTTGGTGCCGTCACCGGTCATCGCCACGAGCCGTCCGCCGGCCTGGTGCTCGCGGATGAGCGTAAGTTTGGCCTCGGGAGTGGCCTCGGCGAGGAAATCATCGACGCCGGCTTCCGCCGCGATCGCCGCGGCGGTCAGTCGATTGTCACCGGTGATCATGACGGTCTTGATCCCCATGTGGCGAAGCTGCGCGAAACGCTCCTTGATGCCGCCCTTGACGATGTCCTTGAGCTCGATGATGCCGAGGACCCGTGGGCCGTCCGACACGGCGAGGGGCGTGCTCCCGCGCCGTGAGACCATATAGACCCGCTTCTCCACGTCGTCGGGGAACGCACCGCCTTGTGCCTGCACGTGGGCGCGGATGGCCTCGGGGGCTCCCTTTCGGATCTGGCGGGCGCCGAGATCCACCCCACTCATCTGGGTGTGGGCACTGAACGGCACGAAGGTCGCGTCGAGGGCGCGGATATCCCGTCCGCGCAGGCCGAACTGTTGCTTCGCCAAGACCACGATGCTGCGGCCTTCGGGCGTCTCGTCGGCGAGCGAGGCCAGTTGTGCGGCATCCGCCAATTCCTGTACCGCCACCCCGCCTGCATGGAGAAACGCCGTCGCGTGCCGGTTGCCGAGTGTGATGGTGCCGGTCTTGTCGAGCAGGAGGACATCGACGTCGCCTGCCGCCTCCACGGCCCGGCCGGATACGGCAACCACGTTCTTCTGCATCATCCGCCCCATGCCGGCGATGCCGATGGCGGAAAGCAGCGCCCCGATGGTGGTCTGGATGAGGCAGACGAGCAACGCCACGAGCACCGTGACGGTGATCGGTACGCCGGCCTTCATGACCTCCACACTATAGGCCGAGAACGGCAGGAGGGTCACGGTGACGAAGAGAAAGATGAGGGTCAACGCCACGAGCAGAATGGTGAGCGCGATCTCGTTCGGTGTCTTCTGGCGTTTGGCCGCCTCGACCATGGCGATCATGCGGTCGAGGAACGCCTCGCCGGGGTTCACGGCGATGCGTACGCAGAGCCAGTCCGAGAGCAGCCGGGTGCCGCCGGTGACTGCGGAGAAATCACCGCCCGATTCCCGGATCACCGGGGCGGACTCGCCCGTGATGGCGGACTCGTCGACGGAAGCCACGCCCTCGATCACCTCGCCGTCGGCGGGGATGAGATCGCCCGCTTCGACCAGTACCGCGTCACCCTTTGGCAGCAGACGTCCCTCCACCATGGACCAAGAAGCGTCGGGCCGCGGCTCATGGAGGCGCTTCGCCATCACCGCTCGGCGGGCCCGGCGCAGCGAGGCCGCCTGGGCCTTGGCCCGGCCCTCGGCGACGCTCTCGGCGAAGTTGGCGAACAAAAGCGTGAACCAGAGCCACAGGGTCACCGCCAGGATGAATCCCGCCGGGGCCTCTCCCTGGCCTCCCAGCGCCTGGATATACAGGGCCGTGGTGAGGAGGCTCCCCAGGTACACTACGAACATCACCGGGTTGCGCCACTGGTATTGGGGTGCCAGCTTCTTGAACGAGTCCCCGATCGCCTGGCGCAAGATCGTGGGATCGAAGAGCGAGGCCCACACGGTCTTGGGCAGCGGATGAGAGATAACCGCCGTTTCGTCAGTCACGTCTATCTTTAACTTCTGAAAGTAATGGAGTCATCTAGCCCCGATCATCATCAGATGCTCCACCACCGGACCGAGGGCCAGGGCGGGGATGAAATTGAGGGCACCGACCATGAGCACCGTACCGATGAGCAACACGACGAAGAGCGGCGTGTGCGTGGGCAGGGTCCCGAGACCCGACGGTACGAGCTTCTTGGCCGCGAGCGATCCGGCGATCGCGAGCACCGGCACCGCGATCCAGTAGCGCCCGAGAAGCATGGCGATCCCGAGCGCCGTGTTGTAAAAAGGTGTGTTGGCGCCGAGCCCCGCGAAGGCGCTGCCGTTGTTGTTGCTCACCGAGGAAAAGGCGTAGAGAACCTCGGAAAAGCCATGGCTTCCGGGGTTGAAGATGGTTGCCTTTCCCGCCGTGAGCGACACGGCGAGCGCGGTGCCTGAGAGCACCAACAGCGGCGTGATGAGGATGGCGATGCCGGCCATCTTCATCTCGAAGGCCTCGATCTTCTTGCCCAGGTACTCGGGCGTGCGCCCGATCATGAGGCCCGCCACGAAGACCGCGATGATGGCGAAGATCAGCATCCCGTAGAGCCCCGAGCCGACCCCGCCGAAGACCACTTCGCCGAGCTGGATGAGCCACATGGGTACCAATCCGCCGAGCGGGGTGAAGGAGTCGTGCATGGAGTTCACCGAGCCGTTCGAGGCCGCGGTGGTAGCCGTGGCCCAGAGCGCCGAGTTGACGATGCCGAAGCGCGTCTCCTTGCCTTCCATGTTGCCACCGGCCTGTGCATCGTTCGGCGTTTGGTCGACCCCCAGGGCGGCAAAGGCCGGGTTGCCCCTCGATTCCGCGTACTCGACTGACACGAGAGGACCGACGAAGAGGATCGTCATCGCGGCGAGTATCGCCCAACCCTGGCGCGTATCCCCGACCATCTTCCCGAAGGTATAGCAGAGCGCCGCGGGGAGTAAGAGAATGGCGAGCATCTCCAGGAAGTTCGAGAAGGGCGTCGCATTCTCCAGCGGGTGCGCCGAATTCACGTTGAAGAAGCCGCCGCCGTTGGTGCCGAGCTGCTTGATGGCGATCTGGGAGGCCGCCGGCCCCACGGCGATCACCTGCTCTTTGGCCGTCACGGTTTCGGTCAGGGGGTTGCCGGCCCTGTCCGTGAGGGGCTGACCCTCGGCATCCAGCGTAGGCTGTTCGTAGGTCACGGGTTCGAGGAGCGGTACCGTCTTGTAGGCATCGAAGGTCTGCACCACCCCCTGGCTGACGAGGACCACCGCGAGGATCAGCGAAAGCGGCAAGAGGATGTAGAGCGTGCTCCGGGTCATGTCCACCCAGAAGTTCCCGATGCCGTTCGCAGAGCGCCGGACGAACCCCCGGATCAAAGCCACCAGGATGGCCATACCGGTCGCGGCGGAGAGGAAGTTCTGCACGGTGAGCCCGAGCATCTGGGTTAGGTAGCTCATGGTCGTCTCGCCCCCGTAGCCTTGCCAGTTGGTGTTGGTGGCGAAGCTCACCGCCGTATTGAATGACGAATCCGGGGTGACCGCAGCGAGTCCCTGGGGATTCAAGGGTAGATAAGCCTGCAGGCGCTGTAAACCGTAGACGGCAACGGCGCCCAAGAAGTTGAAGAGCAGCACGGCCAAGGCATACTCGGTCCAGCGCATGTCCTTTGCGGGATCGACCCCGCACAGGCGATAGAGCAGATCCTCGAAGCGCGCGCCGATCCGGTTCAGCCCCGCCGGCCGGCCTTCGTAGATGCGGGCCATATACGCCCCGAGCGGTTTCACCAGAGCGAGCAGCACGGCGAGATACAGGATGATCTGGAGAATCCCATTGGCGCTCATGAGAACCACTCCGGTTTCAATAAAGCGATGCTCAGATAAACGAACAGCGCACCCGCGACGCCGCCGCTAAGGAGATATAGCCAGCTCATGCGGACCTCCCGAGGCGTTCGCAGCCGTACACCAGCGCCGCCGTGGCGGCAAAGAAGATCACAACTATTGAAATATAGATAAGGTCCATGGCACTCTCCTCTTAGGAAATACGTCCTTGTCCGTCGGCAAGCCAGCCACTGCGGAACATATCCTCGAGAGCGGCGATACTCCTACGCTTTAAAGTTAAGCATCGGCGCAAGACGATCTTGCCGCTTTGCTTCAATACTGCTGTCCTGCCTATCGGAATCACTCACATCGATGCCGTAATTAGATCGGCCGTGATCCATAGATACCACCCGCCGCTACGATGACTACCGCCAAGTGTAGGCACTAGCGTGTAAGAAAGCTGTAAGAGATCCTCGGTCGGCTGTAAGAATCGCGTAAAGATTCTACTGCCCTATCGTCACATTTGCGAGCGTAGAAATTGATCTCACCCGGCCAGTCGCTAAATTTACCGGGGAATTCCTGCTTCGCTCACACGCCGAGGTCGCTCATGGAAAGCACCCCGCCGGGGATCTCATTATTCATTAAGGTCTCGCTTCCTAACCGTATAGCCGTCAGGATCCTGCGCGGCCGCGCTATCTGCCCCCGAGCCGGGGATGGGGTATCGGCTTGCGTGGGAGTAGGCGGGGTGCAGATCCTTATTCACTTCCAGATCGGCTCCCCGGTCAAGGCGCGGCACACCTCGACGCCGGCGCGGAAGGCGTCCTCATGGAATCCGAATTTGAAATACGATCCGGAGAAGAACGTGCGGCCGTTCTGATTGAGCGTGTGGAGCTTCGCCTGGGAATGGATGGCGGCGAGGTCGAAGATGGGGTGCTCGTAGTTCAGCGCTTTCAGGACTTTACCGGTATCGACGCGGCTCGTATCCCCGAAGGTCACGAAATAATCCGTGGTCTCGGAGACCTTTTGCAGCGTATTCATGTGATAGGTCGTCGATGACCGCGGGCGCCGGTCGCGATCGTATTCGACGCGATAGTTCCAACCCGCCCAATGCCGCCGATTCCTCGGCATGAGCGACGTATCGGTGTGCACGAGCACCCGACTCCTGTGATATCGGAATCTTCCCAGTAGCTCGCGCTCCTCGAGTGTCGGGTCCGCGAGCATCGCCAGCGCCTGATCGGCATGGCAGGCGAGGATCAGGTGATCGAAGCGCCGACGCTCGCCCCCATCGTCTTCGACCTCGACCGCCCCGTTTCCCCGGCTGACACGAGTCACGCCGCGATTCAGGAGGATCCGATCCCGGAACGGCTCGGCTACCCGATCGACGTAGGAGCGGCTGCCGTCGATCACGGTCCTCCAGTGCTTGCGGCCCATGACGCCTTGCAGCGCCCCGTGGTGGTCCAGGAACTCCACCAAGGTCAATACCGGATATGCCAGCATCTCCTCCGGCGGCAGCGACCAGGTCACGGCAATGAGCGGGATCAAGAAGCGCTCTAGGAGGTCGTCGCTGTAGCCCCTGGCCTTGATGTAGTCGGCGATGCTGAGCTCGTGGTATCGGGGATCCGTCAGCACCTCGCGCGCCTGGCGGTGGAACTTGACCATCTCGAAGAGCATCTTGAGAAAACGCCAGCTCCCGAGATTCTTCAGATCGCAAAAGCAATAGGTCAGGCCATGGGTCATGTATTGTAAGCCATCGGGCTCGATCTGGAAGCTGAAGCTCATCGGGCAGTACCTATTGGGCACCTTCAGCTCCTCCAGCAGGCGCATGAAGAGCGGATAGGCGGCGTTGTTGAACACCACGAAGGCGGTATCGAAGCGCACGGTCTCTCCGCCAAAGGACACCGTCACCGAGTTCGCGTGTCCGCCGACATAGTCGTTCTTCTCGTAGAGGGTGAGGTCGAACCGCTCGTGCAGGAAATGGCCGCATACGAGGCCGGCCGCGCCGGTACCGATGACGGCTACGGTGGGTTTGGTCATGGTTTATTGCTCTTTTGATACGACGTTGGGACCAGTCACGCAGCCATTGGAGAAATCACTCCATAGGCCGGGATGAGCGGAGCCGATCCCTGCAATTCGAGGCGAATGCTGGGTGTCGTTCCTCAACCCAGACTACCCGGGCTTGAATGAAATGTCAGGCCGACGATTATCCGCCTTGTAACAATCGTAGGATGTGCCGACGTAAGGAGGCGCATCAGTCGCGGGACATCGCTCGACAGATGCGCTTCGTACCTCAGCGCATCCTCGGGCTACTGGTCACTCATCCAAAACCAGAGTGGTCCGTCACGCCGGCAGGGATTGCCGGGCGCCAGTGGCCATGGATGGCGATACGATGCGAGGTCACATCCGTGTGCCTGGATCCCGGCACTCCCCCGTATCAAGCACGGGGCAGGCTCTGCCGGAATGACGGGCTATCCCAATCGTCTTGGCTCGCCACTAGCCCGGGCGCGCGAACTGGAACTCCGTCGCGTTGATCGCCTTCAGTTTCCCGCCGGCCTGCTGCTCGAGCTCGAATTGCAGGATCGCTTCTCGGGTCTTGAGCAGCGCGAAATGGGTGTTATCCACGGTCTCCTCGTTGCGCGTGAAGTCGCGGATGTGCAGAAAGATGTCGGACTGAAAGTCGGTCGGGCCGAAACCGGTTCGGATCGACAGGAACCCGTAGCCCTTGGCCTCGTTCACGGAGTACATGACGCCCCGCTTCTTCCGGTCGCCATTGGCGGCGTCGGCCACAAGCCCGGGCACCAGGAACCCGGAGAAGTAGTAATCGACCTCCTGTCGCAAGAGGCGACTGGTGTTCGCGAACGACAGGAGGTCCACGCGCTTGCCGCGGCCCTGAAGGGCCCGGACGAGCCGCAGGAAATCCCCATCGCCCGTGCCGAGCAGCACATAGTCGAGGTTGTCGGCTTGGAGCAGCGCCTCGACCGCGAGGTCGAGATCGGCATTGGCCTTGGTCACCAGCTCGCCCTTGGAATCGCGATAGCGCAGTACCTCCTTGGGGATCAGGTGAAAACCCATGCGGCGGATCGCGTTGCGGTACTCCTCGCCGCGCTGACGCGCGTCCTCGTCTTCCTGTTCCCGCTCGCGGTCCACCGCCAGATAGGCGTTGGCCCGCACCACGATGGCGCCCTGGGCCTGGACCAGCTCGCGTAACACGTCGTAACGCATGCCCCAGCCGCCGTTGCGGCTCAGGTTCTCGACATCCAGGAAGATCCCTGCTTTCAGCACCGTTCGCTCACCTCAGTCTCTCCTTCAGAAGGGGGAGATTTAGAGGGGGTCGGCGCCGGTGCCCAAAGCATGCGCCCTGACCCCCTCCTAACCTCCCCCTTCGCAAGGGGGAGGGATTTAGGGTGGCCCTTCGCAAGGGGGAGGGATTTAAGGCGCGCCTTCGCAAGGGAGAGGGATTTAGGGTGCCCCTTCGCAAGGGCCCCGAGGGCGAGGGGATCTAGGGCGGTGCTCTCCCGGAGACTCCCGACGGGAGAGGGGATCCAAGGCGCTCTCCTGGAGACCCCCGGAGGGAGAGGGGATCTAAGGAGGCGATTTATGAGCATGGCCAAGTATAGGATAAATCAATAAATCAACTTACCGCGGGATCGGGTCTTTCAGGATCGATCCCGTATTTCTCGAGGGCCTCGGACACCACGCCGCGCGGTACCGTGCCCTCCTCCGCGAGGACCGTCAACGCCGCGAGGGTGATGTAATCGCGATCCACCTCGAAGAATCGCCGGAGCCGCTCGCGCGTATCACTGCGGCCGAAACCGTCGGTGCCGAGGACCACATAGCGCCTGGGCACGAAGGCGCGGATCTGATCGGCGTAGCTCCGCATATAGTCGGTCGCGGCCACGACCGGCCCGTCCCGACTCGCGAGACAGGTCTCGACATAGCTGATCCTCCGGACCGAGTCCGGGTGCAAACCGTTCCACCGCTCGCACGCGAGACCCTCGCGCCTGAGCTCGGTGAAGCTGGTCACGCTAAAGACATCCACCGCGATCCCGAAGTCATTCTCGAGCCGGTCGGCCGCTGCTATCACCTCGTTCAGGATCGCACCCGAGCCCAGTAGCCGCACCTTGACACCCGCGCCGCCATCGCGCAATAGATACATTCCTTTCAAGATCCCCTCATCCACGCCCTGGGGCCGCGGGGGATGGGCATAGTTCTCGTTGGTCAGCGTGATGTAATAGAAGACCCCTTCCTGTTTCCGCACCATGCGGGTCAAGCCCTGGTGGAGGATGACCGCCAGCTCGTAGGCATAGGTCGGGTCGTAGGACAGGCAGTTCGGCACGGTCGCGGCCAGGAGGTGACTGTGGCCATCCTGGTGCTGCAAGCCCTCGCCCGCGAGCGTGGTGCGGCCCGAGGTCCCGCCCAGCAGGAACCCGCGCGCCTGTATGTCGCCGGCCGCCCAAATGAGGTCCCCGATGCGCTGGAAACCGAACATCGAATAGAAGATAAAGAACGGGATCATGTGCACGCCGTGGTTGGTGTACGAGGTCCCCGCGGCGATCCACGAGGCCAGGGCACCGGCCTCCGTGATCCCCTCCTGGAGGACCTGACCGCGCTTGTCCTCCCGGTAATAGAGCAACTGATCGTGGTCCACGGGCTGGTAGAGCTGCCCCACCGAGGAATAGATCCCGACCTGCCGGAACAGGCCCTCCATACCGAAGGTGCGTCCCTCGTCCGGGACGATGGGCACGCAATGCGGACCCATGGTCTTGTCTTTGATGAGCGCGGTCAGCATGCGCACGAAGGCCATGGTGGTGGACAGCTCGCGCCCCTCGCTGCCCTTCGAGAGCGCGCCGAAGATGCCGATATCGGGAACTTGAAGCGGCGGGGCCAGACGCCTGCGCGCCGGCAGAAAACCACCCAGGGCCGCGCAGCGTTCCTTGAGATATCGCCGCTCCGGGCTGTCCTCGGGCGGCCGGTAAAAAGGCGTAGCGGCCAGCTCGTCGTCGCTCACGGGGATGTGGAAGCGGTCGCGGAACTTGCGCAGCGCTTCTTCCCCCATCTTCTTCTGTTGATGGGTGACGTTCTGGCCCTCGCCGGCCTCACCCATGCCGTAGCCTTTGATGGTCTTGGCCAGGATCACGGTCGGCTGACCGGTATGCCGCACGGCGTCGTGATAGGCCGCGTACACCTTGTGCGGGTCGTGGCCACCGCGGTTCAGCCGCCACAGGTCCTCGTCGGTCATGCTCGCGACCATGGCCTTGAGCTCGGGGTATTTACCGAAGAAATGCTCGCGGATGTAGGCCCCGTCGCGGGCGGCGTAGTTTTGGTACTCGCCGTCCACGCACTCCTCCATGCGCTTCTGCAAAAGCCCGCTGGTGTCGCGGGCGATGAGCGGGTCCCAGTAGGAACCCCAGATGACCTTGATGACGTTCCAGCCCGCGCCTCGGAACACGGCCTCCAGCTCCTGGATGATCTTGCCGTTGCCGCGCACCGGACCGTCCAGGCGCTGGAGGTTGCAGTTGACGACGAAGATGAGGTTGTCGAGCCGCTCACGCGCCGCCAGGCTGATGGCGCCTAGGGACTCGGGCTCGTCGGTCTCGCCGTCGCCGACGAAGGCCCATACCTTGCGCCCCTCCGTGGCCAGGAGCCCGCGATCGTCGAGGTAGCGCATGAAGCGCGCCTGGTAGATGGCCATGATGGGCGTGAGCCCCATCGACACCGTGGGGAACTGCCAGAAGTCGGGCATGAGCCAGGGGTGGGGATAGGACGACAGCCCGGGCCCGAGCGCCTCCTGCCGGAAGCGCCTGAGATCATCTTCCTCGATCCGTCCCTCGATGAAGGCACGGGCGTAGATCCCCGGCGCCGAATGGCCCTGGATGAACACGAGATCGCCCCCGTGCGCCTCGCTGGGGGCATGGAAAAAGTGGTTGAATCCGACATCGTAGAGCGTCGCGCTGGAGGCGAAGCTCGCGATGTGTCCACCGAGCCCGGCGTGCTCGCGGTTGGCCTGGATCACCATGGCCATCGCGTTCCAGCGGACGAGGGAGCGGATGCGCCACTCGATGGCCGGGTCCCCGGGCGAGCGTTGTTCCTTGGAAACGGGGATGGTGTTGAGATAGGCGGTGTTCGCGGAATAGGGGAGGTAGGCCCCGCTGCGCCTCGCCTTGTCGATGAGTCCCTCGAGGAGGAAGTGGGCGCGCTCGGTGCCCTCGTGCTCGATCACGGCCTCGAGCGACTCGATCCACTCTCTGGTTTCTTCAGGGTCTTGGTCGGCCCACTCTGCCATACGGACTCTCCGCCTCGATATCATGGGGCCTCGATATCATAGGGCCTCGATATAATAGCCCCGCCCCTCGTGCCCAGGCATTATAGATGATGGTCGCCTTCTTCCGGCTGCTCGCAGTCAAGCGCTCACTGACGTCGTCCGGTGACGCGGGTCAGCCGCGAGAAGGAACGACTTGAGGTGGCACTGCGTCACGCCTGGCTCTGGGTCCTACTTCCGGCGCTGGTGTTCCTGTGCGCGTGTAGCGAGGACGCCGCCTACTACTGGCAGGGCTACGTCGAGGCAGACTATGTCTACGTCTCCGCGGCCGGATCGGGTACGTTGCTGGAGCGGCACGTGGTCCGTGGTGGCCGGGTACGGCGTGGAGCCCCCTTGTTCGAACTCGAACAGGACCGCGAGATCGCCGTACGGGACGAGGCCTTGGCGCGATGGCAGAGCGCGCGGGCCAGTCTGGAGGACCTGCAGAAGGGCAAGCGGTCGGAGGAACTGGACATCATCGAGGCCCAGTTGGCCCAGGCGCAGGCGACGCTGGCCCTTTCCCGGATCCAGTTGCAGCGACAGCAAGCGCTGTTCGCGAAGAAAGCCGTGCCGAAGGCGTCCCTGGACGAGGCGCGCACGGTCGTTGAGCGTGAGCGAGGAAGAATGCGCGAGCTAGAGGCGGAGCTGGCAACTGCCCACATGGCGGCGCGCAGCGACGCGATCCGGGCGGCGCGGGCGGAGGTAGATGCGGCACGCGCCGCCCTGGCCCAGGCGGAGTGGGAATTCGCCCAGAAAACCCGGCAGGCCCCCGAAGATGCCATGGTCGTGGACACCTTTTTCGAGCCCGGCGAGTGGGTAGCGGCGGGCCGGCCCGTGGTGTCCTTGTTACCGCCGGAAAATATCAAGGTACGCTTTTACGTGCCCGAGGAGACCTTGGGCACCCTGGCCATCGGCGATCCGCTGGAGCTGCGTTGCGACCGCTGTCCGGCGGATCTACGGGTCGAAGTCAGCTACATCTCGCCGGAAGCGGAATACACGCCACCGGTGATCTACAGTCGCGAGACGCGCGATAAGCTCGTGTATCGGATAGAGGCGAGGCCTGATTTTTCCGAACCGTATCGACTGCACCCCGGTCAACCCGTCGAGGTGTGGCGAAAACGTGGATAGAGACGGGAGTCTGGACGGGCTCATCATCGATGTGCACGAGTTGAGCAAACGCTTCGGCGATCTGATCGCCGTCGATGGCTTGGAGCTACAGGTCGAGCGCGGCGAGATCTATGGATTTCTAGGCCCCAACGGCAGCGGTAAGACCACGGCGATCCGCATGTTGTGCGGGTTGCTGAAACCGACCTCCGGGCGCGGTACCTGCCTCGGGTATGACCTGCTCACCGAGTCCGATGAGATCAAGCGCCACGTGGGCTATATGACGCAGCGATTCAGCCTGTACGAGGATCTCAGTGTGCGCGAGAACCTGGATCGCTCACTCGCCCCGCTTAAGGAGGGGTATGAATGGAATAGGATCGAGCCGGGCTTGGAAGATGTGTTCATCCACCTGATGGAACGACGGCGAGATCCCCGCCCGGATCAAGGGGCGTAGCGGGCGGAGGCTCGTGACCCTCCCGCGGGGACAAATGACGCCCAGGCCCTGGGACAGCGAGCAGACGCCCCTCCAAATGGCGCTGGCCCCGCGTTCTGTAGCGCGGGGAGTAGCAGGCGCATCGTTTCCGCGGGGTATCGAAAGCGCCTCACGTGCGTGCCCTTAGGACCAGTTGCCGGACGTTTTTGCAGTCACTGCCCAGCCCGGGCTAGAAACCTTGAAGGAGGTCTTCCGCTACCCATGGGTTCAGGCGAAGGCTGAGGATGGCAGAAGACTCCAGACCGGCCTAAGGGCCCGTAGAACGCGGAGATCTCGGCGAACGACTCAGGTCCTGGAGAAAATCCCGCGCGACCTCCTGTGGAGTCCGTTCACCGCGGTCCACAGCGAGATTCATGCGCCGCATCTGGTCGTTGTCGATGCGACCGTTCAACTCCGCCACGCGTTCGAGCAGGTCTTCATGCTCGCGGGACAGCTTTTCGCTCGCGAGAACGATGGCGTCATAGGGAGGAATGGCGTGCCGATCATCTTCGAGAACAACCAGGTCGAAAGCGACGATGCGCCCGTCGGTCGAAAAGGCACTGATCAGGTCCACCGCTCCTCGCGCCACGGCCCCGTACATTAGCGAAGGATCCATCGAGCGCTGCTCCGAGACCTCGAGTCGATAGACTTCGCGTATCGCCTTCCATTCAGGTCGACCAAAGAATTCGTAATCTCCCCCGACAGACAAGTCGGGTGCGGCCTGGGCGAGATCGCTGATCTTGCGCACGCCAAGTTTGTCCGCGCGAGCACGCCGCATCGCGAGTGCGTAAGTGTTCTCGAATCCGAGCGCGGCAACGACATGGATCCCGTGCTTCGTCGCGAGGTATCGTTCGACGTCTTTGAGCAGGGTTGCCCTACTTCGTGGCCGCGCTTGACGCTTGATGACGGTGGTCCAGATGGTCCCCGTGTAGTCGACGCAGAGATCGATAGTTCCGGTCTTCAGCGCGTCGAATACCACCGAAGAGCCGAGGGACTGCCGGACTTCGGCATTCAAGCCGGTGCTCTGTCGGACACGCGCGGCGAGCACTTCACTCAGGATGTATTGCTCCGTGAAGGTTTTGGCTCCAATGACGACGACGTCTTCGCTCTTGCCGAGAGTGCGCTTTGCAAGCGAGACGCCGGCGTACAAATAGAGCGCGGTAAAACCAACGAGAGCCGCCATCACGAGCGGGCGGCGCCGCCGCTCTGCACCGGTCAAGAGCAACCGTGCAAGCCCGTCGAGGACCAGCGCGAGCACTGCCGAAGCGACACAGCCGACCACGACTGCCGACACGTTTCTCGTCTGAAGACCGCTGAAAATATAGTTGCCGAGACTGGTTGCGCCTACCGGAGTAGCAAGCGTTGCAGCGCCCACGGTCCACACAATCGCGGTCCTCACGCCGGCTACGATAACGGGCACAGCGAGCGGCAGTTCCACGTGCAGCAGCTGTTCGCGCGAATTCATGCCGACGCCACGTGCGGCTTCGCGGAGCGCCTCGGGAAGCCCCGCCATGGCGGTAACGGTATTCCTCAGGATCGGCAGCGTGCTGTACAGGACGAGCGCGACGAAGGCCGGTAGAAAACCAATGCTCTCCAGCCCCAAGGCAGCAAAGATGGGAACCATCAGCGCGAGCAACGCCAGACTCGGAATCGTTTGCACCATTGCAGCTGCTCCGAGTGCCAAGCGCTCGAGCCAAGGCAGCCTGGATGCGGCGACGCCCAACGGGATGCTGATCCAGATCCCGAGCAACAACGCGAACAGCGTGAGCTCGAGGTGAGCCGTCAAATACTCCGGCAACAACGAAAGTTGCTCAGACATCGACGCGCTGGTCGAGCAGATTGGCGAAGCCTCGAGCCTGGCGACGTGGCGTTTCGAGCAAGGATTGGACGTACCCGTCAGCGGGAGACGAAAGCAACTGCCGTGGGCTTCCCACCTGGGTGAGGCGTCCCTCACGCATGACGCCGATGCGGTCAGCGAGCAGAAGCGCCTCTGCCATGTCGTGCGTCACGAAGATCGCCGTGATCTCAAGTTCCTTACGCAGCCGGATGAACGATTGCTGGAGGCGATCGCGGGTCAGCGGATCTAGCGCGCCGAACGGCTCGTCGAGAAGCATGAGCTTCGGTTTTGCGGCCAACGCCCGTGCGACGCCGACGCGTTGCTGCTCACCGCCGGACAAAGCCGAGGGATAGCGGTCCCGCACGATCGTGTCGAGTTCGACCAAATCGAGCAGCGCGGTCACGCGCTCTTCTATGCATGACCTGTCCCACCCGAGCAAGGAGGGAGTAATCGCGATGTTCTCTCCCACTGTCCGGTGTGGAAACAACCCGACCTGTTGGAATACATAGCCGATACTCCGGCGCAGCAAGTGCGCCTCTAGCGTGCTTACGTTGTCACCGTCGATGCGCACGCTCCCCGAGGTCGGCTCGATGAGCCGATTGATCATCCGGAGTAGCGTCGTTTTACCTGAACCAGAACCGCCAACCAACATCAGAAGCTCGCCGCGGGCGACATCGAAAGATACGGTGTCGACCGCGGTGACCTCGCCAAAGCGCTTCGTGAGCCGGCACACCTCGATCATCGATGTGCCGGTCGCTGACGAGCCTCCGCCTCCGAAGCCGCACCCGCAATCCGCAGCAGCGCTACCAGACCGTGTCCGCACCCGAGGCCCTCTTGCATGTGGTACTGCATGCCTCTGAGGACGTACGCGATCTGCGGTTCGATGATGTTGGCTCGGACGTCACTGTAGTCGATCCAAGCGACACTATCGATGACGCGGTCAATCGTCATCAGCGAAAGCTGCAAGGGGGCCGGAAACTCCCGCCAACCGGGCATCTCGACCAGATCGACACGTGCTCCCGAGAGTCGAACCCTAGCAAACTCGACAGCGGTATTCCAACACGCGCTAAGGCGCGAGAAGAAAGCGTTTTGTACATGCGCACCGGCAACCGGCCGATAGGTGACCACGAACCGCTCAAAATTGGTTCGCACGTTCTGCTCATAGAGGCCATTCACCAAACTGCGCAAGGGCGGCAAACACGTGCCGTATTCGCCGGTGTCGACGTGACGCCCCACGAAGAGGGAGCGATCGAACATTTCCACCGGCTCCACGACCACGCCTGTCTGCTCGCTCACCTCTGCGCAGAGAGTCCGCACTTCCTGTCCTGTCCAAAACCGCAGCGGAAACTGCGCAATGTCGGTGCTTCGGCGCTCCTGCTCCGGAAACAGGTAGCTCATCGAATAGGGCCTGACTTTTTCCGATTCTTCGCGGGCCTGCCAGTAATCGGGCCACTCAGGCGAGAACCTTCCCATCAGGTCGAGCACTACCAGCGCTCCTGGCTCCGCGTGCCGAGCGACGGCGCTGAGGCAAGTGTTGAGCGCCCGTGAGCTCAAGTGCGAGAGAGAGCCGTAGGACGAGAAATAGATATCGAATGGGCGTTCCCGCTCGGCCTCTCCGAGCTTTTCGCGCAGATCGGCCTGTGCGAACCGCACATTCTTGGCCTCTCCGTAGTTCTCCCGCCCTTGCTGCACCATGGATGAGTTCAGATCCACTCCAAGGTACAGCCCAATCTGTTCGGGTGTCACCACGTAACGCTGGAGTTCTTCCAGGCTCAGATCGTTTTGGCGAATTTTGGTTAGGAGTTCGTAGCCTTCACCCGAACCACACCCCAAGTCGAGAATTCTCAAGCCGCGATTTGCGGCGGCGCACGCAGCGATCTTCTCTCTGACGAAGGGTCTCAGTACGAAGCGTGTCAGCTCGTCCTCCCAGTAGGTTCGGACATTGTCGTACTTGCCAAACAAGCCGCCTTGGTTCCTGTGATAGTGGCCCCGCGCGACGGTTTCGGCGTAGGTCCAAGAGCCGCTGCTATCGGCTGTGCGATGTTCAAATCCCTGCGCGCGCATCTTTTCGCTCATGAATGGATCGGTGCGCTGAGCCAACGGCCAACTGCCTTGCGTGCGGACTCTCCGGGAAAGTCTCGTTCGAAGATCTTCCTATAGAGAAAGGCTTCCTTCGATGAGGGTGTGTCGATGGGAAAAGTCTCGGGGGCGTGCGCGAGCTCGGAATCCGAGACCACGCGAGCGGCGAATGTCTGAAGCACGTGGTCCGCACCCGCACCGGTGGAAAACTGTTGCTTGGTTCTCCAAACGATTTCCGAGGGCAGCAGACCGTGGCTGGCGGCACGTAGCGGGAGCTTTTCCGGAACGAGCTCGCTCTGTAGCTTGAGTTTCGGATCCAAACTCATCGCCCATTCCACGAGAGCTACATCCAAGAAAGGAACGCGACCTTCGAGGCCGTGAGCCATGGTCATGCGATCGATCCGTTGAAGATTCATGTTGTGCAGACCCATGATCAGACGAGCACATTCGCGGTGCACTGCTCCGGGTTCGGAAAATCCCTTGAAGTATTCGTAGCCTGCGAAAAGTTCATCAGCCCCTTCGCCGGTGAGCACGACTTTGACGTGTTCTGCCGCGAACTGCGACAGGAAGAAGGACGGGACGGCGCTGCGAATCAGCGCAGGGTCATACGACTCGAGATGGTAGATGACGCGCTCCAGAGCACCCTCTGCCTCGCGCGGCGTGTAGATGCGCTCGTAGTGGTGTGTCCGCAGAGCGCGTGCCACCCGCGACGCTGCAGCTAGATCGGGCGCTCCCTCGACACCCACGGCAAATGTCTTGAGTTTTGGTAGGTGTCGACCGGCGAGCGCTGCGACCAGACTCGAGTCGAGCCCACCGGACAGAAAGACGCCTAGAGGCACGTCGCTCATCAAGCGCTTGACGACCGCGGTCTCCAGTCGTTTCAACGGCTCATTCACTTCGAAGTCGCGCAGAGTTCCGACCGTTTCCAGCCAGGGTGGTTTGAACCAGCGTGTGATCTCCGAGGACTCGGTCAGTGAGCACCCGGGCGGCAGCACTTCGAAACTCGTACATTGCTCGTGCAGAGCTTTGATCTCCGACGACAACCAGACGGCTCCGCTCGCATCCCGCCCGACGTAAAGTGGCTTGATTCCCAGCGGATCCCTGGCCGCGAAGAAATGCTCGCCGTCACTTGCGAAGAAGGCGAACATCCCATCGAGCTGACGGGGACAGTGCGAGCCGAGCTCTTCGTACAAATGTAGGACCGCCTCGGAATCACTGTTCGAAGTGAAGGCGTGGCGCGAGCAGAGTCGGTCGCGGATCACAGCGTGGTTGTAAATCTCCCCGTTGCAAACGAGCGCGGTTCGCCCGGCTTCGCCGAGCATTGGCTGCGCGCCGCCTACAACGTCGACGATCGCGAGCCGCGCATGTGCGATCTCCGAGCGACCGATTGTCAATGCGCCGATCCCGTCGGGCCCACGATGGCGGAGCATCCGCACCGAAAGTTCTGCGTGCTCTGCAGTTTTTGCAGGATCATTGGTGAAAATCGCTACGATGCCGCACATTGGTGGGATCCCTCACAAATCGTCGCTTCATCGACATGGCGCCCAAGGACTCGGGCTCGTCGGTCTCGCCGTCGCCGACGAACCGGCGCCGAGTGCCCCTGGATGAACACGAGATCGCCCCCGTGCGCCTCGCTGGGGGCATGGAAAAAGTGGTTGAATCCGACATCGTAGAGCGTCGCGCTGGAGGCGAAGCTCGCGATGTGTCCACCGAGCCCGGCGTGCTCGCGGTTGGCCTGGATCACCATGGCCATCGCGTTCCAGCGGACGAGGGAGCGGATGCGCCACTCGATGGCCGGGTCCCCGGGCGAGCGTTGTTCCTTGGAAACGGGGATGGTGTTGAGATAGGCGGTGTTCGCGGAATAGGGGAGGTAGGCCCCGCTGCGCCTCGCCTTGTCGATGAGTCCCTCGAGGAGGAAGTGGGCGCGCTCGGTGCCCTCGTGCTCGATCACGGCCTCGAGCGACTCGATCCACTCTCTGGTTTCTTCAGGGTCTTGGTCGGCCCACTCTGCCATACGGACTCTCCGCCTCGATATCATGGGGCCTCGATATCATAGGGCCTCGATATAATAGCCCCGCCCCTCGTGCCCAGGCATTATAGATGATGGTCGCCTTCTTCCGGCTGCTCGCAGTCAAGCGCTCACTGACGTCGTCCGGTGACGCGGGTCAGCCGCGAGAAGGAACGACTTGAGGTGGCACTGCGTCACGCCTGGCTCTGGGTCCTACTTCCGGCGCTGGTGTTCCTGTGCGCGTGTAGCGAGGACGCCGCCTACTACTGGCAGGGCTACGTCGAGGCAGACTATGTCTACGTCTCCGCGGCCGGATCGGGTACGTTGCTGGAGCGGCACGTGGTCCGTGGTGGCCGGGTACGGCGTGGAGCCCCCTTGTTCGAACTCGAACAGGACCGCGAGATCGCCGTACGGGACGAGGCCTTGGCGCGATGGCAGAGCGCGCGGGCCAGTCTGGAGGACCTGCAGAAGGGCAAGCGGTCGGAGGAACTGGACATCATCGAGGCCCAGTTGGCCCAGGCGCAGGCGACGCTGGCCCTTTCCCGGATCCAGTTGCAGCGACAGCAAGCGCTGTTCGCGAAGAAAGCCGTGCCGAAGGCGTCCCTGGACGAGGCGCGCACGGTCGTTGAGCGTGAGCGAGGAAGAATGCGCGAGCTAGAGGCGGAGCTGGCAACTGCCCACATGGCGGCGCGCAGCGACGCGATCCGGGCGGCGCGGGCGGAGGTAGATGCGGCACGCGCCGCCCTGGCCCAGGCGGAGTGGGAATTCGCCCAGAAAACCCGGCAGGCCCCCGAAGATGCCATGGTCGTGGACACCTTTTTCGAGCCCGGCGAGTGGGTAGCGGCGGGCCGGCCCGTGGTGTCCTTGTTACCGCCGGAAAATATCAAGGTACGCTTTTACGTGCCCGAGGAGACCTTGGGCACCCTGGCCATCGGCGATCCGCTGGAGCTGCGTTGCGACCGCTGTCCGGCGGATCTACGGGTCGAAGTCAGCTACATCTCGCCGGAAGCGGAATACACGCCACCGGTGATCTACAGTCGCGAGACGCGCGATAAGCTCGTGTATCGGATAGAGGCGAGGCCTGATTTTTCCGAACCGTATCGACTGCACCCCGGTCAACCCGTCGAGGTGTGGCGAAAACGTGGATAGAGACGGGAGTCTGGACGGGCTCATCATCGATGTGCACGAGTTGAGCAAACGCTTCGGCGATCTGATCGCCGTCGATGGCTTGGAGCTACAGGTCGAGCGCGGCGAGATCTATGGATTTCTAGGCCCCAACGGCAGCGGTAAGACCACGGCGATCCGCATGTTGTGCGGGTTGCTGAAACCGACCTCCGGGCGCGGTACCTGCCTCGGGTATGACCTGCTCACCGAGTCCGATGAGATCAAGCGCCACGTGGGCTATATGACGCAGCGATTCAGCCTGTACGAGGATCTCAGTGTGCGCGAGAACCTGGACTTCGTTGCGCGGATGTATGGGGTGCCGGGCCGCAAACAGGTCATCGATGAAAGCCTCGAACCGCTCGGCCTCGGCGAACGTCAAGACCAACTGGCCGGGAGCCTCTCCGGCGGCTGGAAGCAGCGGCTGGCACTCGCTGCCTGCCTGTTACATCAACCCCGACTCCGTTGCTCGACGAGCCCACCGCCGGGGTCGATCCCAAGGCCCGGCGCGATTTCTGGGACCAGATCCATGAGCTCGCCGCAGAGGGTGTCACGGTGCTCGTGAGCACCCATTATATGGATGAGGCGGAACGCTGTCACAGGCTTGCCTATATCTTTTTCGGAAAACTCCTGGTGCATGGCACGGCACGGCAAGTGGTGGCAGACGCAGGGCTCGTCACCTACGCCGTCGCGGGTGAAGATCTCATGGCGTTATCGGCACGGCTCAACGGCTTGGCCGGGGTGGAACAGGTGACGGCCTTCGGCGATACCTTGCATGTGAGCGGCACCGACCTAGCCGTGCTCGACCGCTCACTCGCCCCGTTTAGGGAGGGCTATGAGTGGAACAGGATCGAGCCGGGCCTGGAAGATGTGTTCATCCACCTGATGGAACGACGGCCAGATCCCAACCCGTGAGTCCCCCGCCCCGCGTTTCCTAGTGTAGTGTCCCTTAAATAACTTTACAGATCATACCTTCTTCTTTTTCCCTCGGGGCAGGGTGGATCCGGGCTTGATCTGCTCCATCTTGACCCGCGCCCGGTCGACCTTCTCGATGATCTG
>JBOIDR010000035.1:0-34010 GCA_050740695.1 Gammaproteobacteria bacterium | reverse complement strand
CCAAGGTCTTCACTACAGCCACTTTTCGCCCATTTGTTGGGCTGCTGTATCTACAAAACAAGTATTTATGAATGAGAACGCCGCGTTAAAGCCGGAAAACGAGGGCGAATCGGCCAAGTCGGGCTAGGAGGCATATGCATGGGACAGCCGGCCGCCAAACAGGGTGATCAGATCATCGCCGTCGATACGCACATCGTCATGGTGCCCTCCCCCGGCGGGCCGGTGCCGACGCCCTTGCCACATCCCTTTGCCGGGATCCTGAGCGGCGATCTCAGCAACGACGTCAACATCATGGGGCGCCCGGCCGCCCTGGTCGGCAGCAGCGCGGACAACACCCCGCCACATGTCCCCACGCCACCGGGCACCTCGTTCCAGAAACCGCCGAGCAACAAGGCGACCATCAAGACGGGCAGCACGAGCGTCAAGATCAACGGACGCATGGCCGCCCGCCAGGGGGATAGCGCCATGACCTGCAATGATCCGGCGGACCTGCCGGCGGGCACGGTGATGGCGGTCGGAACGGTCTTCATCGGATGACCGGGAGCGGATCATGACGCGCGAGTTCCTGGGCGTCGGCTGGGCGTTTCCGGTCAGGCTGGATGACAAGGGCGCCTTCGAGTACGCCGAGCATGAAGAGAGCGTGCGCCAGTCGATCTGGACCATCCTCGGCACGGCCAAGGGGGAGCGGGTGATGCGCCCGGAGCTCGGCTGCGGGATCTACGATCTGGTGTTCGAGGTCAACGACGCCGCGACCGCCGGCAAGGTGGTGCAGGCCGTGCGCGAGGCCCTCTTGGCGTTCGAGCCCCGGATCGATGTCCGGGATGTCCAGGTGCGCCCCGAACAGGAGGGCGAAGTGATGCTGATCAGCATCGACTACCAGGTACGGGCGACCAACAACGCCTTCAATCTGGTCTATCCGTTTTACCTGGAACGAAGCGCCGTCTAATGCCCGAACACTACCCGAAGATCGATGGCCGCACCGCGGCGGATATTGCCCAGCAAGTGAAAGGGCTGCTGCGGACCTACGCGCCCGAGTGGAAGGAAACCTATACCGATCCGGATACCAAAGAGGTCAAAACCGACCGTCTGGGGTTGGCGCTCATCGCCGTCTTCGCCCGTTTCGCCGAGCTCATCATCGAGCGCTTGAACCGGGCACCCGAGAAGAACTTCCTGGCGTTTCTGGACCTCTTAGGCGCCGCGCGCCTCCCGCCGCAGCCGGCGCGTGTGCCGCTCGCCTTTTCAGTGGCCGAAGGCACGACGGTGGATGCCGTCGTTCCCGCGGGAACGCAGGTCGGCGCCACGCCGCCCGCCGGTGACGGCCAGGCGCTCCTCTACGAGACCGAGCGCGATCTCGTGGTCACTTCGGCGCGGCTTCAGGCGCTCTTCGCGCGCGATCCCGTGGACGACCGATACGCAGATCGGACCGCAATCCTTGAGGTCGAGTCTACCCCGGGGCTCCTGGCGTTTCAGGGAGAACAGGGGATCGATCACAGCTTCTATCTCGGACACAGGACGCTGCTCGGGTGCACGGCTATCCAGAGCCTTACGCTCGATGTCACGCTCGAGACACCCGGCGATCTCCTCTCGTTGCGGTGGGAGATCTGGGATGGAAAGGAGGGTATCAAGCTCTCTCCAAAAGACGATACCAAGGGCCTCAGCAAAAACGGCAGCGTGGCCTTCGAGAACCCCGTCATCTTCCCCGAGGCCACTCTCCCGATGGGTGATAAAAAAGACGCTACCCTCAAAGGCCGCTGGCTGCGCTGCCGGCTCGAGACCGCCATAACGCTCAAGTGGGATGACCGGAGCAAGCAACGCATTTCGGCCGTCAAGTTGCCCGCGATCAAAGGGCTCGTGCTGAGCGTCGTCTCGGCCGGCGCCGCGCTGGATGCCGCATGCACTAATACGCAACCGCTCGACCTCGGCAAGGAAATCTTTCCCTTCGGCGAGAAACCCAAGCTCGGCGACAGCTTTTATCTCGCGCATCGCGAGGCGTTTTCGCGGGCAGGCGCGCGGGTGGCCCTGCACATGACGGTAGTGGACCCCAAGACCTATCGGGACGAAGAGGCCATACCGAACGAGCGCAAACCGACGCTGGTGTGGGAGTCCTGGAACGGCCAGGCCTGGGCGGCGCTCACACCGGACCAACGCGAAGCCGAATCCTTCACGACCTTGGGGCCACGGACTGTGGAATTCACCGTACCCGCAATCCAGCCTGCCACCATCAACGGAGTAGACAATTACTGGATCCGGGTGCGGATCGAGAAGGGAGATTATGGTAAAGACGCCGAATTTGGTCCGGCGATAGACAAAAATGGTAAGCTGGAGAAAGAGAATGGCCAGATCAAGTACCAGCACAGACCCTCCACCCTGGTGCCGCCGCAGCTCGCGGGGTTGACCGTGGGCTATACCCAGGAGGCGAAGCCCGAGGCGATAATAACGGTCAATGATTTCCTCTACGAACAAAAGCCACCGGGAGCATTTCAGCCTTTCCTGGCGCCAACCGAGACCAGCCCCGCGCTGTACCTGGGCTTCCGTTTACCCGTGGGCCGCGCCGCGTTTCCGAATCGGCCCTTATCGCTGTACTTCGCGGTTGCGGAAACCGAGCACCGGTATGATGCAGGCGTCGCCGCACCCGGGTCGCCGCCGCCGCTCGCCTGGGAGTATTGGAATGGCAAGACCTGGGCTCTGACCTCCGTGCAGGACGAGACCGAGGCCTTGGCCCATTCCGGGCTCGCCGGCTGGCTCGCGCCTGCCGACATCGCCCCGAAGGCCGATTTCGGGCTGCCGGATCATTACTGGTTGCGCCTGCGGTTGGCGGGCGGCGATCCTCCGCACCCGCCGAGATTACGGCGGCTCTTGCTCAATACCACGATGGCCGCCCAGACCATGAGCCTCGTGAACGAGATCCTGGGGTCGAGCGATGGCAACACCGGCCAGCGCTTCCGCGCCAACCATACCCCGGTATTGCCCGGCCAGAGGCTCGAGGTCGAGGAAGAAGAAATGCCCACGGCCGTCGAGCAGGCCGAGATCCGGCGAGCGGAAGGGGAGGACGCGATCCGCACCTCCGAGGCCGCGACCGCACGCGGGGCCGTCTGGGCACGCTGGCACGAGGTGCCGGATTTCTATGCCTCGGGGACTCGGGACCGCCACTATGTCTTGGACCCTATCAATGGTGAGGTGCGCTTCGGCGACGGTCAGAACGGGCTCGTCCCGCCGCGCGGGGTGGGGAATATCCGTTTAGCCCGCTATCGGACCGGGGGCGGCGCCAGGGGCAACGTGCCCGCGGGGGCGATCGCCGAGCTCAAGACGACCCTACCCTATGTGGACCGGGTGCAGAGCCCGGCGCCGGCCCTGGGTGGCGCCGATCCCGAGCCCGTGGAGGCGCTGCGCATGAGAACCCCCCGCCAGCTCCGTCACGGCGGCCGGGCGGTGACCCGCGATGATTACGAAGACCTGGCGCTGCTCGCGAGCCCCGAGGTCGCGCGCGCGAGGTGCGTGCCGCTCTGGGACCGCTCCAAAGGAGACCTGTTCGATCCCGGCCAGGACTCAGGGCGGTCGGCGAAGGAAAAACACGCGAGGCCGGGCCATGTCACCGTCATCATCGTGCCCCATTCAGCCGACGCCGAGCCCCAACCCAGCATCGAGCTGGTCCGGCGCGTGAGGGCCTACCTGGACGATCACCGCCTGCCCGGCGTCAAACTGCACGTGATCGGCCCCCAGTATCTCGCGATCGGCATCACGGCAGAGATCGCTCCCGCCTCCCCGGAGGCGGCGATATTCCTCCCATCCGCGATCGAGAATGCCCTGGCAGGCTTCCTCCATCCCCTGAGCGGCGGGGCGACCGGCGCGGGTTGGCCCTGGGGGCGCGATCCCGGCACAGCGGCGCTTTACAAGGCGATCCATGCCATTCCCGGCGTCGGCCAGGTCCGCACCCTCGAGGTCAAGCGTGCCGCACCCATCAAAGATCTGGAAAAGACGGGGTATTTCCTGGTTCGTTCCGGCCAGCACAAGATCTCCTTGGTTCAACCGAGCTGACGCGGCGTCTACATGCCGATGGAACTACCCGACCTCGACGATCGCCGCTATTCCGACCTTATGGAAGAGGCCTGCGGATGATCCCGGCCCACGCGCCGGAGTGGACCAACCACAACCCTTCCGATCCGGGGATCACCCTGATCGAGCTCTTCGCCTATCTCACCGAGATGCTCATCTACCGCCTGAACCGCGTGACCCCGGATAACAACCTCGCCTTTTTAAAGCTAGTGAACGCACCGGATTGGAACCCGTGTTGTCCAGAGATCAACACCGAGGCGTGGAGCAAACTGGGACTATGGGGCCGTGATAGCAAGATCGCAGAGTGGTGGCAGGGGAGTTCTTCAGAAGAACGCCGCCGGACAGTTGCCGAGACCGTCAAGCGGCTACGCAAGCCCGTGCGCGCCGTCTCCGGCGCGGATTTTGAAAGCTTGGCACGCGCCGCCGACGAGCGTGTGGCGCGCGTCCACTGCATCCCGGGCAATATTGATGGGCACCTCCGCGTTATTGTCATCCCTTACCCTAAGAAGATCGGAGGATTTGATCTTTCCGAGGACTTGAAGAGTAAGATCCATAGCGCATTACGGGATTGCTGCCTGCTGACGACCCAGCTTGGCGTAGAAGGCCCCAAGCTCGCCGAGGTACGCGTCCAGCTCACCCTCGTGCTCGAAGCCGATACGCCGGAACAAGACGCGCGCAAGAGAGCTACATCGGCCCTCACGGGACTCCTCGATCCCCTGAAATGGCCGTTTGGCCAACCGATTTATGTCTCAAAGCTCACGGAATTATTCGCCGATCTCGCCGGTATCCGTGACGTCCGCGACATCAAATTATCGATAACCACTGAAAAGACGCCGGTGACCGACGTGTTGCCCATCGATCCCGATGCGCTCGGTATCGCCAAAGACCCAATTGACATCAAGATAGAGAGGGTACGTACTTAATCAATGGATACGACCGACTCACTCCAATATCTACCCGCGATTTATCACGAAGATGAACTGTTGCGCCGGTTCCTTCAGGCCTTTGAAACGGTGCTGCTCGGAGACGCAAATGACGATGAGATCCTCTTTAGAGCGAGAAGACTGGAAGAATCCGACCAGCTCGAGAAAATAAAAGGCTTAGAGAAAAAGATCGCGTCGTTACCCTATTACTTCGACCCGCACCGGGCGCCGGAAAGATTCCTACCGTGGCTTACAAGCTGGACCGGTTTTGCCCTGCGCGCCGATCTGCCGCCGGAGAAGAACCGCGACTTCATTGCCAGCGCGATCAGCCTCTACCGCATGCGCGGGACCAAAGCCAACATGGGACGGCTGCTTGAGATCTTCACCTCCAGAAAAGCGACCGTAAGAGACGATCTCACTGGACAGCCCTTTCATTTTCGGATCGGCATTAGCTTAGACAATCCGGATCACAATTACGTCGCTCAGCAGCAGGCCATCGCTCACGCGCTTGTTGAGCGCGAGAAACCGGCCCATACGTCCTATAAGCTCGTGATCTATTTCCCAAAGATGAAAATAGGAGCGTGCAAGGTGGGTGAGACTACCGTTTTGAGCGCCACTGAGGAAGAGTCCAATGGCTGATATCAAACGCCTTCAATACCATGACGGACAGTTGCTCGATGTCTCCGATTTCAATGACGAGCAAGACTATCACCGCGAGATGCGCAAGCGGCATAACCGGTCGGTGCATAGTTGTGGGATCGTCGAAGGGCTCGCGGTCAAGAAGACTGGAACGAAAATAACCATCTCACCCGGAACGGCCGTTGATAAGGACGGTCAAGAACTTATCCTCCTCCAGGAAGAGACGAGCAACTCAGCGGATCTCAAGAGCGCCACCCGCTACGTGACCGCTAAGTTCGAAGGGGTCGACGACGACACCATGGAGGAGAAAGACAAGGATGGTAAAAAGATGTATTCGCGCAGGACCATCGAGCGACCGAAGATCGAGGTCACCGATAAAGAGCCCGCCAAAGACGGCTCGGTTATTGTGCTGGCAAAGCTCAATTGGGATGGAGAGGGAAAGATCACGGTCGATCAGTCGGCGCGCAGCCCTTCGGTGAGTAGCCGTATTGATCCTGCGGCCGACCTGATAGTGGGCCGTTTGTCCTTGGCAAGGACCAACGACAAGCGCGGCGCTCTCTTTCTGGCGGAGTTAAATCCTAGTTTCGGCCACGCACTTTACAACAACGCCTTCAACATAGACGACGAAGGGGGTTGGGATGGTGTCAAATGGAATGTCGGTTACGGATTGAATATACGGACTGATAATCGGACTGATTCTGCTGTCAAGGACAAGCGTATTTCTGCCCTATTTATCAATAACAACCGCAACGTCGGCATCGGCACCACTGACCCCAGGAGTACCCTATCGGTGAAGGGGGGACTCGCGGTCGGGACCAACTATGCGGGAACGAATGCAGCCCCGGATAACGGGCTACTGGTGGAAGGCAAGGTCGGCATCGGAGCGACCGGTCCGGACGAAAAGCTACAGGTGAACGCGGGCAATATTCGACTCGATGGCGGCCAGAAGATCCTGTTCACAGACACTGGCACGACCAATAACCTCAAGCTGCAGTTGTGGACCGGTTATGGCCTGGGCATCAACGGTAGCACGTTATTTTATGCAGCCAATGGAAAGCACTCCTGGAGAAACAACAACGGCACGGACGAGAGAATGGCCCTGTCGACCGCGGCCGATGGCGGGCTGACCGTCACGGGAACGGGCACTTCTTCCTTTGCAGGCAAGCTCGGCATCGGTAAGCCCGACCCGGGGGCAAAGCTGGAGGTCGCCGTAGCCGACAACGATGCCAGCACCAAACCCTTGGCTGTCGGGAAAGGCACCACCAACTACCTGACGATGCTCAACAACGGCAACGTCGGCATCGGTAAGGCCGACCCGGGAGCGAAGCTGGAGGTCGCTGGTACGCTGACGGCTACAGCCAACGATGAGACCCTGGTCGGTTTGAAGATTGCGCCGACGTTTGCTGAGGATGGCAAAACGGGAGTCAAGCGCTGCGGACTGGACCTTGCCGGGAAAGGCGATAAGGCAGGGCAAGTCTCTCTGCAATTGAGGAGCGGAAATAGCTCCGTTAAAACTGATAGCACTCAGATCACGTTAGGCTATAACGATACCGCCCAATACCGCCATGCGGTAAAATCCCGCCATAACGGCTCGGCGAGATCCGGTAATGCGATCGATTTTTACGTCTGGAAGTATCTCAGCGCCACCGACAAAGACACTCCGGACACGATTGGTAGCCTGCACACCATGACCTTGGACGGTGGCAACGTCGGCATCGGCACGACAGATCCGGGTGACCTCAAGTTGAAGGTAGAGGGTAATGCTCATATCACCGGTACGCTTTGGGCGAGCACTCTTGTGCATTACTGGGGGCCAGGCGGTCTCGGCTGGGTGAGCTTGGACAATAGAGGGGGAAATATCGCGGGTCACTCTTTAGCCGCCGGGCCCTCAGATCTTCGCTTCAAGGCCGATCTGCGCCCGATTCGCAATGCGTTGGAGAAGGTCTTGCAACTCCACGGCGTGTGTTACCGTTGGGGTGAAACTGGCCTGAAATTCTTCACCCGGGAAATTCCCAATAGGCTATCGGCGGGACCAGACGCCACGGAGGAAGAGAACCAACAATTGTGGGCAGCGGAACGACGGAAGGCATACGAAGCATTGGCCGGCGAGAAAATCGGCCTAGTTGCGCAGGACGTAGAAGCGGTCGTGCCCGAGGTGGTCCATGAAGACGAAGAAGGCTACAAGTATATTCAGTATCAACAACTGACAGCGTTGCTGGTAGAAGCAATCAAGGAACACAACGAGCTCATCCAGTCTTTGTCAATCAAGGTGGCCGCTTTGGAACCCGCATAGTTCGCGTAGGTCGCGTAGGTCGGAACCGTTTTTTGGGGTTCCGACGCATGGGGGGACGGGGCAACGACTTCGAGGCATCGATAGGCCTTGTGCGATCCGTCGGCGCTCTTCGGGTGTTTGGATGCTGTCTTGTCGGAACCCGATGGAGCCGGTTCCGACCTACGATGCTACGAGCGGTATATCGCGATCCGGATCCCCAAGGCGCTGGTACCTGACAAAAAAGCGTGTACCGTAACGATAAAAGCGACGTACGATATATTCATGAGGGAGATCGGGACGCACGATCTCGACGTCCCGTGGAAAACAGACATGCCCGGCGCGACGCGATCATGAAAGAAAAGCTGACACAACGCCTCGAAGAGCTCAAGTCCGAGCTCAAATCCGGCCAAGAGATGGAGGCCGAGCTCGAGGGGAGGCTCGCCCAGCTCCGCGGCACACTGCTACGCATCAGCGGCGCCATCCAGGTGATCGAGGAGTTGCTGGACCACGACGCCACTCAAGCAGAGGGCGCACTGGATGCCTCCGAGGCGGCGCCTGATCGCACCGCCGGGCCCGCGACGGGTGTGAAGGAGTGATGTCGCGGGCGGGGCGCTTCCTGGGACCGCTCTGCCTGCGGGCGTCGTGGGTTTTTCCAAGGGACGGCCATCCTGGCCGGTGGCTCGATCCGGACTCTTCTATAGATTATAACGCTTTGTTGGGGCCCTTGAGAAAGACAAGCTTTGTTATGTGCCTCATCGGACACAATTGCATGGAGAACGGACAATGACTGAATTGCTTGAACGCGTGGTCAAAAAAGGTCAAGGCCCTGCCTGACAGCGAGCAGGATGCGATTGCGACGTTGGTTCTTGAAGAACTGGAAGATGAAGCCCTCTGGGACAAGACTTTCGTGCGCACCCAAAATGCATTAGAAAAACTGGCTGCCGAGGCAATGGCGGAGGATCGTGCAGGCAATACCGAGGCGCTTGACCCGGACAAGCTGTGAAGTCCCGCACCACGGCGAAATTTCGCAAGGCGTTTTCCGGACTGCCGGAACTGGTGCAAGAGCAGGCGCGGGAAGCATACCGGCACTTCAGGCAAAACCCGTGGCATTTGAGCCTACGCTTCAAGCTTGTGCATCCGAGCCTTCCCATTTACTCGGTGCGCGTCGGTAAAGGCTAGCCAAAGACATTTGAAATTCGTTGTCCCTTCCCGCTGGGAAGGGGGAAGGATAGGATGGGGGTCGAGCGCGTCCGATCGGAATGACTCAGCCCGCAGCGCTCGACCTCCACCCTAGCCCTGCCAGGGGGAGGGAACAAGCTGGTGCTCAAAGCTTATTGAAGTTGCGTATGAAATAGAATCTGTTCGAGTTGTTGTGTTCAGCATTTGGAACGTAAGTATCTAGCCAAAGCATTTGAAATTTATCGTCCCTTCCCCCTCGTAAGGGGGGTCGAGCCTATCCGAACCGCGGCGCTCGACCCCTACCCTGACCGTCCCCCGCGACGCAGGGGAGGGAATGCGGAGGCTCCCTCCCCTGTCCGCGCTTTCTGCGGACGGGGGAGGGTAGGGCGGGGGCCAAGCCTTTCAGCCGCTGACCAAGACTCGTCTCCACCTGACGCGCCTGGCCCCCACCCTGACCCTCCCCCGCTGCGCAGGGGAGGGACTACCGTGGCGCTTGCAGCTTATTGACTTTGCATGTGAATCAGGACTTGCTTGAGCGGTGTTGTTCGACATTGACGACGTAAGTATCTATCGTGCCGTCGGTCAGCGCGATGAAAACGGGGTTGTGTGGTTTTGGATTGGCTCGCATACGGACTACGATAAGCTGTTGTCCCAACTGTAGTGGCTGTCCCTCGCCTAACCCGGTACTCCGCTCGGACGCGGCAAACAGCGCCACGGCGGTGAGGTTTGTTCGGCGTCTAGGTGTGTGCACTGACAGGCTGACAGGCGTGACAGAAACTAGGACAAAGGTTTCTTCTCGCCGGTACTCGTGTTGATGCCAGCGTAACTGAGGGGAAAAATGACGACTGTCACGATCGAATTGCCGGAAACCGTATTCTCAGCGCTGCGGGTCGCTCCGACCGAGTTTGTCAGGCAAATGCGTATCGCCGCGGCGGTGCAGTGGTACGCCCAGCAGCAAGTGTCGCAAGGCAAAGCGGCGGAGATTGCCGGCTTGAGCCGTGCGGAGTTTCTGGATGAGCTGTTTCGCCGCAAAGTTCCCGCCATTCAGGTGACGGTGGAGGAGCTGAAGAAGGAAATCGACGGTGACTGGTGAGGGCTGCGGCCCGCCCCCTAGTCGGGCAACTCCTCGCAGCCGGGCCGTATGTCGACGAGAACTGGTCCAGCAGGCACTCGCACAAGTAGGCGAATAACGATGAAATCAAACCCTGGTGTGACGTCGTGCAAACCGGCAAGACCTGCGGGAGGGCAAGCCGCTCGACGCTTCGGAATTCGCTACCGCATGTGCATGCTCACCCAAGCGGACCCCCCCCATTGCCAGGATACGGAGGAATCTTTTTCCGAAACCGAAGTCAGCGTAGGTCAGAACCCTTTTTCGGCATTCCGACGCATGGGGGATGGGTCAACGCCTTTGAGGCATCGATAGCTTCTTGCGTCCAAAATGTTCAGCAAGACCGCTCGAACAAGTCCTGATTCGTTTGGGAAGTCAAATAACATCGCGGCGTCGCACGCAGTACGTCTCCACTGTAGAGGGCATCGTTCAATTTTTTATGCTCCAACCTGAGGGTTGGAACATTCCACGTTAAACATGCGAGCAAGCCTCGCGACTCCAGATCCGCAAGCTCATCGGTTACGGCGGTCTTGGCGGTCGCCTTCTTGAGTGCCAACTCCGATTCCCAGACGGCAACCCGACCTTGGCGGCTTGCTTCTTGTTCCGCCGAGCTCGGCCCAAGCTTGACGTGCTCGGATTCCGGCCGTGCCCGTCCCGCGCAACGGATAAATGCTGGGATTAGCGAGCACGCCATGGAAGCGGATGAGATGGAGCCGCGGACGGGGAATCAGCGCAGCGAGGCGCTGCGATGAACCTTCCCCAAGCCCCCGCATCCAAACCAATCGTACACAAATGGATTGCATCTCCTTGAGCCGTAACCCACCTTCCACCGCAGCTTTGGTGGGTTACGCTGACGCAAACGCACGAGCTAGCCTTGACCGAAGCCTGGCTCACTTACAGAGTATCGCTTCGGGCGCAGCATAAGCTCTGTAGACTAACGAACGTTGCCTTCTCGGTTGAGTTTCGCCACGTAATCAAAGAAAGTTTGGCAGTAGGCCACGAAGGTTTCTGGTTGCGCTGGCTGCATGTGCCTGAACTCGAAGATCGGCTGGTTGCCGGGGTCGGTCCTTTTCCCTAATCCACCCATCGATTTGTCTGGGTCAAGCCCTTTCAAAAGGTCCTCCCCCTGGGTCATCCCTGTCAGCCACTTTGAAATGACAATGTCGTAGAGCGGAGACGGAGACTCGTCGTCGAAGTCATTCAGGCGCCCATCCAACGGCGACCCTGTCGCGTTGCAGACCAGCGCGACCCATTTATCTGGGTTTTTGCGGAAATACTCTTTGGTCGGTTTAGGCAGCAATGAGAAAAGCCGACCAAAATCGGTTCTCGCCATCATCGGGGTAATTTCCTTAATGTTTTCTTGGCGCTGGTGTGCGCCAGCGCCAGTAATATAGGTGATAAGGAGCGTCAGCAGATTGGTGAGCCGGATTCGGGGCACCCCCTCGGGCAAGCCTGAGTCAATGGCCTTCCGGGCTTTTTGAACCGTGGCATCTTGAAAGGCGCCGGCCTGAAACAGAGGGAATGGATTGGAAAACACTTTGGTGATTCTATTCGGGCGTATCCCCGCCGTGGCCTGGAAGAGATAGTTGGAGTTATACGGTTCTTTATTATGGACGATCACCCGTTGCTGCGCCTTGCCGCTCAGATCTGTGGCGTAGAATGGGTCGTGCTTCTTGTCGGCGATCTTTTTGGCGAGTGCGGCGGCCTTTTCGGCGGCTGTGGTCATTTCTTGTTTTTGTTGAAAGGTAAAGCCCGCTTTGATCTCTCCCTGTTCATTCTCTTGTGCGCCATGCAGCACAAACTCCACATTCGAGCCAGCCGTGTCATCCGCTTCCAGCGTAAAGTTGGTTTCTTTGATCACTTCCTCTTTGCGTTTTAGATTGGGATATTTTTTGTCGAGGCCGAGGAACCGTTGTTCCCAGAGCTGCCAATGCCCAAATTGATTCTTCCCCTTCTCCGTATCGAACTGCTTTTTGTAGTCGTCAAGATGGCCTTTGACGAGGCGGATGGGAATACTCTCAAACTCAAAGCCCACCCGTCGTTGAATCAGATGGTTTGCGCGCCCACTGGCCGCCTGCTGCACCACATGCGTCAATTCATGGGCAATCACCGCCTGGCCACTTCGACTCTCAGGGTCATACGCCCCCTGCCGAAAGAACACATCCCGCCCTGTCGTAAACGCCTGCGCCTGAATTGACTGATTCAATTGGTCTGCCAGGGCGTCCGTATGGATCCGCACCCCACTGAAATCCGCCCCGAGCTTGGTCTCGAATTCCTCGCGTAGGCTCGCCGGTAGCGGTTGGCCCTGTCTCCGCGTCGCACGCAACTGCTGCTCGAACTCTTCGCCCGCCTCGAAGGCGCCGTCGGCCGCATGGGCCTGTTCGCGCTTGGTCATGATTTCGGGCTCTTCGTCCTCGTCCAACGCCTCCCGCTGCACCGCGGGCATGCGCATCACCTGCTCCGCCACCCGGTCGGCCTCCCGCTCGTACTCATCGCCGGGGGAGTTGACGGTGAGCTTCGCCTGGATCAGCGGTGGGCTAACAGCCGGCCGGGCCAGTAAAGCCCCAACCGCCCGGTTACCCACCGTTCGTTGCAGGAGCAATAGGTCGGCAGGACGCAGCGAGTTCGGCGCTAAGGTGGTTCGCTGGAGGATCTTCGCCAGATCAACGGCTGGCCGCTCTATTTCAGGGACCGGGGTTGGCTCTGGTGGCCTTTTGCTGAGTGTTCTGTCGATCCGGTCGTTAACAGGGTGTGCACGTGTGGCCATACATAGCTCCTCTAATAAATCTGATGGAGATATAATAAATTAAAGTATACGTCAGCTAAGCCCGTCGCGCGAGACGCCGCGCCGGATCAACCGCGCCGCGGCGTTCCGGCCGCGATGAGGATCTCCGCGAGCTCCCGGAACGCCCCGTGGCCGCCGTGGGCGGCGCACACGATGCGGGCCCCGAACCTCTGCGAAGGCGTCGCCGGGACAGGCGGACAGGCCCGCGAGGGTCATGGCCTCGAGGTCGTTGAAGTCGTCGCCGAGGTAGGCGAGGGCCTCTAGGGGGAGGCCGCGACGCGCGGCGATGGCCTGTAACACCGCGGCCTTGTCCTCGATGCCGAGATGGCATTCCGCAAGGCGCTCGACGCCCATGCCGTTTCGATCCTGGCCCCGTTAGATTTCACACCCTCGACCGCCAATATTCCGGCTCTTGATGGAGACACGCCACAGCCATGACGACTATCTCCGATCCCAAAGGCTCGTAAATGATTCCATACGGGAAACGCCGCATCTGGCACCGGCGGATTGTTCCGCCTAGAGGATGCCAGGCCAACGGAAAGTCTTTGATGCGCTGAATGGTTTGCCAAGCCTCGTCCCTGAACTCATTGCCGAGGTGGACTCGCTGCAGGTTGTAGTAGCGAACCGCCACGTCAAGCTCACGGCGGGCCGGCAAGAGAAGGCGAACCTTCAACCCTATCGTCCGAGCTCAGCAAACGCCTCTTCAACATCGATTGCCGCAAGCTCCCCAGCCTGGTAGGCCGCAATGCGATCTTCAGCTTCCTTGAGCCATAGTGCATCAAGAGCCGGGTCAGGCTTGTCTAGACTGGCGATGAGACCCTCGACCAGCGCGGCTCGATCCAAGGAGGAGAGCTGCATAGCTTGACGAAGTACCTTTTCGGCAGAAACGGACATGATGGATACCCCCTTTAAGACTCGCCCATTTTACCACGCGGTAAGAGTCAGGCAGGGTGGGCATCGCCCACCGTTTACGGCCTTGTTCGGCGCACAACGTGGGCGATGTCCACCTTTTCCACCCTACTCGCCTACCCCCCCGCCGCAGGGCCTGCAGCGGAGGTGAAGGAATGACACGGAAACAGGAGCGAAACCGGGCCTATCGCGCGAGACGCCCCGCGCCGGATCCACCGGGCCGCGGCGTCCTGGCCGCGATGAGGATCTCCGCGAATTCCCGGAAGGCCCCCTGCCCGCCGTTCGCGGCGCACACGATATGGGCCTTCTCCCGGACATCTGCGAAGGCATCGCCCGGACACGCGGATAGGCCCGCCAGCGCCATGGCCTCGAGATCGTTGACGTCGTCCCCGATGTAGGCGAGGGCCAAGAGCGGGAGGCCGCGACGCGCGGCGATGGCCTGTAACACCGCGGCCTTGTCCTCGATGCCGAGATGGCATTCCGTAATGGAGAGCTTTTCGGCGCGCTGTTTCAGCGACGGCGATCTTTCCCCTGAGACGAGGGCCGTATCGATCCCTGCGAGGTTGTGGAGGCGCTCGACACCCATGCCGTCGCGGATATGGAAGCGCTTCGAGGCCTCGCCGGCAGCCGAGTAATAGACGCCACCGTCCGTCAAGACCCCATCGCAATCGCTCACCAGGAGCCGGATCCCTCGCGCCCGCTCGATGATCTCGGGCGAGAGCGCGGCGCAAGGATCAGACGGCATGGCCGGGCATGCGTTTTCGCGGCGGCGCCGGTCGCGATTTATTTACAGGGGGCCCCTGGCCGGCGGATCGATCCCCAGAGGGTTTATTGCCGGAAGGTCTATTAGCATACGGATTGGCGTCCTGGCGGAGCTCGACACGCAAGGGGGTACCCTCGATCCCCAGGGCCTCGCGCAGCGCGCGCTCGAGATAACGCCGGTAGGGCTCGGGCAGGCTCGCGCTGCGATGCCCGTGCACCACGACGCGCGGCGGGTTGTGGCCGCCGAGATGCGCGTAACGGAGCTTGATGCGCCGGCCCGCGACGAGCGGCGGGGGATGGTTCGCGACGGCGCGCTCCAGGATGCGGGTCAGGGTCCCGGTTTGGACCTCTACAAAGGCCGAGGCATGGGCCCGATCGATGGAAGCGTAGAGTCCCCCGACGCCGCTGCCGTGCAGGGCCGAGATGTAGTGGACGCGGGCGAAATCCAGGAACGTGAGCCGCCGGTCTACCTCCTTGTGGACATGGTCGCGCTGCTCGGGGTGGAGCCCATCCCATTTGTTCACCGCGACCACGAGCGCTCGCCCCGCCTCGATGACCATGCCGAGCAACGCGGCATCCTGCTCGGTGACCGACTCGCCGGCATCCAGGACCACGACCACCACATGGGCGCCATCGATCGCCTGCTGGGTCTTGACGACGCTGAAGTGCTCGACGATCTCGCGGATCCGGGCGCGGCGCCGCATGCCTGCCGTGTCGATGAGGACATAGGACGTACCGTGGCGCACGAAGGGCACCGCGATGCTGTCGCGCGTGGTCCCGGGCCGATCGTAGACCACCACGCGCTCTTCCCCGAGCATACGGTTGACGAGCGTGGACTTGCCCACGTTGGGCCGGCCGACGATGGCGACGCGGGTGCCGACATCGGGGATCGGATCCCCTTGGGCCGGATCGATAGGGACGTGTCCAAGCGCGCTCTCGAGGAGCGCCACGAGTCCTTCCCGGTGGGCGCTGGAGATGGCGAGCGGGGTGCCGAGCCCCAGATCGAAGAATTCCGCGACGGCGGTCTCCGGATCGAGCCCCTCGGTCTTGTTGACCGCGATCCGGACGGGCTTCCCGAGGCGGCGAATATGGCGCGCGATGTCCCGATCCCCGGCCGCCATCCCCGCGCGACCATCGACCACCAACAGCACCACGTCTGACTCGGCCGCGGCGCGCAGGGCCTGGTCTCTGACCAGTGCCGCGAGCCGCTCGCTCGTCTCCCCGAGACCGCCGGTATCGACGCAGAGATAACGGCGTTCCCCGAACGTCCCGTGCCCGACGATGCGATCGCGGGTCATGCCCGGGGTATCCGCGACGAGGGCATCGCGGCTCCGGGTGAGCTGGTTGAACAGGGTCGATTTGCCCACGTTCGGCCGCCCGATGATGGCGAGCACTGTCATGGGGCGACCCGATAGGCGCCCAAGGTGCCGCCGCTGCCGTAGGCGATCACCACGTCATCGACGACCAGCGGCGCGACCATGATGCGCTCGTCGTCGAGCCGCACGCGCGCGGCTAGCTGGCCGTCCTCGCGTTTGAGCCAGTGCAGATAGCCCTCCACGTCCCCAACCACCACATAGTCACCCGAGCTGGACGGGGCGGTGAGGGCGCGGCCGGCGAGCTGTTCTTGTTCCCAGTTGGCGCTGCCGGCCAGGCGGTCCAGAGACCAGACGTGGCTCTTGTCGTCGGTTACGTAGAGGTTGTCCTCGTCCACCCCGAGGCCGGCATAAGACGATAGGGTCTTGTCCCATACCAGATCGCCACCCTGAAGGTCGAGCGCCGCGACTCTTCCCTGGAAGGTGGCGACATACAGGTGGTCGCCGTAGAGGATTGGTTCGGCATCGATGTCCACCATGCGTTCGAGGTCCGAGCGACCGTGCGGCTGGGCGACGCTGACCTCCCAGGCCGGCTTGCCGGTCTTGACCTCCAGGGCCACGAGCGCCGCGCTGTCGAAGCCCACGATCGCGAGGTCCTCGAACAAGACCGGCGCGCTGGTCCCCCGCAGGGTCAAGACCGGCACCTGCTTGTCGTAGACCCAGACCCGCGTCCCGGCGGTGGCATCGATGCCGAAGACCTTGCCGTCCCCGGTCCGTACCACGGCCACGCCATGCTCGATCCGGGGCGGCGCGAGTACCTCGCTGCTGACCGCCGCGGTCCAGACCGGAGAGCCATCCGCCTGGGACAGCGCCAGCACGTCGCCATCCGAGGTGCCGACCAGGACCAGGCCCTCGCCGAGGCCCGGCCCCCCGGAGATGGGCACGTCGGTGTCGCGTTCCCACAGGGTGTCGCCGCTCTCGATGCCGATGGCGCTGACTGTCCCTTCCCGATCGGCCACGTACACGGTGCCCTCGGCAGCCGCCGGCGCGAGCTTCAGGAACAGCGCGTCGGTGCCCTCGCCCACATCATCGGTCCAAAGCTCCTCGATCGCGACGCTCGGCTCGAGCTCCTGGAGTGGGGTAGGGACCTGTGCCGGCTCTTCGTCCTCCAGCAGACCGCTCATGTACTCCGGGATCCCGCAACCCGGTAGGACCGCTAAGAGGGCAAATATGAGATAAAGACGGCTCCAGAGGCGCCCTGCCCATCGTTGACGCCCTCCCCATCGTTCACGCCCAGCCCTTCGTTGATGCCCAACCCACCGTAAATGCATAGCTTCAGGGTGTCGGATCGGAGATCCCAAGGGCATCCAGTTTGAGCTGCAAACTGGTTTGACTTGGCGGACCGGACTCGCCGGCCCCGCCGGCCAGTTTCACTGCCTCGTCATAGGCGCGGCGCGCCTCGGGTAAGCGGCCCTGCGCGCGCAGAACATCGCCCTTGAGCTCCTGATAGGACGCGGACTCGGGACCGTCCTTCAACTCTTCGATCAACGACCAGGCCTTGTCGGTCTTACCCGCGAACAATAGAACGCGCGCGAGACGTAGCTTGGCGAGGCGCTTGAGCGATGCATGGCGGGTGTGGTCCAGCACCCATTGCAGATGGCCCTGGGCCTTCTCTAGATCGCCGGCCTCGACCGCGAGCCGCGCCAGGGCGAGGGTCGCGAACGATGCGTACACCGTGTCGCCATGCTCATCGAGGATCTGCTCGGCCTGCCCGGCCAAGGTGTCGGTCTTGTTCTCGGCGGGCTTGTTCTCGGCAAGGGCCGTCACGAGTTGCTCGAAGCGGCTGGAGGCCCGCTCGGCATCGGCATGCGCCTCCGCCTGCCAGGCCCGCCACGCATACAACCCGCCGAGACCGATCCCCACCCCGGCGACGATCGGCATGCCGTTCTTCCGCCACCAGGTCTTCAGAGCCTCGACTTGTTCTCGGTCCGATGAATAGAGATCCATGCCGACTCCAGCCTAAACGGATAAAAAAATTACACCTGTTCTTTCAGGGGGCGCCCGAGCGCCCGCCCCCCGACTATCCGCTTGATGTGTCCGGCGAGATCTCCTTGCCGGACGCTCTCTTGCTCGCTCGTCTCGTACATCAGCTTCACGCCCGCGACGCCCTGCCGCACCTCGTCCGCGCCGAGGATCACCGCGATCCGCGCCCCACTCTTGTCCGCCCGCCGGAATTGGGTCTTGAACCCGCCACCGCCACAGTGGGTCGACAGCCGGAGGCCGGGAAGCGCATCGCGCAAGGACTCGCCCAAGGGCAAGGCCGCGCGCACCGCCTCCCCGCCGACCGCGATGATAAAGACGTCGCAGGCCTCCGCCCCGCCGTCGTCCCTTCCGGCTTCGAGGAGCGCGACGACACGTTCCAGCCCCATGGCGAAACCGACCGCCGGGGTCGGCGCCCCGCCGAAGCACTCGACCAGGCCATCGTAACGCCCGCCGGCGCAGAGGGCCCCCTGGGCCCCTAGCCGGTCGGTGATCCATTCGAACACCGTGCGATTATAGTAATCGAGGCCGCGCACCAAGGTCGGGTTGATCACATAGGCGATCCCGGCCCCGTCCAAGAGGTCCCGAAGCACCCGGAAATGCTCGGCCGATCCGGGGTCCAGGTACTCGGCGAGCCGGGGCGCGCCGGCGATGAGCGGCTGCATGCCGGGGGTCTTGCTGTCGAGGATCCGGAGCGGGTTACGATCGAGACGCCGGCGGCTGTCTTCGTCCAGGCTCGATTCATAACGACCGAAATAGTCCCGCAGCGCCTCCCGATAGGCGGACCGTGCCGGCGCGTCGCCGAGCGAGTTGACCTCGAGTCGCAGCGCGCCGAGGCCAAGCGCCCGCCACAGCCGCGCCGTCAGGGCGATGATCTCCGCATCGATATCGGGTCCGGCCATGCCGAAGGCCTCGGCCCCGATCTGGTGGAACTGCCGATAGCGGCCCTTCTGCGGCCGCTCGTGGCGAAACATGGGACCCGCGTACCAGAGCCTCTGGATCTGATGGTACAGGAGCCCGTTCTCGAGCCCGGCCCGCACGCAGCCGGCGGTCCCCTCCGGTCGCAAGGTCAGGCTGTCGCCGTTGCGGTCCGGGAAGGTATACATCTCCTTCTCGACGATGTCCGTGTCGGCCCCGAGGGAGCGGGCATACAGGCCCGTGTGCTCGACTAGCGGCAGGCGGATCTCGCGATAGCCATAGGCCGAGAGCGCCACACGCACGGTCTCCTCCATCCACCGCCAGCGCCCGCTGTCCTCGGGCAGGATGTCCTTCATGCCGCGTACGGCTTTGATCTGGCCTTCCAAGTGGGGTTCTGCAGGAGCCGGGGGGACGGGCTTACTGACGCCCGTCGGCCGGGGGCGGATCACCGACCGTGAAGCGCGCCACCCGGCCGTGCGACCAGGGGGTGAAGTCGAACGGCTTGCCGTTATAGAAGACCTCAACATCGGGGGCATTGCCGAGCACCACGCGAAACGGCGGCTCGCCGGCGACGTTGATGATCTGACCGGCGGCCGCCAGGGCGTAATAGAGCTTGGCGCCGCGCGCATCCTGAACCTCGGTCCACGACTCACGATCGAGCTCCAGCACTAGCTTGTGCCCCGCCGCTTGAGGTGCATCGGGCTGCGACAACTCGGTCGGCGACAGATCGACCGGCGCGTCCGCAGCCGCCGGAGCGGAAGACTGAGACGCGCCCCCCTCGGCGACCGTACCCGGCGCGGCCGCGGTGGCGGCCGGCTCGGGCGCCGTCGCCGGCGGACCGGCGGGCGGGGCCTCGGGATCGGGTACGACCTCATCGGTGTGCGGCACCGAGCCCGCCGTACCCGGCGCGGCGCGGACCTCGGGCGCAGGGGGCGCGCCGGCGACGGCGGGCGCCTCGGGTTCGGCGAGTCCCGCATCGAGCCCGGCGTCGATAGCGACATCATCGACTACGGGGGTGCGAAACGATGCCACCGTGAGCCCCACGAGCACCACGACGACGGCCAGGGTGGCGATCTTGAGCCCGCCGCCGGACGTCATATTCTGGCGCATCAGCCGGCCGCTGCGGGCGGTGACGACCACCGGCGTCTCGGCGCTCGGCAGTGCGGCGAGCACGCTGTCCTCGTCGAGTCCCACGATGCGGGCATAGGCCCGCACATAGCCCCTGACATAGATCGGCGCCAAGCCCTGCAGGCGATCCTCTTCGATGGCACGCAACACCGCCGCCGGCACCCGGATGCGCTGCGCGATGCCTTCGATGGGGATACCGCGCGCCTCGCGCGCCTGGAGGAGGCGCGCGCCCAGGGACGAAGGCGGGCTCGCGCCGCCGGACCGTGGTCGCTTGCCCCTATCGTCCGACCGTTTCGCCATGGCCACCGCGACGCTCCGATTCCATCAACAGGCGGGTTTCTTCCGATTCCGGAAAGCGGCCTTTCAGGGCCACGGAATAGCTCCCCACCGCATCCGCATCTCCGAGTTGACGCTCCACGCGCACGCCGAGCCAGAGACTACGCGGGCTGTGCTTCGCCACCTCCGAGTAACGCGCGAGATAGCCGCGGGCCTTGAGATACTGGCCCTGGCGATAACTCACCTCGCCCATCTCCAGGAGCGCGGCCGGTACGTTCGGGTTGCGATCGAGCGCCGCGCGCAGCTTTTCTTCCGCGCGGCCGAGCTCGCCCTGCCGGGCGGCGCACACCCCCTGATTGGTGAGCGCGATCTCGGGGGTCGGATACAGCGGGTTCGCCAGGGCCTTCTCGAACATCGTGTCCGCCTCCGCATAGCGGCCCCCCTGGCACAGGTACTGACCATAGTTGCTCCGGGCGCCCGAGTCCTTGGGGTCCAGATCGACCGCCTTGCGGAAAAACTCCTCGGCCTTGTCCATCTGACCGGTGCGCCGGTACACCTCGCCCAGCATGCTGTAGGCGCTCGAATAATTGGGATCGTCCTCGAGGGCCTTCTTGAGCTTGACGATGGCGGTGTCGTAATTACCCGTCTTCATGTACTCGACGCCGAGCTGGGTATTGATGGCGGCCTTGTCGCTGGGGATGTAGCTCGGATCCGGCACCTCCTCGGTCGTGGCGCAGCCCGCGAGCGCGAGCGCCAGGAAGGGCGCATACCCCCATTTCGTGCGGGCCGATCTCATAGCGCGGCCCCCGCTGCGACGGCGGGCCGGTGGCGGGCGGCGCGCGCCATGACCTTGCCTACCAACTGGCCACAAGCCGCGTCGATGTCCTCGCCGCGGGTCCTGCGGGTGATGCTCATGATGGCCCCCGACAGCAGCACCTCCCGGAAACGCTCGATGACCTCGGGCGGCGAGCGGCGATAAGGGCTCTGCGGGATCGGGTTGAATGGGATCAGATTGACCTTGGCGGGGACCCCGCGCAGGCGTCTTACCAGCTCGCGCGCGCAGGCGAGGTCGTCGTTGACCCCGTCGAGCATGACATACTCGAAGGTGATGCGGGTGTCGGTCGCCTCGGCATAGCACCGGCAGGCGGCCAGGAGCTCGGCGATCGGATAGCACTTGTTGATCGGCACCAACTCGTCGCGCAGCGCATCCACCGGCGCGTGCAGGGACACGGCCAGGCTCACCGGGCAGCGCTCACGCAGGCGCTCGATCTGGGGGACGACACCGGCGGTGCTCAAGGTCACGCGCCGCCGCGACAGGCCGTAGGCGTTGTCGTCCAGCATGAGCCTCATGGCCGGCACCACGTTGTCGAGGTTCAGGAGCGGCTCGCCCATGCCCATCAAGACCACATTGGTGATGGCCCGATTGGTGACAGGGGGTTCCCCGCGCGGCACCTGCCCGAGACAACGCGCCGCGAGCCACACCTGGCCGATGATCTCGGCCGCCTCGAGGTTGCGCCCGAAGCCCTGCTTGCCGGTCGCGCAGAAGCTGCAATCGAGGGCGCAGCCGACCTGCGAGGAAACACACAACGTGCCGCGCCCGGGCTCCGGGATGAACACCGTCTCGACCGCGTCGCCCCGCGCGAGGCCCAGGAGCCACTTGCGCGTCCCATCCCGCGACGCGCGATCGGCCGTGATGACCGGGGGGGTGAGGGTGGCGATCTCCGTGAGCCGCGCGCGCAGGGTCTTGGCCAGGTTGCTCATCGCCTGGAACTCGGCCACGCCCTGCTGGTGCAGCCACTTCATGAGCTGGGTGGCGCGAAATGGCCGCTCACCGATGCCGGCGAAAAAGCCCTCCAATGCGTCCCGGTCGAGTCCCAGAAGATTGGTAGCGCCGCTCATTCCATCGTCACCCACTCTACCGGGCGCCCACAAGGGGCGCCCCTACATCTACACCCGTCACCCCCCCGTAGGGGCGCCCCTTGTGCGCCCAGCAGGTCGGTACCGTCACTCACCCTCCTCTCACCCCCAGGATCCCACCGAGTGTCCGGATCTCCTCGGACGAAAACAGGCACGCGATCTCCCTCTGTGCCGTCTCGTGGCTGTCCGAGCCGTGCACCGCGTTGCGGTTGGTCGCGGTCCCGAGATCGGCGCGGATGGTACCGGGTGCCGCCAGCTCCGGATCGGTATGGCCCATGATGGCGCGGTTCCTGGCCACCGCCTGCTCACCCTCCAGCACCATCACCACCGACGGACCCGAGGCCATGAAGGCCGTGAGGTCTTCATAGTAGGGCTGGCCCTCGTGGCCCCCATAGATCCCCAGGAACTGCTGCCGGGACAGCACCAGCATCTTGAGCGCCACCACCCTGAGCCCGTCCTTCTCGAACCGGGAGATGATCTCACCTATGTAGTTCTTATGCACCGCGTCAGGTTTGATGATGGAAAGGGTAACTTCAACTGTCATGAAGAGGTCCTTGAAAAGTATAGGAGAAAGACTCGTCGCCCGCATCGTATATTATAGATTCGAAAGGGCTTTAGCGAAACCTCCCGGATCGCCTCGCCGCGCCGAGCACCCCGCGGGCGCGGATCTTACTCCAGTCCAGGTGACGCGCGGCGCTGCCCATCCCCTGCGATTCGCGACACGCTTCACCAGACCCGGCGACCTATTTCATACCGTACCCTTCCGTCGCTAAGATGCCCCACTGCGCCCCCACCAGCCGGCCTTCGCAGAGCAGCAGGAGAAAAAGCATGATCTTTCGACAACTGTTCGACCCCGATTCCTGCACCTACACCTATCTGATCGGCAGTCCCGGCATGAAAGAGGCCGTGCTCATCGACCCCGTGGAGACCCATGTGGAGGATTATCTGGAGTTGCTCCGGAGGCTCGGGCTCAGCTTGAAGTATTCGATAGAAACGCATGTACACGCCGACCACATCACCGGGAGCGGCCGGCTGCGACAGCGCACCGGCGCCGAGACCGCGGTGAGCCGGCTGTGCGGGGCCATGGGTGCGGATCATCAGCTCACGGATGGCCATATACTCGGTTTCGCCGGCGGAGAGGAGATCAAAGTGCTCGCGACTCCCGGCCACACGCCGGGCAGTAGCTCGTTCCTGTGGCAGGACCGGGTCTTCACCGGCGATACCCTCCTCATCAACGGCTGTGGCCGCACGGATTTTCAGGGCGGCGATCCCGGGGCGCTGTACGACAGCATCACCGAACGCCTGTTCGCGCTGCCGGCCGAGACCTTGGTCTACCCAGGCCACGATTACAACGGCCGTCGGGTGAGCTGCATCGCTCAGGAGCGCGCCATCAACCCACGCCTCGCCGGCAAGACTCGCGAGCAGTTCATCGAGATCATGCATTGTCTCGATCTCCCCAAACCGCGCCGCATCGACGAGGCGGTCCCGCGAAACCGCCTGTGCGGTTTGCACGAAGAAGAGGTACGTCAGGGGTGAGATGCGGGAGCGACGCGCCGGCTCTGGCAACGATCCCCGGATAAGCGGTCACGACCGAGCGGTGATACGATGCCGCGGTCTAGTCGCACTCCGCGAACTAAACCTATGGGTCGGGCCGCATGGGACGGATCGTCGTAGAAACCACCATCGAGAACGTGCTCGACCCGAGCCACACGCTTCGCTGCGACGCGCTGGTCGATACCGGCGCGGCCTATCTCACGTTGCCCGACGCCTGGCGAGCGTGATCGAGCAAGGGTAGTCGCTCCCCAAAATCTCTGCGAGGAGGATCGAGATGGCATATGTCGACGGTTTCGTGCTTCCAGTCCCGAAGAAAAACGTGCAGGCCTACCGGCGCATGGCGAGCAAGGCCGGAAAGATCTGGCGCGAGCATGGTGCGCTCCTCTACATCGAGGCAGTTGCGGACGACGTGAAGCCGGGCAAGCGGACGTCGTTCCCGCAGAGCGTGAAGCTGAAGGACGACGAGACGGTGGTCTTCGCGTACATCGTCTTCAAGAGCCGTGCGCACCGCGACAGGGTCAACGTCAAGGTGATGAAGGACCCGCGCCTGGCGAAAATGATGGATCCCAAGGCCATGCCCTTCGACGGCAAGCGCATGATCTACGGCGGCTTCAAGGTGATGGTTGATCTTTAGTTGACCACGATACCGCTCGCCTTGATTCCCGATGTTTGGCGAGGCAGTGGAGTGGTGCCATTTCGCCCTATAGGAAGGCCGCGGGCGCTTGGGATCGAGGCGCAACCGACGCGGCCGGAGGGATCCCTATGGCGCCAGCCGCTGCGAAAATTTTTCGGAATGTGAGGCTCATCCGCTCGCCGAGAAAGCCTGGCTGCCGCGGAACGCCGTGGTAGTAGTCCCGCTGGCAGGTGCCGCGCATCACGATGAGACTTCCGAGGCCGAGGTCGAGCGTGTGACGCTCGCCCGCATGGCGCCGCGGCTTCAAGACGAACCGGCGGGGCGCGCCGAGCGAGAGAGTGGCCACTACCGGATCCTCGCCGAGCCCAGGCTCATCATCCGCGTGGAACCCCATGCTATCGCCCCCGTCCCGATACCGGTTCACGAGCACGTGGTTGAAGGGCACGCCAGTGCGCTCGCGCACCCGCCAGAGGAGGCGCTCCATGACCGGCGTAAAGGCCCGGGGCTCGAGGGTCTGGCCCGAGTAGCGATAGCCGAGATCGCCGGCCCAGGCAATGAGCCGGGGCTGGAGGACACGCCGGCCGAAGAGCACGACCTCGCGCTGCTCCCAGGCCAGCTCATGGCGGAGGGCCTCGAGAAGCGCATCGGCCTCGCGCTCGGGGATCCATGTCGGCTCGTGCTCGATCCAGGCGCTGGTGGTGAGCGTGATGCGCATGCAGACAGGTCAGAGTCTACCAGGGGCCGGTGCGGCGCGCCGATCGTCCCGCCTTCGCGGAGCGCATGGGTCCAAAGCAGGGGCGCCACCTTGACAGGGTTCCGGGGCTCCACGCAGAGTGGCGCTCAATGCGCACGAAGCTGTCCTGCCCCGCGACCGCCCCGGGTCCTCGCGCCGTGAGCCCCGTGACCCTCCCCGACGGGCCGCCCCGCGCCGGTCCCCTGGCCTCGAAGCTCCAGCGGGAGATCGTGCTGCTCCTCGCCTGGGGTCCGGCCATCCTGCTCCAGCTCGCGCACCCGCTCGTGGCGCGCGGGGTGGCCGACCACGGCACCTTCCGTACCGGGCGCTATGGCTGGCGCCGCCGCTTGCAGCACACCGTCGATGCCATGCTCCGGCTCTCTTTCGGTACTGAGCGGGACGCGCAGATCACTTTGGAGGGGATCAACGCGATCCACGATCGCGTGCACGGACACCTGCCCGAGGCCGCAGGCATCTTCCCCGCCGGGACGCCCTACTCGGCCCACGACCCGGCGCTCCTCATGTGGGTGCACGCCACCCTGGTACACATGAACCTCCGCGTCTATGAGCTCTTCGTGGACCGTGTGGCCCCCGAGGACCGGGACCGCTACTGTGCCGAGGCTACCGCGATAGAGGGAGGCCTTGGGATCCCCGTCGGATGGCTCCCGCGGAACGCAACCGAGCTCGACCGGTACATGGACGGGATGCTGACCCGCGGAGAGATCGCCGTCACCGACACCGCCCGTACCCTGGCCCGCGCGATTCTCCATCCCCACGTGCCTCGGCTTGGTGCGCCGGCCACCGCCGTCCTGCGTTTCATCACCATAGGGCTCCTGCCGCCGGCGATCCGGGCCGCATATGGCTTTCCCTGGAGCGCGCGGCGCGACACGGCCCTGCGCGGGCTCGCCTGGCACGCGCGCGCCCTGCTGCGGCTGACCCCGCCGGTGCTCCGCCACTGGCCAGCGGCGCGCGCAGCCGCCCGCCGCTCGGAATGCCCCGTGGCCGCGCTCCGAAGCCCTCGGGCCTGAGGCGCACGCGAGAACCCCGGGGGCCCTCGGCCGCGCGGCCGCGCGAGCGACCTTGGTGTGTCTTCAATCACATCAGCGATTATGGATCGAATTTTATTTTCGTCGCACCGAGTGGTGCGGTGTGACTGTTGGCGGGCGCCGCGTGCGTATACTGGCCTCGCTACGGCACCTTCGAAAGCGGCTTGTAAACCTTACATCTCCTTCGTGCACTTTTTGCCTGCGCACCCAAACGGGTAGCCAGCCAATCTTGGGAGAGCGTAGGAACAAGCCTTTCAATGTCAATGGCCTACCTGCGGTCTGTTCACACACTTCATTGTATGGCATATGGCATGCTGAGATATCCGGACCCGGTTTCTCAGCTCGCCTTAAATATATGGTGACAAGAGAGGATCTTATGCAAATAACTCAACGAGAACCCAAGTCTCCAATGCCCGCGCAGGAGCAGCCGAAGCCGGGGATTGAGTCGGAAATGACGCCGCGACCAAGGTACGACGCGCCGCTCTACAAAGGATCCGACAAACTGAAGGACAAGGTTGCGCTGATCACGGGGGGTGACTCGGGTATCGGGCGGTCGGTTGCCGTGTTGTACGCCCGCGAGGGAGCCGATGTCGCAATTGTGTATTTGCGCGAAGAGCAAGCGGATGCTGAAGAGACGAAACGAGCCGTTGAGAAGGAGGGGCGTACGTGCCTGCTGCTCCCGGGCGACGTGACGGACGCTTTTTTTTGCCGCCGATCTGTCGCGGAGACGGTGAAGGTGTTCGGAAAACTCGACATCCTGGTGAACAATGCGGCTTACCAAGAAGAGCAAGATCGACCTGAAAGCATCAGCGACGAGCAATTCGACAGGACTTTCAAAACCAACGTCTATGGCTATTTCTACATGACCAAAGCAGCATTAGAGCACCTCGGAGAGGGTGCGGTAATCGTCAATTGCGGTTCGATCACCGGCTTGGAAGGGCACAAGAATCTGATGGACTACGCCGCCACGAAGGGCGCGATCCACGCTTTTACCAAATCTCTTGCCCAAAACCTGGTCGAGCGCAAGATCCGGGTCAATGGCGTCGCCCCAGGGCCTATTTGGACTCCCTTCATTCCCAGCACCAATGCCGCAAAGGCAGTCCACCATGGTGCGAAGACCCCGATGAAGCGGCCCGGACAACCGGAAGAAGTCGCTCCGGCGTTTGTCTTTTTCGCCTCCGAGGCGGATTCTAGCTACATCACGGGCGAAGTCCTCACGTTGCTCGGTGGTGAGACGACGGCCGCATAGTAGAACGTGATTTATCGACCCTCGATTCGGATAGGATCCCAACGGCCCCGAAAAAGCCTTCAGATCGTCCCCTTTGTTGTTCGGGCCCGCATCGGCGGCGCAACTAACCCGACTAATCGGCTGTTCAACAATGCGGACGTTCGTCTCGGAGCGAGAACCAGCATGAAGACCGTGGTTGCTTTATTCGATAGCCTCCGTGAAGCCCAAAGCGCGACGCGCGATTTAATTACGGCCGGATATTCGGGTGACGATATCGGCCTATTGGCCAGTGACGCCACCGGAGAATGGTCCCGCTACAAGGCCTCTACTCTTGAGGGTGCAGGGATGTCGACTCTCGAAGGCGCTGCCCCGACCTCCGAGGAGATCGGTAGCGGGGTGGCCACGGGCACGGTGGTCGGTGGCTTGGGCGGGTTGTTGGTCGGCCTCACCGAGCTCGCGATTCCCGGCATTGGCTGGGTGGCCGCCGCCGGCACCGTGGCTACGACTCTTCTCGGCGCCAGCATGGGGGCCGCCGCCGGCGGGCTATTCGCCGAAGTTGAAAAATTGGGCGTTCCCAAGGACACGGCCGGCTACTACGCCGAAGCGCTGCGGCGAGGCGGCAGCCTGCTTTTTGTTCGCCTGGCGGAGGAACAGGTCGATGAAACGAAGGCGATCATGGAGCGGCACCACGCGGTGAACATCGACCAGCGTGCCGAGGGGTGGCGGCGGAACCCTCCTCGCTGACTGAGCGCTGCCCGCGCGCCAATCACGCACGCCCTGTGGACAGAAAAAGGCGGGGTGGAACCACCCCGCCTTGTTCGTGGTTTCGGTCCTTATTCGACCGCCTTACCGCCCTGGGCCGTACATTCCTCCTCGGTCAGCGATACCCAACCTTTCCCTTTGCACGCGTTTTTGCCTTTGCAGCCGTTCACATCGGCTGCGGTATTACATTCCGCTTTGCCCTTGCATGCGTTAATACCGCCGCATTTGACCTTTCCTTCGGCGGCAGGGTGGACGTCTTGCGCAAATAAGGGACTGCTCACGAATAACGCCGCAGCAGCGGTGGCCAACAAAAAGCCCTTGGTATTATTCATAGCCATTGTCTCCTGATCTTGGATAGATAAACCGGCCCGCCTATCGACGTCCTGCTCAATAGCGGGTCGTTCAACGTACGCGCAGTATCATACTGCGCTCCGCCGGAGTTCTCCTTGAACACCAGTGATTCGTAGTCGTTACCCTCGTAGCACTGTGGCTCAGTCACAGCCCAAGGTCCTCTTTATGAAGGTAAGCACATGACAAGAGGGACTAAAATAAATGCCAAAGGCGGATTCGTCAGGATCGTAGTAGTGCGCAATGTAGTGGATGTAAGCCTCGAACCTGTCATCACGGGGAATTCGGATTCGCCTATCTTACCTTGGGCGCCTTACAAAGTTCAATGCCTGGCGCCGGGTCGTCGGGTGCGGCTGCGCAGGTCCACGTTGTGGCTCACGACCCTGAGGGGCTCGCCCTCGAGGAGCCTGGTGCCCGTCGGATAGAGGTTGTGGTGGCCCTGGGACTTGCCGACCGCCCGGGGCCTGCCGTCGTGGAGGACGATGAGACCGCTCTGCCAGGTCGGGCAACTTCCAACTTCGCCATAATATCACCTTGGGCTATCCTGTAGAGGATAACGCTAATTATAAACACCACAGGGCCACAGGGTCAGAATGCAAATTCTCCGGGTGCGCATGCCTCTACCAGGGGCGGCCGCGCTCTGCGGATCAAGGATAGACCCATACCGCTTGTCGCATGACGGTCTCGGCGAAGCGCGAGCGGGCATCGAGGAGCCGGCGCCATTCCGCCTCGGTGTAGACGAGTAACTCGGACGGGACGGGCAGGGGGTTCAAGTCCCAGGACAGGGCGCGGCGCTCGAACGGCTCGTCTGCCTCCCGGACCAGGGCGATGAGGTCGAGGTCGCTGCCCACGCCCCAATCTCCACGGGCATAGGACCCGAAATACCCGAGGCGCACGAGATCGGGGTGGCACCCTTCTTCGCGCGCGAGCCATGCTTGCAGTGCCTCCTCCACGCACCGCCGATCAGGCCATCTGAGCACGGACGAAGTCAAGGATCTCACGGGCATAATCGATCGCGCCGCCGCTTTGCAAGGTGCCGTAATGCTGGAAAGGCGCGCCGTCGGGGTGGCCGTTGGCGTAGCGGGTCGGAACGTAATAGTTGTCCAGTACCCGCGCTTTTTCGATCAGATCGGGGGGTACGGCGAGGGGCAACTGGGCGAGCAAGCGTGCCACGACGTGACCCCAGGCCTCCTGGCCATGCGCGAGGTGCAGGGCCTTGGCCGCCTTCTCCGCCGCTTGCTGAGCCGCGAAGCACGCCCATTCGTGCAGGCCGTCTCGGGCCGAGGCCACGGCCTGTTCCAGATCGCGCTCGGCCTGTCGGAACCAGTCTCCCGCGCGGTTGGGCATCCCGATCCAGCCCCTTCCAGCAGCGCTGCCTACCGCCCGCTACTTGCAGGCGCGTTCACAAGCTCGCTTGCCGTCCGCGCACTTGGTAGCAGTCTTCTTCGTATCCGTGGGGCTATTGGACATCCCCATACTCGACATGCCCGACTTCGAGAGGCACTGCTGCATCTTCTCGGCACACTTCTTCTGGCACGCTCGAGCATCCTGCGCCGCGAGCGCTCCAGGCGTGTACGCACTCAAGAGAATAAGACTCGAAAGAACCATTGGTTTCGTCATAGAAAACTTTGCCACAGCAACCTCCTGAGGACCGGTTGGTTTATGTTTTGAACCATTTCACGCGCGCCGTGCGGGTCAATTGCGCGAGCTTGCGGACTAGAACAACCCCACCACCTTGCCCGCCTCGTTGATATCGATCTTCTCCGCCGCCGGGACCTTGGGGAGGCCGGGCATGGTCATGATGTCGCCGCAGACCATGACCACGAACTCGGCACCGGCCGAGAGCCGTACCTCGCGGATCCCGATCTCGTGGCCGGACGGAGCGCCGCGGAGCTTTGGATCGGTCGAGAACGAGTACTGGGTTTTGGCGACGCACACGGGGTAGTGGCCGTAACCGTCGTCCTGGAGCCTCTGGATCTGGGCCCGCACCTTGGCGTCCGCGGTGACCCCGCGTGCCCCGTAGATCTTGCCGGCGATGGTGGTCACCTTCTCCCACAAGGTGGCCGAATCCTCGTAGACGAAGCGAAAATCCGCCGGCACCCGGTCGATCACATCGACCACCGTGCGGGCCAGGTCCTCGGCCCCGGCGCCGCCATCGGCCCAATGGCGGGCCACGACCACCGGCGCCTCGTGGTGCGCCATCTTTATCTTGACGAGATCGAGCTCGGCGGGGGTGTCGTGGGTGAAATGATTGATGCACACGATGCAGGGCAGGCCGAAGTGGTTGCGCACGTTGTTGACATGGCGCTCCAGGTTGGCGAGGCCTTTCTCCACGGCCGGCAGGTTTTCGACGTTGAGGGACTTGAGATCGACGCCGCCGTGGAACTTGAGCGCCCGGATGGTCGCCACGATCACCACGGCGTCCGGTCTCAACCCGGACTTACGGCACTTGATGTCGATGAACTTCTCGGCCCCGAGATCGGCCCCGAATCCGGCCTCGGTCACGACATAATCCGACAGCTTGAGCGCCGCCCGGGTGGCGATCACGGAATTGCAGCCGTGCGCGATGTTGGCGAAGGGACCGCCATGGATGAAGGCCGGGTTGTTCTCCAAGGTCTGCGCGAGGTTGGGCTTCAGGGCGTCTTTCAGGAGCACAGTCATCGAGCCGTGGGCGTTGAGGTCCGAAGCGCGGATCGGCTTCTGTTCCCGGGTGTAACCGACGACGATGTTGCCGAGGCGTTTCTTCAGGTCCTCGACGGAGTTGGCGAGGCAGAAGATCGCCATGACCTCCGAGGCCACGACGATATCGAAGCCGTCCTGACGCGGGAAGCCATTGCCGGGACCGCCCAGCGCCACGGTGAGGTCGCGCAGCGCCCGGTCATTCATGTCCACGACGCGCTTCCAGGCGATGCGGCGCACATCGAAGCCGAGCGCATTGGTGTGGTGGATGTGGTTGTCGAGCATCGCCGCCAAGAGGTTGTTGGCGAGCCCGATGGCGTTGAAGTCGCCCGTGAAATGGAGGTTGATGTCCTCCATCGGGACCACCTGGGCATAGCCGCCGCCCGCCGCGCCGCCCTTCATCCCGAACACCGGTCCGAGGGAGGGCTCACGCAGGCAGATCAAGGCCTTCTTGCCGATGCGGTTCAGGGCATCGCCGAGCCCCACGGTGGTCGTGGTCTTGCCCTCGCCGGCGGGGGTCGGGGTCATGGCGGTGACCAGGATCAGCTTGGCGTCCGGGCGGTCCTTGATGGTGTCGAGATAGTCCAGGGACAGCTTGGCCTTGTAGTGGCCGTAGGGCTCGAGATAGTCATCCGGGATCCCGAGCCGGTCCTGCGCCAGCTCCATGATCCGCCGCATCTGGGCCCGTTGGGCGATTTCGATATCGGACATGGCATTCTCTCCAGGCCGCCCGCTCGGCGGTCTTGTTGTGGATAGCCTTGACGGATTAGGTCACCGGGTATTCTATCTGAGGTGCCTTCGCCCGCGCCACGGCCAGGATCCCGGCCAGACACACGAGGAGCGCGCCCGCGGTGCTCATGCGATCGGGCATCTCGTGCCAGAAGATCCAGCCGATGAGCGTCGCAAAGACGACGGTGCTGTACGTGTAAGGCGCCACGCGGGCGGCCGGCGCGAGCAGGTAGCCGGTGGTCAAGAGGATCTGCCCCAAGGTCGCGAAGATCCCCGCGGCCGCCATGATGAGGAGGGTTATGGGCGCGGGCGTCTCCCAGGCCCAAACCAGGGGCACCGCGGAGACCACGGTCCCGATGGCGCTGAAATAGACGACCGCGCGTAGCGGCGGCTCGCTCGGGGCCATGCTGCGTAGCGACACCATGGCGATGGCGGCCAAAAGCCCCGAAAACGCGCCGATGGCCGCGTCAGTCGAGAACGGCGCCGTCCCCGGTTTCAGGATCAACGCTACCCCGGCGAAGCCGATGAGGGCCGAGAACATGAGCCTTCCTGTGATTGCCTCCCCGAGCCACAGCCAGGCGATGGGCGCGATATAGAGCGGGGCGCTGAAATTGAGCAGCACCGCCTGCGACAGGTCGAGCCGGGCGATGGCGTAGAAGAAGCAATACATCGCCGAGAGCCCGGTGAGGGAGCGGAGCAGATGCCCCGGCCACTGATCGGTGGCGAGCCCCGACAACCCCACTCTCCGGATCCAGGGCCAGAGCGCCAGGAGGCCGAAGGCATTGCGCAGAAACACCACCATCTCGTTCGGGATCTCGGTGGATGCCATGCGCACGGCGGCGCCCATGAGCGCCATCATGAGCGAGGCGCCGAGGGCGCACAGGGCCCCGAGCGCTGCCGGGGATGTGGGGACAGCAATCTGGGGTCGCCCGTGCATGGCAAGGAGCGCATTCTACATGCTGCTCCCGCGCGCAAGCGGTTCGCGACCACAGGCCTTGCGGATGGTGTCGCCGAAACCGGGAAAGCCTTTGGGTGCAGTTCTTCGCGAACGACGCTGGGGTTCGCCCGCCTCCTCTTGGCGGTAACGCCTGTGGGCTTGGAACTCTTTAACACAAACACCGCCGGATTTACGCCGAAGCGATCACCGAGCGCCCGGACCTGGCGCACATTCAATTCCAGGTTGCCGGCCAAGAGCTCCGATACCACGCCCGGGCTACCCAGCTCGGGCAGGTCGGCCTGGCTCAAGCCGTGGGCTTGCATGAGATAGCGCAAAGCGTCGATCGGTTCCGCATCTCCCCAGGGGTGGGCCCGGGCCTCATACTCGCGCAGCCGATCGCCGATCAACTCGACCAGATCCCACAAGGAACCTTCCGCTTCCGCGACCGCCGCTTCCACTAGGGCATCGAGCCGCTGGGACAGGCGCCGGTAATGGGCATCGTCCCGAATCGGCCCTATTTCCAATACTGATTCTCGCCCACGGGACAGCGATTTCTGCGACCTTCATTGACAACCTCCACGATCATAATCGGCGTGGGGCAATACGTCTTTCACATACACGATCTGCCGCTCGAAATTCACATGGGCGATCAGACGCCACTTGTTGCCCCCGATATTGAAGACCAGCCAAAGACATTTGAAGTTTATCGTCCCTTCCCCCTCGTAAGGGGGATAGGATGGGGGTCGAGCCTATCCGAACCGCGGCGCTCGACCCCTACCACGATCGTCCGCCGCTACGCAGGGGAGGCAATGCGGAGGCTCCCTCCCCTGTCCGCGCTTTCTGCGGACGGGGGAGGGTAGGGTGGGGGCCAAGCCTTTCCAGCCGCTGACCAAGACTCGTCTCCACCTGACGCGCCCGACCCCCACCCTGACCCTCCCCCGCTGCGCAGGGGTGGGAATACCCTGGCGCTTGCAGCTTATTGACCTTGTATGTGAATCAGGACTTGCTTGAGCGTAACACTTTAGCCTCCTGAAAGAGCCACTGGCGTCAGCGTCGGCTTTCGTGTAAGGTTTTCTCGACTGTGGGGGGGCCTTCATGGAACCGATCCTATTTCGCTACCGTGGGCGTGATCTCTGTG
>JBOIDR010000034.1:0-36144 GCA_050740695.1 Gammaproteobacteria bacterium | reverse complement strand
TGGTCAACCATATCATCGCATATCGCCCACCCCCGGCGCCCCGCTTGGCCCCCTCTTCGCCACCATCCAACCCTTCGCTAGGCCAGGCAGTCGGCATGATGTGTAAAGCAGAATGACCAGTCCCTACCGGATGATTTCAAAGCGTCGGAATTTGCTTACAAATGAAATTGGTTCGGCTACAGTCGTAACGGCCATGCGCGGGCTTCGAGGCCATATGCTCAAACGCTGGGCCGCATCGCGGGGTGGGGGGCATGGGCTGGTCCTTGCCGCCCTTCTCATCGCGGGCTGCTCGGTGCCCGAGGCGCCTGCGCCCGAGCGCCCGGCGCTGCGCTTTGCGCACAACCTATGGCCGGGATATTTCCCCATCACCTTGGCCCGCGAGCTGGGGTACTACACTCGGGAGGGCGTGGCCGTCGAGTTGATCTATACGGAAGACACGGAGCCCCAGATCGCCGATTTCATCGCCGGCAAGTACGACGGCATGGCGCTGCCCATCGGCAGCCTTATCGTGGCCAGCGGCCACCACCCCGACCTTCGGGTGGTCTACGCGATCGACGAGTCGGCGGGCGCCGATGCGGTGGTGGCGAAGCCCGCGATCACGGGCATCGGGGGGGCTGCGCGGCAAGGTGATCGGGGTGACTTTGGGCGGTTTTGGCGAGTTCTTCGTCGAGCGTATGCTGGAGGCCGGGGGGCTGACGCGGGCCGAGGTCACGCTCATCAACACCGATTCCAATCTGGTCCCCGACCAGTTGCGCGCCGGGGTGATCGATGCGGGGCAGGCCTGGGAGCCGTATGTTTCCCGGGTGGTAAAGGCGGGGGGCCGGGTCCTGTATACGAGCCGAGAGACGCCCGGGCTCATCATCGATACGCTCCAGTTCCGCGGCGCGGTGCTCAGGGAGCGGCCCGAGGACGTTCGAGCCTTCCTGCGCGCCATCAACCGGGCCGTCGAGCATTGGCGGGCGCACCCCGAAGAGGACAACGCGATCATCGCACAAGCGCTCGCGATCCCGCCGGACGAGGTGCAGCCGCTCGGGCTCAAGCTCCTGAGCCTCGCGGACAATCGCCGGGTCTTCGATCGCAACGATCCGACATCGCTGTATCAGAGCGCCCGCGCCTATGTCGATTTCTACATCCGGACGGGGAGCCTCGGGCGTCTCCCGGACCTCGATGCGCTGATCGATCCCGCGTTTCTTCCGGCCGAATAGAGCGCGCATCGAGGCACGGCGCTTGTGGTGGCGAGGGACAACAGAGTGGAGCTACTTCGAGGCCAAGTGGAAACCCAAGGCCTGGAAGACGCTCCACCGCTTCCTCTTCCTTCGGACTCGCGTCAAACAACAACACAAAGAACCTATCCAGCCCGAGCTATTCGTCCCCCATGCCTACGGCTATGAGTTCAAGGTCATCCTGACCAACAAGCCCGTGGGCGCCCGCAAGGCGCTCGTCTTCCACAACGGCCGGGGCAGCCAGGAGGGGATCTTCGCCGAGCTCAAATCCGACAACGCGCTCGCCTATGTCCCCACCCGCACCTGGGTTGGGAATCAGATCTACCTGCTCTCGGTGCTCCTCGCCCATAACCTCGGTCGCGAGCTACAGATGATCGCGTATCCCCCTTCACGCGCGACGCTCGAGAAACGGCCGGCCCTCTGGTCATTCGAACGTCTGGGGCGGATCGCGGACTTCACGGAACTGAACGGAAGGAACGGTGCTGTTCACCGTCTCGCGCATCTTTTAGCGGGGACGCCCGGCCTCTCCCACGGGCACTTCGGTGGGCCGGAGCTTGCCCACAAGGCGCAGCGCACCGCGGTCGACGCCCTGCTTAAAGAAGCCGCTGCAGTCCCGCGACCTGGCCCACGCCATCGCCAGCGCCTTGGACGTCAGCGCGGAGTCGCAACGATACTCGCTAATGGATCCGGCCCCGAGCCTCGGCATCGGCGAACCATGCCGCGCTGAACGGATCGGATGTAACATTAAACTGGCGGTTGGTCACCGTCAAGCGATAGCTCCCATTGGGACGCCCTCGGGTATCTCCACGACCACCTCGCGTGCGGAATGCCTTGTCACTTTCACCACCCGATCACCGAAGGTAACGATCGGCCGTGTGCCGCCAAAATTACTGCCAGAAATGATCATCCGATTCCCTTCGGCGTCCACCCTGGTGCTCGTGATCACAGGTGGAATGGCCAGACGATTCGCCGCCGCCGCACTGGCAGCAGGCCCCCATGATGCGAGGACCACTGAAACTATTAGAGACAAAAGGATGCGTGCGAGGAGTTGGGCGATGCGCGCCGCGGAGAAGCAGCTCCGAGGACTGGTCGAGCAATACCGGTACGTGTATTCCGGCGTATCAGGAGGGTGGCATCGGATCGGAGAGCGCGGCATCGAGGTGTCTCCCGGCTCGTGGCATAGCCGTAAAGGTCCGGAGCCAGCACCCGGTAGGCAAAGCGCAGGCGCTCGGCGAGTGGCCGCCATTCCTGCACCGAGCCGATACCGGCGTGCAGCGCGATCACCGCGGGTTACTCGTCCTCGGCCTTTACGGGTGGTCGTGATGGAAGTATAGGTTCATGCTCGATGTCCTAGCTCTCGTACGGGGTTGGGTGCTCACGATTTCGCATTCTTCGTCTGCGCGTTTTCGCTGGGTCCCCTCGCCCTTCGACGTCGCGGTAGAAGTCCATCGTGTCCAGGCCTGCCAGGAATCGCCACGTGAGGACCCAGGACGCCAGCTCTTTTGAGATGGCAGTCATGGCATTGGCACTCGAACGAAAGGGCGCCGAGAGGATGCCTTTCTGCAACTTGAGCCAAGAGCCCGCGATCCAGGGGGCGCGGAATCGAGAGGCCCTTGTTACGATTCGACATGGTCGTTCTCCTCGGAGCCTGAAACCCGTTTCGGGATGGCGAAGGACGGAGCTCCGTCCTTTTCCCGATGCGGGGAGAGTAGGGCGGGTGCCTTACCGGATGATGTCAAAGCGCCGGAATTTGCTTACAAATGAAATCGATTCGGTTACAGTGGTAACGTCGATGCGCGGGCTTCGAGGCGATCGGCTCAAACGATTGAGCGCATGGCGGGGTGCGGGGCTTGGGCTGGTCCTTGCCGCCCTGCTCATCGGGGGCTGCTCGGCGCCCGAGGCGCCTGCGCCCACGCGTCCGGCGCTACGCTTCGCGCACATCCTAATAGCCGGGATACTTTCCCGATCACCTTGGCGCGCGAGCTCGGGTACTATGCCCAGGAGGGCGTGGCCGTCGAGTTGATCTATGCGGAAGACCAGGAGCCCCAGATCGCCGATTTCTTCGCCGGCAAGTACGATGGCATGGCGCTGCCCTTCGGCAGCCTGATGGTGGCGAGCGGCCAGCATCCCGACATTCGGGTGGTCTTTGCAATCGATGAATCGGTGGGCGGCGATGCGGTGGTCGCGACGCCCGCGATCACGAACATCGGGGAACTGCGCGGCAAGGTGATCGGGACTGCCTTGGGCGATTTCGGCGAGCTCTTCGTCGAGCGCATGCTGGAGGCCCGGGGGGCTGACACGGGCCGAGGTCACGCTCATCAACATCGATGCCAATCTCGTCCCCGAGCAGTGGCGCGCCGGCGTCATCGATGTGGGGCAGACCTGGGAGCCGTATGTTTCTCGGATGGGGCAAGCAGAGGGCCGGGTCCTGTACACGAGCCGCGAGACGCCCGGGCTCATCATCGATACGCTCCAGTTCCGCGGCGCGGTGCTCCGGGAGCGGCCCGAGGACGTCCGGGCCTTTTTGCGCGCTATCCTGCGGGCCGTCGAGCACTGGCGCGCACACCCCGAAGAGGACAACGCGATCATCGCACGGGCCCTTGCGATACCGCTCGGCGAGGCGCAAACGCTCGGGATCAAGCTCCTCAACCTCGCGGACAATCGCCGGGCCTTCGATCGCAACGATCCGACATCGCTCTATCAGAGCGCCCGCGCCTATGTCGATTTCTACATCCGAACCGGGAGCCTCGGCCGTTTCCCGGACCTCGAGGGGCTGATCGATCCCTCGTTTCTTCCGGCCGAATAGGGCTCAGCCAGCATGTCCTGCGGTGCCGGTCGAGTCGATGGTCGTCGGGCCTGGGGCGGCATGCGTGCGTAGGCCGTTGTTTTCCAAGCTGCGTCCGCGACTGATCGCGGCCTTCCTATTGGTCTCCCTCGCACCGCTCTTGTTGCTCGCATATTTCAACCAGCGCGCGACGCGCCAAGCGCTGATCGACGCCGCGCACCGGGCTCTCTATGCCAGCGCCACGCAGACCGCCCAGGCCGTCGACGGCTTTCTCAATGAGAACCTGAATGGTCTGCGGGTGCATGGACTTTTGCCTGCGGTTCAAGATTTCCTGTCGGCGCCCGTTGACGAGCTTCACAAGGCGGCCGCATGGCAGACGCTGCTGCGATTGAGCCACAAGGACACCGTGAACCTCATTTCCTTCGCCGTGCTCGACCTCAATGGTCATAACCTCCTCGACACGCGCACGATACAGATTGGGCGCGATGAATCAGAGCGCGACTACTACAAGGCGCTCGTGGCCACGAAGGTGCCGACGGTCTCGGCGATGCAGTTCGCGGATGCGCCCGGGGATGCCCTGACGCTGCACTTTGCCAGCCTGATATGGGACCCCGCAGGCCAGCCCCTCGGGGTCTTGCGTATCACCTACAACGCCACCGTGGTGCAGCAGCTCACGACCCAAGCCCTGCATGCCTCGCCGAGCGCGCGTGTGGTTTTGCTCGATGAGCATCACATCCGACTCGCCGACAGCGCGCGACCGGATTTGATCTTCATCTCCGTGGGGCCGATCGAGACGGACCTCATCCGCAGGCTTCGGGCCGAGTGGAGGCTGCCCGAGAATCGCGCGGCGATGGCCACGGGGCCTCCGGCCCTGGAGGCCGCCCTCGAACGGCTATCGAACCGCCATCGCGGCGTCCTCAAACCTGAGCTTGTATTAGAGCATTGCGGTAGGGGGCTTGCTACCAATAAGCGGAGAGAAAATGCGCAGAACTACAATACTGCTAGCGCTCGCCACGGCGTGCATCTACCATCCGGCGTGTGCGGAGAAAACGGAGGAAGAAAGCGGACCCTTCGCAAGCCAGAACTTCAGCAGCACCATCTGTCTCATGAATGACTATCGATTCCGAGGGATCTCCAACAGCGACGGTCCCGCCATTCAGGGCTCGGGCCGTACGGTGTCGTCGGCTACCAGGACGTCGAAGGGACAAGAGCAGCGGGGCACTTGGCGGCTACGACTACGTGTGGTGACAATTAGGCACCAACATTACCGTCAATGACTACAAGCTCGACCTCGCGTATATGGATGCCGAGGAATCCGATTCACTCGAGGCGTTCTTTTCACCCACCACCCTGCCCGACGGGCGGCTCGCGGCTTCACGATCTGCGGAAGATGTACGCTAGGCGTCGCGGCGGAGGTGGACCAATGGGCGTCGTCCTGGGGTGACCACCGATCTGCATCCCCGGCATAAACGCCCGCTCGAACAGCAAGCCGCGCTAGCGGCCCTGACCCAGAGCCATGTATTACACGGGGACAATCTAGAGCAGGCCCTCCAGCTCGTCACTGAAACGGCCGCACGGCTCATGCGCATCGAGCGTGTGAGCCTGTGGCGTTACACCCAAGCGCGCTCGGCCATCCGCTGTGTGGATCTCTTCGAGCTTAGCGCAAAGCGGCACAGCGCCGGCGTCAAGCTGCGTGCCGAGGACTATCCCGCCTATTTCCACGCTCTGGCCAGCAGCGAGGCCATCGTCGCCAACGACGCCTGCGCCGACCCCCGCACCTGTGAGTTTTCGAGCGGCTATCTCGCGCCGCTCGGCATCACGGCAATGATGGACATCCCGATCCAGTTGGAGGCGCGCTTGGAAGGTGTGCTGTGCCACGAGCAGGTCGGACTCTCTGTCCCCTGGACCCCCGAGGACCGCCTGCTCGGCATCGCCATGGCGAACCTCATCGCGCTCGCCATCGAGCGCCACGAACGCCTGCGGGCCGAGGAAGCCTTACGGGAGAGCGAGCAGCGCCTCGCCACCATCGTGGCCTATGCCCCGGAGGCCATGACTATCCTGGACGCCGATACGGGCCGCTGGATCGATGTGAATGAGAACGCCGAGCAGCTCTTTGGTTTTGATCGGACGTCTTTGCTGCAGAGGGGACCTCTGGCGCTCAGCCCTCGAGAACAACCGGACGGTCGGCCATCGACCGAGGCGGCCCGCGGATACATCTATGACGCCCTGAACGGGGGAGCTCCGATCTTCGAGTGGGTCCATTCGAACGCCGCAGGCGAGTCTATTCCCTGTGAGACCCGTCTCGTCCGATTGCCTCAGAGCGGGCGAAACCTCGTGCGGGCGAGCCTCATAGACATCACCGAGCGCAAGCGCGCCCAAGCAGCGCTGCGGGCGGCCAAGGAGGCGGCGGAGGCCGCGAGCCGGGCCCTCGCCCAAACCCACGCGGAGCTCGAGCTGCGGGTCGAGCAGCGCACGGGTGAGCTGCGGGCCGCGCACGCCCGGCTGCAAGAGGAGCTTGCCGAGCGCGAGCGCGCCGAGTCCGAAAAGGCGCGGCTCGAGGCACAGCTCCGCCAGGCGCAGAAGCTCGAGGCGATCGGGACGCTCGCGGACGGGATCGCCCATGATTTTAACAAATACTCGGTGCCATCGTGGGGTATGCGGAGATGGCGCTGGACGCCGTGCCCGAAGGCAGCAACCTCCGGCGTTACCTCGGCAACGTGATGGCGGCGACGAACCGGGCGAAGGACCTGGTCGATCAAATCCTGGCCTTCACGCAGCCGGGAAGCCGTGAACTCGTCCCGGTGCGGATGGGGCCGCTGCTCGGCGAGGTCGCGGAGCTTATCAAGGCCTCGTTGCCCGAGACGATCGAGCTAAAGCTGCGTGTGAGCGCGGAGGATGCGACGGTGCAGGGCGATGTGATCCGACTGCATCAGCTTTTGATGAATGTCTGCACCAACGCCGTACAGGCGATGCCGGAAGGCGGGCTGCTGGAGATTGCCCTCGACGTGATCGAGCTCAGCGAGCGGATGGTGCAAAGACATCACACCATAGAGCCGGGGGCCTATGTGCGCCTAAAAGTGACGGACACCGGACACGGGATCGACGAGGCCACGCTCGATCGGGTTTTCGATCCCTTCTTCACCACCAAGGACCTGGGCCAGGGGACCGGGCTCGGCCTGTCCCTGGCGCACAGCATCGTGAGCGACCACGGCGGTGCCATCGAGGTTTCGAGCATACCGGACCAGGGGAGCAGCTTCACGGTCTACTTCCCTCGGTCTTTGGAGACCGCCTCCGCAAGCGGTATCGAGCGCGTGCCGATCCCCAAAGGTCGCGGAGAGACGGTCCTCCTCGTCGACGACGACGAGGCGCTCGTGCTACTCGGTGAGGAGATGATCGCCGCCCTCGGCTACGAACCCGTCGGTTTCCAAGACAGTCAGGCCGCCATCGAGGCATTCCAAGCGCGGCCGGCGCGTTTCGATCTCGTCGTAACCGACCAGCTCATGCCGCGCATGAGCGGTACCGAGCTTGCCACGTGCCTGCGGGCGATCCGTCCCGATATCCCGGTCCTGCTCATGAGCGGCTTCGGTGGGCCGGAGCTTGCCCACAAGGCGCGGCGCGCGGCGATCCAGGCTCTGCTCAAAAAGCCGCTACAGTCCCGCGACTTGGCCCATGCCATCGCCGGCGCCTTGAGCGTCAACAAGAAATTCAGTGCGGACTCGCAACAATAATTGTGGTTACCGCGCCCTGTAATATGACGGACGGTACGCGGATGACTCGCGACCGCCGGGTCGAGACACCGAGACGGCGTTCGTCCGACGCGCTTCGGGCGGATCTCGGGAGGTCAGGGCACGCGGGTCATCCTTTCGCAGCGTGTGGCCTTATCGGTACCCCTTCCGCCGTCGCCGCGATCGGAGCCCGATTGCCCGTTCATCGCGTCGTTGCCGCCATTGCCGTACAGCCGATCCCGGCCTGTTCCGCCCTTCAGGACATCGTTTCCCGCACCCCCGAACAGCTTGTCGTTGCCGCCATTGCCGTACAGCCGATCCCGGCCTGTTCCGCCCTTCAGGACATCGTTTCCCGCACCTCCGAACAGCTTGTCTTTGCCGCTATTGCCGTCCAGCTTATCGCGACCCGGACCACCGCAAATGACGTCGTCGCCGCCGAGGCCGAAGATCGTGTCGTTTCCGGCCAGGCCATCGATGACATCATTGCCCGGGGTCCCGAAGATCATGTTGCTGTTACTGTCTCCGACGATGGTCGCCGGCAGCCCGTTACATAAGACCGGAGCCTGGCCATGCTGGCCAGGCTGGACCGGAGGCTGGACCGGGGGCTGGCCCGGAAGCTGAACAGGCTGCACCGTTGTGGCATGAGGCACTTCTAGGCTGCCACCCCAACTCTCAGGCTGGCCAGAATTGCAGCCGCCTACTTGGCCTTCCGCCTGAAAACTGATTAGATGTGTGCCCGGCGACACGGGTCCCAAATCTACAAGGCCTGTATCCAATGGTAATTCTGCAAATGGGGATGGAGCGCCAGGCCAGCCTAAGAACCCTGTGGTCGCTTTTAAGGTTCCATCGACGAAAAGATGAACCCTGACAGACGAACAATGAGTACTGCGTACAAAGTACCGTGCCTGGAGAACTGATCCTGTTTCAAGTGACACGGAAAACGGTGGATCACACAGTTGACCTGGGTTGGTACAGGTGACAGCAAAGTCTGGGATGCCTGCAACCGTCTCCTGACTATTCGCTGTCGCTGATAGCCCGAACAGGCCGATAACCATGATGGCAGTTATAACGATGAAATGCTTGTTCAAGCATTTCATCATTGTGACCGCGCAAGCGGCCGAGAGAGCTTTTTTCACGTGTAATCTCCATATGAAACCAATTGGTTCCCTTCCACCAGCGAGCAGACGACACCTCTATCCCGAGCCGGCAATCTTGCCGAGAAACGACCACCATCCGTCGCGTAAAACCATAGTCCCGGTTCCCTGATGAAGTCAACAGTGCTCGGTCGACGATCCCGGCCCGCGGCAGTTCGGCGAGGTCCGAGTCGAAGTGCAGCGCTCGACCCGTCGAACCCTACGATCGGAGCAAGACCGGATCCGGAGGGGGCGATCACCGAGTCGATTGGCGCCTAGCGACGACACGCCGGCCGAAAGTCGCCAAAGGGGGCGCCCATTCTGGGTACCCCTCGGGGGCGCGCCAACGCTCATGCATTTTCCTGGCCCGATGCGCTTCATCGAACATCGCTTCCAGCGCGCGCCTGATTGATCAGCATCGCCTCGGCGTGTGGCAGGCCGCCGTCGTTCACGGCCTCCCTGGTGTACTCCTTGAGCTTGCCCGCCGCCTCCATCACATCCAGCGGCCTCGGCTGCATCGAAGGCCTTTGCCCGACACGAACGTAACGGGGGATCGCCTGCAGCGGGGCTCGGGGGCGTCGGTCATAATGCCTTCACCTCATGCCCGGCGAACGCCAGCTGCCGCACCACGCGTTTGTCACGGCAAAGGGGCACGCCCAGAGGTAGGATGCACCGTAGCGGGCGTGTCGGGCAGCCGAGCGAGCAGCTCGGGGAGGCCCGAGAGGGCCGATCGCAGTCTCGCCCACACGCAGGATCCGGGCACCCCAGGTTCCTGCGGGTCCTACCTCTCCGATCTCCATCATGCTACCCTCCGATCGGGGAAGCGCCCGCGAACTCGTTGTCATGTGTTTCATGGGGGGAGGCGATGGAGCTCACACCACGCGAGAAGGACAAGCTGCTCATCTTCACCGCCGCGTTGCTCGCCGAGCGGCGCATGGCGCGGGGGGTCAAGCTCAATTATCCGGAGGCGGTTGCCTTCATCTCCGCCGCCATCCTCGAAGGGGCGCGCGACGGGCGGACGGTCGCGGAACTGATGAGTCATGGCGCGACGCTCCTGACGCGCGACGACGTCATGGACGGGGTACCCGAGATGGTCGCCGAGGTCCAGGTCGAGGCGACCTTTCCCGACGGCACCAAGCTGGTCACCGTGCATCACCCGATCTTCTGAGGAGGCGGCCATGATCCCAGGCGAGCTTTTCCTCGAACCCGGCACGCTTTCGCTGAACGCGGGCCGCGAGACGCGCACGCTCAAGGTCGCGAACACGGGAGATCGACCGATCCAGGTCGGCTCTCATTATCATTTCTACGAGACCAATGCGGCGCTCCGCTTCGAACGCGATCGTGCAGGGCGTGACCACGATGATCGGCGATGGCACCGGCCCCGCGGCCGGGACCAACGCCACGACCTGCACGCCCGGCCCCTGGAACCTCGCGCAGATGTTGCGCGCGGCCGAGAGCTTGCCGATGAACCTCGGTTTCGTGGGCAAGGGGAATGCGAGTCTGGCGCACGCCCTGCGCGAGCAGATCGCGGCCGGGGCCATTGGCCTCAAACTTCACGAGGACTGGGGTTGCGCGCCAGGCGCTATGTGGCGAAGTACACGATCAACCCGGCCATCACCCACGGGATCGCCCATGAGGTCGGCTCGGTCGAGATCGGCAAGCTCGCCGATCTGGTGCTGTGGAAACCGGCCTTTTTCGGCGCCAAGCCGGCCATGGTCCTGAAGGGCGGGATGATCGCTGCGGCGGCGATGGGCGACCCCAACGCCTCCATCCCCACCCCCCAGCCCGTGCACTACCGGCCGATGTTCGCGGCCTTCGGCGGGGCGCTCGCGAACGGGCAGAGTGTCTACGGACTGGCATGAATGCTTTTCCGTCTCGGTCGCCCGGCACAGTGTCGCCATAGGTTCAGGACTTGTCTCGGTGTTGAGGGTGACCGTCAAGCATTTCGGGCCGATCCGAGAGGCCGATGTTACCTTGAGGCGCTTGACGGTCTTCATAGGGCCGAACAACGCGGGAGGCGCTTCTTCTCTACGCCCTCTTTCGTCTGTTCGGACGACCTGCGCCCCGATTCTTCCCGCTCCGATCCTGGCGGCAACCAATGTTCCGAATCTCATATATCCGAGCTGTCGTGCTGTTTCTCAAATATGTCATTGGGAAAAACGATTTTCTGATGATAGAGGAACCGGAGACACATCTGCATCCCGAGAACCAAAGGAAGCTCGCTAGGGCAATCGCCCGAATGGTCAACAAAGGGTTGCACGTGCTCCTTACGACTCATAGTGACTACTTCTTGCAGCAGTTGAGCAACCTTATTCGGATGGACGCAACGGGGACAGCGCCAGGCCGCCTCGGATACGAGGACGCAGACCGGCTCGCACACGACGATGTAAAAGCGTACCTATTCTCGTTCTGCGCCCACCAATCGGGGACCGAGACGAAGGAATTGCCGGTCACGGCGGAGGAAGGGATCCCTGAAGACGCGTTCGTACAAGTCGCGGAATCTATTTACGACGAGACGGTGAAACTTGAACGGATGATGCAACCTTGATGCATAGGAAGCTGAGACGCCACTGGCCGAGCGCCGTAGTCAGGCAGTGCCGATGCGAAGGCTGCCGGCTCAAACTGGATGGCGTTGCGTCAAGCGATGGCATGACAGTGTTGGATGCCGACAAGTACGGCGGATTGACCGGTCACGCGGGCAAGCAATGTGACTGCTTAGTGTTTGTGACGACACAGGGCTTGATTGCCGCAGCGGTGGAATTGAAAAGTGGCGCGTTTCGTGGGTCCGAGGTCGCGGAACAGTTGCAGTCCGGAGCAGACCAGATAAACACCATTGCAGGAACACGGAAGGTTGGCCAGTTTTTTCCTACAGTAGGTTTTTTACAAACTCTCCGTCCCGCCGAGGACATCGCCCGAAGGTTAGATTCTCAGGCAACCGATATACAGACCGACTTCAAGAAATGGAAGTCCCTTCTCCCTCAGGGAGAAGGAGCCGCTCGTATTGCAACGCGCTGGCGGAGTCCCCGCTCCCATCGGGAACGATGGCGCCCCTTGGTCTTTATGGGCCAACTGCCGGACTCATCCCTCAGCTATCACGGCACTTCCGCCGTATTTGTATGGGACCTACACGGGTGGATCGGAACGCGCGGCGCGATACACTGTTGGGACATGGCACGCAGGACGGAGAGGGCCGTGCGCGGGTACCCCTGGGTACCGCTGGAAACTCGGGTCGATCTGACCAGGCGAAGGTTATGGCGTATCCGACCTCCGTCGTGCTACCCTCCGCGCGGCCAACGGGCCTGTCATTTCGGGAGGAGCGATGGTGCTCACACCACGGGAGAAAGACAAGCTGCATATCCCAACGCCTCCATCCCCGGCACGGCACGGCGCCACGCTGACCTTGTCCTTCAAGGACCGCCAGAGGTGACGGTATGACCGCGACGGATGATATCGTTCGAACAGTGTTGGCCCATTATCCCGATACCCAGGCGATCTATCTCTTCGGCTCATATGGGACCGAAAACGCATGGCCGGACAGTGACGTGGACATCGCCCTGTTGCTGCCGCCGGAACAGGCGAAGGCCAGCCGCATGCTGGCGATGAGCCCGTTGTGTTGCGATCTGGGATCGCTACTCGAAAAGTCCGTGGACCTCATCAATCTGCGTGAGGTCTCGACCGTGTTTCAGCAGGAGATCATCGCGGCCGATCGGCGCATTCACACCGGGAATCCCTATGCCGCCAACGAGTTCGAGATGCTGGTGTTGTCGTTTTATCAGAAGCTCAGCCAAGAACGAGCCGAGATCCTGGCGGAAGGGTCGCGTAGCGGACGGTTTTATAACGTATGAACCAGGTTATCTTGAACAAGAAGGTCAGCATCGAGCGCTGTATCGCGCAGGCTCGAAAGTACTACGCCATGAAAGGCAAGCTTCCCTTCCAGGAGGATTATCTCAAGCAGGACGCGGTTGGCTTGAATGTGCAGCGTGCCTGTGAGCTCTGCATCGACATCGCCAATCACCTGATCAGGACCAGGAAATTGGGGCTACCCCAGGATAGCAAGGATAGCTTCTCGCTATTGCACCGCGCCGGGTTGATCGATGAGCCGATTACGGACAGGCTCCGGGCGATGGTGGGGTTCCGCAACATCCTGGTGCACCAGTACCAAAGGCTCGACCTCGACATCATGGTAGAGGTCGTCGAGCATCGGCTCGATGACGTCTTGGCGTTCGCCAACATCGCCTTGGCAGCCTCGAACTGAACGATGGGCTTGCGCAAGGATTCGTCCGTCGTAAACCGACGTTGGTGCGTAGCGGCATTGGTTCCCGTCAGTCGCGGCGCGCCATGGGTTCATGAGCACGGCCGAGGCGCAGCTTCGGCTCTGGCAGCTCTTGAGCCCGACCTTGCCGATCGGGGCCTATGCCTATTCGCGGGTTGGAGCATGCGGTCGCAGCCGGCTGGGTGTGCGATGAGGCGAGCGCGGCCCCGAGTGGATCGGCGGACAGTTGCGCCATAGCGTACAGCGGCTCGATATCCCGGTCTTCGCGCGCCTCTACAGGGCCTGGGCCACGGGCGACTCGGAAGGGCTGGAACATTGGAATGCTTTTCTCCTCGCCGCGCGAGTCGGCGGAGATCAGGGCGCCCTGTGCAAGTCGATGCGTGACGACTGGCGGATCGCGGTCGACCAACGACATCTACACCAAGGAGGACCAACAATTTCTGATCCGGAGTCAGGCCCTACCGGCCGAGCGCATCGTGGGCGTCGAGACCGGCGGCTGTTCCCACACTGCCATCCGCGAGGACGCCTCGATCAACCTCGCCGCGGTGGAACGCCTTTGGTCTCGGGATTGCCGTGCTCGCGGCCTGCGGCACGGCGGTGGCCGCGAAGAGCAGCACGTTCACGTCGGGCAGTTTCACCGGTCTGCCCGACGACGGTGCATCTTGGCGAGGGTTTCGGCGTCTTCCAGCTCGGCCGCCAGCGACAGCGCCTTGGTCAGATCGACCAGAGGCTCGCCCATGTCGAAGGTCGGCTGCTTGAACGGTTTGGCTTGCCGAGCGTCGGTCAAGGCCGCGCGGATCGCGGCATTCAAGACCTGCTTGAAGGGTTCGCCGCGCTCGCGCATCGCCTTGCGCAGGAGCGCTTCCACGTCGGAATCGAGGGTAACGGTGGTTCTCATGGCATCATGACAGCAGTAAACGTGCTGTCATGATACCCTGATCTACTTCTTGCTTGTCTTGATCGTGGGCGTTTGGTGGACACGGATGGTGGCTCCGCCGCGACGGGCTCGCTCCCGTGTCCTGGCTGAATCCGGCGCCGGCGGCTCCCGGCCCTGCCCCCGCTGGAGACGGCGCCGGGGCCGCTGTATCCAGCGAAGACGCGGGCTGGGGGGCGGGCGCTGGGGGCAGGTGCCGGTGTTGTCGAGACCGCCGCTTTTTCCTGGCGATCTCCTCGGCCGGGACGACCTCGATCCGGATCCCCGACCCGTACGTCGTCGTCGCGGCCGGCTCGCCCCCCGTTCGAGCGAGATTCAGCTCCCCGAGCAAGGGCTCGCAGGTCGCCCGGATCTCCGCAGCCAGCGCCGCGATCCGTTGGTCCGGGCCGGACGCCTTCGAGCGCCACCCCTCCTCGCCCTTGGGCACCACCCGGTCCGAGCGCGCGATCGCCTCCTCGCGCAGGCTCGGCCGTCCAGGAGCGCGCAGCTCGCGGGGAGCACCTCGCCGCGTGGAGACCCCTGGCCCCCCCGCGCGGATCGGAATCGCCCATGGTCATGGAGAACCCGCTGGGCGCCTTCCCGTGCTGCACCGGCGCCAAGGTCACTTCGAGCACGTGGGAGTAATCCACCGGGGCGGCACGCGGGGAGCGCCCCGCGGTGAGCGCTTGGACCTCGGCCTCGCCGAGACCGAGCTCGGCGGGAGTCCGGACCGGATAACCGGCGCCCGAAAGCCACTCCTGGACCTCCGCGGTGATCGCCTCCACCGGTCGCTCGCGCCACCCACGCCAGACCCACGCCGCCCGGTTCATTGAAAGCCGACTCATGCTCGGCGCTGGCGCCACGCTGGGTTCGTTCGATAGGATGGGAAACTCCCTCCCATAATAGTTGACTAAATTACTCAGCTATGGGATGCTGCACTGCCCAAGCGGAGATGCGGGGCGGGTCCACGCGGTGAGGTATCCACAGTGCGGTTGACGACCAGGGGGCGATACGCGGTCACGGCGATGCTGGACCTCGCGGTCCATCACGAGCACGGGCCGATCGCCCTCGCGGATATCGCGGAGCGGCAGGGGATCTCGCTCGCCTATCTGGAACAGCTGTTCGCGCGGCTACGCAAGCACGGACTGGTGCAGAGCGCGCGTGGGCCGGGCGGCGGCTATCGGCTCGGGCGCGTGGCGGGGGCGGTCTCTATCGCGGAGGTGATCCGCTCGGTGGATGAAGGTCTGGATGCGACTCGCTGCAAGGGCCTGAAGAACTGCCAGGGCAGCGAGCGCTGTTTGACGCATGATCTCTGGGAGGACCTGAGCCGGCGCATCGAGGAGTTCCTGAGCGGCATCACCCTCGGCGAGCTCATGGCGACGCAGAGCGTGCGGTCGGTCTCGGCGCGCCAGGATGCGAGGGTCATTCGCTTCCAGCCGCCGCGGGCGACCGGGCTCGGCGCCGGAATGAGCTAGAGCCATTGAGATAGAACGTTGAACAGGCATTACAAGCAAGAGGCAGAGCGATGGAGATCACGATGACCGAACGCGCCGCGGCGCACGTCAAACGCGTCCTCGGTGCGCAGGAAGGGGCCGTGGGTCTGCGCGTGGGCGTCAAGACGACGGGTTGCTCGGGCTATGCCTACATCGTCGAGGCCGCGCAAAGTGTGGCCGAGGACGATCGGGTGTTCGAATCGAACGGCATCAAGGTCGTGGTGAGCGAGAAGAGCCTTACGTTCCTGGCCGGTACCGAGATGGACTATGTCCGCGAAGGCCTGAATGCCGGCTTCAAGTTCCATAACCCCAACGTCAAGGCCACCTGCGGCTGCGGTGAGAGCTTCAACGTTGGATAGCCCCCGAGCGAGGTAAGGGCGGATGGCCGAGAGCTTCCAAATGAAACAAACCACCCAATCGGTAGAGTCCCTGGTCAATCGGGACTACGCCGCCGGCTTCTTCACCGAGATCGAGACGGACACGGTCCCTCCCGGTTTGACCGAGGAGGTCATCCGCCTCATCTCGCATAAGAAAGAAGAACCCGAGTGGTTGTGCGAATGGCGCCTGGGCGCCTACCGCCACTGGCTCACGATGCAGGAGCCACGCTGGGCCACGGTCGAGCACCCGGCCATCGATTACCAGGCGATCTCGTATTACTCGGCCCCCAAGGCCAAGACGGACGGGCCGAAGAGCCTCTCCGAGGTCGATCCGAAGCTCCTCGATACCTACGAGAAGCTCGGGATCCCGCTGGGCGAACGCGAGATGCTGGCTGGTGTCGCGGTCGATGCGGTCTTCGATAGCGTCTCGGTCGCGACTACCTTCAAGGACACGCTGGCAAAGGCCGGGGTCATCTTCTGCTCTTTTTCCGAGGCGGTGCGCCATCATCCCGATCTGGTTCGCCAATACCTGGGATCAGTCGTGCCGGTCACGGATAATTTCTACGCGACGCTCAACTCCGCGGTCTTCACCGACGGCTCGTTCTGTTACATCCCCAAGGGCGTGCGCTGCCCGCTCGAGCTTTCGACCTATTTTCGCATCAATGCCGCCAAGACCGGCCAGTTCGAACGCACGCTCATCGTCGCCGATGCGGGCAGCTACGTGAGCTATCTCGAAGGCTGCACGGCGCCCATGCGAGACGAGAACCAGTTGCATGCCGCGGTCGTCGAGCTGGTCGCGCTCGAGGACGCGCGAATCAAGTATTCCACTGTCCAGAACTGGTATCCTGGGGATGAAAACGGCAAGGGCGGGATCTACAACTTCGTGACCAAGCGCGGCGAGTGCCGGGGCGCGCGTTCGTGGATCTCCTGGACCCAGGTGGAGACCGGCTCGGCCATCACCTGGAAATACCCGAGTTGTATCTTGAAGGGGGATCACTCCCGCGGCGAGTTCTACTCCGTGGCACTGACCCATCATTATCAGCAGGCGGACACCGGGACCAAGATGATCCACCTCGGGCGCAACACCACGAGCACCATCATCTCGAAAGGCATCTCGGCCGGCCATGGCCGGAATGCCTATCGGGGCCTCGTCCGGATCGGCAAGGGCGCCGCAGACGCGCGCAACTATACCCAGTGCGATTCGCTCTTGCTCGGCAGCCGCTGCTCGGCCCACACCTTCCCCTACATCGAGGTCAAGAACGCAACCGCGGAGGTCGGCCACGAGGCCACCACGACGCGCATCAGCGACGATCAGTTGTTCTATTGCCGGCAGCGCGGGATCGCCATGGAGGATGCGGTCAATTTGATCGTCAACGGCTTCTGCAAGGCGGTCTTCAAGGAATTACCCATGGAGTTCGCGGTGGAGGCCCAGCGGCTCCTCGGGGTGAGCCTGGAAGGGGCGATCGGGTGATGCTTGCCGTACATGATCTCGAGGTCCGCATCGCGGATAAACCGATCCTCAAAGGCATCGATCTCGAGGTCGGTTCCGGCGAGGTACACGCCATCATGGGGCCGAACGCCTCGGGGAAGAGCACGCTCGCGCACGTGCTGGCGGGACGCGAGGGTTACGAGGTCACGGGCGGCGGCGTAACCTTTGACGGCGAGGACCTTTTGGCCCTGTCTCCCGAAGAGCGCGCCCACCGCGGGGTGTTCCTGGCCTTTCAATACCCGGTCGCGATCCCTGGTGTCAACAACGCCTATTTCCTCAAAGCCGCCTTGAACGCGGGTCGTAAGTACCGCGGCCTCGCGGAGCTCGACGCCATCGAGTTCCTGAACCTGGTCAAGGAAAAATTGAAGCTCGTACACCTCGACGAGGCGCTCTTGAAACGCGCGGTGAACGAGGGCTTCTCGGGTGGCGAGAAGAAGCGTAACGAGGTCTTCCAGATGGCGGTCCTGGAGCCGCGCCTCGCGATCCTGGACGAGACCGATTCCGGGCTCGACATCGATGCCTTGAAGCTCGTGGCCGAGGGCGTGAACCGCCTGCGCGACGGGCAACGGAGCTTCATCGTAGTGACCCACTATCAACGGCTCTTGAACTACGTCGTGCCCGATCGGGTGCACGTGCTCTCGGGCGGCCGGATCGTCCGATCCGGTGGCCGCGAGTTGGCGCTCGACCTCGACGCGCACGGCTACGACTGGGTCAAAGTGGCGGCGGCATGAATGTCCAGTTGATCTCCCCTCTGGAGCCGAGTGATCCTTTTCTTGCGGAGCTGGTGCGCCTCGAGTCGCGTCTTCCGGCCGCCGAGCCTCCGTGGCTGCGTGCGATCCGGCGGCGGGCATTGGCGAGGTTTGGGGAGCGGGGTTTTCCGGGCCGCCGGGACGAAGATTGGAAATACACCGATGTGAGTACCATCGCCGAGCGGCCTCTGCGGATCGCCCTGCCCGGTGTCGGCCCCCGGGGAACGGGCGCCGCCGGCGTCGAGGCCCGCCGCATCGACACCAATAATCGGAACTCTTATCGCTATGCCGGGCTGGAATGCCTGGAATTGGTGTTCGTGAACGGCCACTGCGTCTCGACGTCGGCCGACCCTGCGTCGTTGCCGGAGGGCACAAACATCGCCCCGCTCGCCGCAATGCTCTCGGACGCGCCCCCCATGCTCCGCAGTTCTATCCAGCGGATGGCGGATGCGCCGCCCGATGCCTTCGCCGCGCTGAATGCGGCATTCACGGCCGACGGTGCCTACCTCGCCGTGCCGGATGGCGTGGCGCTCTGTGTTCCCGTCCATCTGGTGTTCCTGTCCGCCCCCTGCGACGGCTCCGTGGCGTCTTTTCCGCGCATATGCATCCACCTCGGAAAAGGGGCGCGCGCCTCGGTCATCGAGAGCTATGTCGGTATAGTCGCCCAGGAGAACCTCACCTCTGCCGTGACCGAGATCATCGCCGCCGAGGGCGCGCGCTGCGATCACTACCGCGTTCAGCGCGAACACCCGCGCTCGTATCACGTCGGTCGGCTGTCGGTCAGCCAGGCCCGGGACAGCCAGGTGACGAGCTTCTCGATCGCCTGCGGCGCGCGGCTCTCGCGGCAGGACATCGCGGTGCGGCTCGAAGGGGAGGGCGCCAAGGTCGCCCTTCACGGCCTCTATGTCGGCGACGGGCGGCGGCATGTCGATCACCACACGCGCATCGATCACCTGCTGCCGCATACGTACAGCGAGGAGCACTACAAGGGGGTCCTAGACGGCCGTTCCCGCGGGGTCTTCAACGGGACGGTCGTGGTCCATCCCGATGCCCAGAAGAGCGAGGCGCACCAGAGCAACCACAACCTCTTGCTCTCCGGCGAGGCCGAGATCGACACCAAGCCCGAGCTCCAGATCCATGCCGACGACGTCATCTGCAGCCACGGCGCGAGCGTCGGCCGTCTCGATCCCGATGCATTGTTTTACCTCTGTTCGCGCGGGATAGAAGCGGCTGCGGCGCGGGTAGTCCTGACCCAGGCCTTCATCGACGAGGTGCTGGCGCGCCTGCCGATCGCCTCCGTGCGCTTGGGTCTCGCTCGTGATCTCGGCAGTGCGGAGACGAGCGCGGAGGCGTTCTCGGCCCTCCTATGAGCACCGCGACCCTTCCGGCCCAGAAGCCCATGCGGCAGGGCGGGACCATGTCCCTCGATGTCGCGGCATGGCGGCGTGATTTCCCGATCCTCGCGAGACGCATGCGGGGCAAGTCGCTCGTTTATCTGGACAACGCGGCGACCACGCAGAAACCAAAGGCCGTGATCGACGCCATCGCTGGCTATTATCAGGACACCAACGCCAACATCCATCGCGGCGTCCACAGCCTGAGCCAGGAGGCGACCGAGGCCTACGAAGGCGCGCGCGGCAAGATCCAGCGTTATATCAACGCCGCCGAGGCCGCCGAGATCGTCTTCGTGCGCGGCACGACGGAGGCCATCAACCTGGTCGCGCAGAGCTTCGTGCGCCCGCGCCTCGCGGCCGGGGACGAGATCCTGGTATCGGAGATGGAGCACCACTCGAACATCGTGCCCTGGCAGCTGCTCTGCGAGGCGACCGGGGTGGTGCTTCGCGTCATCCCCATGAGCGATCGCGGTGAGCTCTTGATGGACGAGTACCTGAAGCTCCTCGGCCCGCGCACGCGGCTCGTTTCCGTCGTGCACGTCTCGAATGCGCTCGGCACCGTCAACCCGGTTCGCGAGATCATCGCCGCCGCCCATGCCCAGGGGGTCCCGGTGCTCCTCGACGGGGCCCAGGCCGTGGCCCACAGGCCGGTCGATGTTCGGTTGCTCGATTGCGATTTCTATGCGTTCTCCGGCCACAAGCTCTTCGGCCCCACGGGCATCGGGGTGCTGTACGGGAAACGCGCCTGGCTCGATGCCATGCCGCCGTACCAGGGCGGTGGCGACATGATCAAGGCGGTGAGCTTTCAGAAAAGTATCTATCACGATGTCCCGCACAAGTTCGAGGCCGGAACGCCGCATATCGCCGGGTCCATCGGACTCGGGGCCGCCATCGATTATGTCGGATCGATCGGGCTCACCCGCATTGCCGCCCACGAACACGCGCTCCTCGGCTATGCGAGTACGCGTGCCCTCGAGGTGCCGGGCATGCGCCTCATCGGAACGGCACAGGAGAAGGTCGGCGTCTTGTCTTTCGTCATCGACGGGATCCATCCCCATGATCTCGGCACGGTCCTCGATTGCGAGGGGATCGCGATCCGCACCGGCCATCACTGCGCGATGCCGGTGATGCAGCATTTCCATGTGCCGGCCACGGCGCGCGCCTCGTTCGCCTTCTACAACACCGAAGAGGAGGTCGATCGGTTGTTCGAGGCCATCGAAGAGGCGCGGAGGATGCTCGGCTGATGTTCGATCTGAAGACCCTTTATCAAGAGGTCATCATCGACCACAACCGCCATCCGAGGAACTGTCATAGGCTTTCGGATGCCGACCGCATGGCGGACGGTTTCAACCCCTTGTGCGGCGATCGTCTCACCGTGTACCTCAAGCTCCGGGACGGGGTGATCGCCGATGCGGCCTTCGAAGGTGAGGGCTGCGCGATCTCGGTGGCCTCGGCCTCGCTCATGACCGAGCACTTGAAGGGCAAGACCGAGTCGGAGGCCCGCGCGATCTTCGATCGCTTCCGCGCCCTCGTCATGGGCGAGGAAGAAGCAGGCGCTGGGCTCGACAAGCTGGTGGTCCTGGCGGGTGTCAAGGAGTTCCCGGCGCGCGTGAAATGCGCGATCCTGGCCTGGCATACGCTGTCGGCGGCGTTGACGGGCCGGCAGGAGCCGGTAACGACGGAATAGCCCGGTCCAAAAGCGGCTCGTGACGGATACGAGAGAGGGCTGGATGACGAGAAATCTCAAGTACACCTATTGGCGTGATGGAGAGTTCTTCATCGGATTCCTCAATGATTACCCGTATTATCGAACGCAGGGGACCAGCAAGGAGGATCTCGTCGAGAACCTGAAGTCGCTCTTGGAGGATATAGGATCCGACGAGATCCCCTTCATCCGCCAGGTAGAGGAGTTATCCGTCGCCTGGTGAAACGGCGAGATCTGATCCGGAAGCTGGAGGAACTGGGTTGCGTATTAGTCCGTCACGGGGGCCGGCACGACTGGTATACAAATCAAAAAACCAGGCAGTCCCAACCGGTACCCCGGCATCACGAGATCCAGGACGACCTGGCAAACACCATCATCAAGAAGCTCAGCAGCGCGTGAGACTATGTCACGATGATTTTGATCCCCTCACCCAACCCTCTCCCGGAGGGAGAGGGAGAAAAGGCGGGAAGTCATCCGACACACGCTGATGTCGAGGTAGGAATGCACTAATGGATACCAACGAACCGATCACCCTGACCCGGGACTGCGACGCGGTCCTGATCCCGATGGGCGATCCCCTCACCCTGCCCAAGGGCACCACGGTGTACATCACCCAGGCCCTGGGTGGGAGCTGCACCGTCACTGTCAACGGCAACCTCGCCCGCATCGCCGCCGACGATCGGGATGCCTTGGGTCTCGATCCCCACGAGCCGATGTCGGACCCCGAAGCCCACGCGAGCGCCGAGTTTGACGAGGACCGGGTGTGGGACGAGCTGCGCACCTGTTACGACCCCGAGATCCCCATCAACATCGTGGACCTCGGCCTCATCTATGACTGCCATTGTGCGCCGCTGCCCGAGGGCGGCCAGCGCGTGGATGTGCGCATGACCCTCACCGCCCCGGGATGCGGGATGGGCCAGGTCCTAGTCGAGGACGTGCGGGGAAAGCTAGAACGGGTCCCCGGCGTCGCCGAGGTCGATGTCGCGCTGGTGTTCGATCCGCCTTGGAACTACGACATGATGTCGGAGGCGGCCAGGCTCGAGGCCGGCATGTACTGATCGCCTCGGCTTGGTGATAGTCGTCGACATGACAGTGCCTGAGATGTCGACCAGCGAGCTATCCGATTGGGTGGATGTCGCACCCGCCGAGGACTTCCGGGCGGGCGAGCAGCGCGTGGTCGTGGTGGACGGCGTCCGTATCGCGGTATTCAACCTCGCTGGACGATACTTCGCGATCGAGGATCTCTGCACCCATGATGGGGCACCGCTCGCCGGTGGGATCGTGCATGGCGATGAGGTGATCTGCCCGCGCCACGGCGCGCGTTTCTGCATCAGGACCGGCGAGGCCCTGAGCGCGCCCGCCTACGAACCGGTCCCGATCTTCCCGGTCCGCGTCACGGACGGCATGGTCCAGATCCGTGACGAGCGCTGGGATTGATGAGCCCCAGGCACACCTTGCTCCTCGGCAGGGCTACTTGTCTACTTAGGCATCTTTGCTTCGATCTTCACCGGCGCCTCGCCGCTTTTTTTGTCGATCCCGATCTCTTTGGCTGCGGCTTTCGACAGGTCGATGTCCCGGCCTTTAGCGTAGGGGCCGCGGTCGTTAATTTGTACCTCCACTGACTCCCCGGTCTCCAGGTTCGTTACTTTCGCTTCCGACCCGAGCGGGAGGGTGGGGTGCGCGGCGGTCAGGTCGTCCTGATCGAATTTCTCCCCGCGAGCCGTCTTCTGCCCGTGAAAGTCCTTGCCGTAGTACGACGCCTCGCCCACTTGCTCGACCACTTTCTCACCTCCGGTGCGGGTTTTCGTGCGGACGGCGTCCTCCACTAGGTCATGCTTACCTTCGGCCTTCTCCGTCCGTTCGGCCCGTTTCTCGACCTTTTCGGCGATGGCCTCGACGTTTTGCGAGGCTTCTTCGGCGGCCGCGGCGCCGCACAGCCAGAGCACGGACGCCGCGACTGCGGCGTGGAGTACGGGGAATGCGCGTAATGGGGTGTTCATGGTAACGACGTCGACGAGGCCAACTGCCTGCACAACCTCTGAATCATCACTAACTGTGCCGCGCTGGCCGCCTCAGCCTAAGTCACGGTTTGCCTTACCAAAGGTCTTATTCCTACGCCTCGGCGAGAAACGACGCTGTCAGGTAAGCAAGTAAGCATTACCGCGGGACCCGTAGAGCGTACCGGCGCGGTGATGCCATGGAGTGCCGTGGCATTGCTGCCGCGCCGGAACTATTGAGGTATCTGCAGCAGGATGTCTCGCAATGCGGCAATTTCGAGCGGCTTCACCAAGTGATGATCAAAGCCGACGTCGCGCGAGCGCTCCCGATCTTCTTCGGCCCCGAACCCTGTCAACGCGACGCACACCACGTCCTGCGCGTGGATTAGCTTGCGCAAACGACCGCAAACTTCGTAACCACTCATGCCCGGCATGCCGATATCGATAAACACCGCCTGCGGCTGAAACTCTTTCGCGATGTCCAATCCCGAAGGCCCATCATATGCGGCACGGGTCTCGTGACCCAGCAGGTCGAGCAGCATGCACAGGCTTTGGGCCGCATCCCGATTGTCGTCGACCACAAGGATCCGTAGGCGGCGGCTTGCCGGCGCGGGTTCGTCACCGTCGGCGGTGGGGGTGGGGCTAACCTGTGGCGTCTCAGGTAACAGGGGAAGGCGCACGGTGAACTCGCTGCCTTTGCCGCGACCTTCACTGCGTGCCCACACCGTTCCTCCGTGCATCTCGACCAGATTCTTGACCAAGGTCAGTCCGATGCCGAGCCCCCCTTCCGAGCGCTCCAGCGAAGAGTCGAGCTGGGTGAATAGATCGAACACGCGCTCCAGCATGTCGGCAGGGATACCTATACCGGTATCACGCACGGTGATAAAAACTTCCTGAGCTAATGTCGAAACCGTCAGCGTGATGCGTCCGCCCTCCGGCGTGAATTTCACGGCGTTGTTCAGCAGGTTCGACAACACCTGGACTAGACGGGCTTCGTCGCCAAGAACGCTGCCAGGTTCAGCGGGCATCTCGATGTCCACGCTCTGATTGCGCGCCTCGGTAAGCGGGCGCACGGTCTCCCTAGCACCAGCCGCCACGCTGGCGACGCTGACAGGGACCTTCTGCAACTGTATCCGGCCGCGGCTGATGCGTGAGATATCGAGCAGGTCGTCGATGAGCCGGGTCATATGCAGCACCTGGCGCTCGATCACATCCCGCGCCCACTTGAGTTTCTCATTCTCCGGACCCAGCAGCCGCAGCACGTGGGCCGCACTGCGGATGGGAGCAAGCGGGTTGCGCAGTTCGTGTGCAAGCATGGCGAGAAATTCGTTCTTGCGGCGATCGGCTTCCAGCAGCAACTGCTCGCTGCGCTTGCGTTCGGTAATATCCACGGATATTCCCGTGAGATGCGTCGGGCGTCCGGAAGGATCGCGACGCAGGCGAGCCTTGTCGGCGATCCACAGCAGCCTGCCGTCGGGCGTCATTAGGCGAAATTCGGCGTCGTATGGCGCCTCTCCGCGCAGCGCCCGCGCCGCCATAGCTTCGACCCACGCACGGTCGTCGGGATGGATGAGGTCCTTGAACGCCTGGATGCCTCTGCTCGGAACACCGAGGATCTCGATTGCATTGTCGGACCGCATTGCCGTTCCGGCCGTCACGTCCCATTCCCATGCCATCATGCGCGCGGCCGAGAGCGCAAACTTCAGCCGTTCATCACTTTCGTGTAGCGCATCGAGCGTGCGCTTCTGGTCGTCAAAATCGGTGCAGGTTCCGAACCACTTGATGATCCGGCCGTCTTCGCGCAGCGGCAGCGCCTGTCCGAGATGCCATATATAGGTCCCGTCCGCGCGCCGCAGCCGATGCTCGACCGCGAAGGGTGCGCCGGTTTGAAGCGCACGCGTCCATTTCGCGAGGACGCCAGGCAAATCGTCTGGGTGGACGATGCGTTGCCATTCCCAACCTTCGGTCTGATCGGCGGAAAGTCCGGCGTATTTGAACCACCGGTGGTTCAAATATTCGATGCGACCGCCGGGCGCCGCCATCCAGACCATTTGCGGGATGGTTTCGGCGATGAGGTGAAACTGCCGTGCACTGCGCGCCAGTGCAGCTTCGGCTGCTCTACGCTCGGTGATATCGCGGAACACGAGCACCACACCGGTGAGCGCTCCCTCCTTGTTTCTTACCGGCGCCCCGCTGTCGTCGATCGGCAGATCGATGCCGTCTTTCGCGATCAGCACCGTGTGGTTGGCGAGGCCGACGATCGTCCCTTCACGCAACACCTTGTCGACCGGATTCTCGACCGCGCGCCGCGTGGATTCGTTGACGATGCGGAATACATCCTTTAGCGGCTTGCCGACGGCATCCTGGCCCCACCCGGTTAACCTGCCGGCGACGGAGTTGAGCAACACCACCATGCCCCGGGTGTCGGTCACGATCACCGCATCGCCTATACTGGTCAATGTAGTCATGCACCACTCGCGCTGTTCGTGCGCATAATTTTCGGCTTGGAAGCGGGATATGATCTCGCGCCGAACCACCACATAGGCACCCCCGGCCGTGGTGAGCATCAACAGCAGCATCCCAAGCTCCGCCAAAGAGGCTGCGGAGTAACTCCGGGTTGCTTGCGCATTCCTGCCTTGGAGCGTCGCGTTCTCCGTGCGCTCCATGTCAGCCACCAAGGCCCGGATCACGTCAGTTAGCTGCTTGTCGGCCCGGCCCGCCACCAGCTCGCGAGCGGCCTCGAATCCCTGTTCCCGGCGCAGCGCGATAGCGCGTTCCGCAAATTGCATGCGGGCCGCTATCTTTTCCTCCAGCTGTGCGAGCCTCGCTTGTTGTTCCGGATGATCCGCGGTCAGTCGCTTTAGCCTTCCTAAGACTTCAGCGCGGGAGGAAAACGCGGACTGGTAGCGCTCGAGGAAAGCGGGATCGCCCGTCAGGATATAGCTGCGCTCGCCCGTCTCCGCCTCGTGGACCAGCAACAAAGAGTCGGACAACGCATTGAGGATTTCATAGCTTTTGGTGATGTCCATGTCGTCGTGCAGCGTGCGCGTGTACCAGGAAACGCCGGCGTTTACAGCGAGCAGTATGAGCAGCAGCGCTACGCTGTAGAGCACCGATTTCGGGATTTTGGGCTTCATCACGGTACGCTCAGGTTGAATCACTGGGTATTCTAGAGCAGCGTGTCTTGGGAGTATAGCGAGCGCCTAGATAAAGCTCGTTTTGTGAATTCAATGGCTTCTTAGCGATGTCCGGAACAAGTGGTCACGGGAGGACAGTGCCGGCACCGCGCGCCCGAATCGGGGGCGAGGATGAGGGCGTGGCTTTCCAAGACCTGCGTCAGCAGGGCATGCATGGACTGGCCTCCACTGGAAGGCTTCGTCAAGCACCCCGTTGCACGTAGGTGATGGCGTTGATCATGGCCCCTTGCGCGCCTCGCGGGACGCAGGAGTATCCGACCTGGGGGGCACGAGAACCTTCCGCGTATCCTCTATGGCGAGCTACGCGGTGGCATCCACATCGTCCACCGCGACATAGACGCCCGAGCATGGCGGCATCCCGTCGGCGCCGGGCGGCATGGCCATGATGCCACCCATCTTGCTCGCCGCCGTACTTCACCAGCTGGGGTCTAGCCCATGCCTGGCATAGGCGCGGGCCCCAGGATTCAGCCGACAGCCTTCTATAAAATCGCTTGGCTTCCGGGACGTCGGTGATTAGCAGCTCGCACCAGCGGAACGCGCCGTGGAGCTTGTGTAATGATATTATCTTCTCCAAAGAAAGCGGGGGGCTCGCGGGTCTTCCCGGCGATTGAATGCCGGCGATGGAACCACCAGGAAGGAGAATTCGGCGATGCGATACCCACCCCATCGAAGCGCCGGCAGTCCCTTGCCTCGGTCGAGCAAGGGCACCATGATCGTCATGAACTTCCCGTCGGGTGTAGCGGGCTCCGTGTTCCGGGTCCGGAAGCTACGGTCGATCGCTGTGCGCAGAAATGCTTGTGAAAGCGCGCCACCCTGTCCGGGACCGGCGGCCGGGACGCGTGCTTGTAACATCTACGGAACGCGTTGGATGTCCTATCGTTCACACGGGATGCGAGCTTGGGCCTGAGCATCGACAGAGATCATTTCGAAGAAGACGACTACGCGCGCTTCTCGCGGCGTCTGCGCGAGGACGTGCGGGCGCTCGCCGCGCTCCTTTCGCGAGAGGGCTTCGGGGTCGGCGCGCCGTCGCTCGGCCTAGAGCTCGAGATGTCGATGGTCGGAGCAACGTGCCGCCCGCGGCCGATCAACGAACGCGTGCTCGCCGACACATGCGATCCGCGCTTCACGGTCGAGCTCAACCGCTTCAACCTGGAGTGCAACACGCTCCCGACCGCGCTGGCGGGGACACCCTTCTCCTCTCTCGGCAGGCAGCTCGACGAGTGTCTGACGCGCCTGCGCGCCATCGCCAGGACGCACGACGCGCGCATCGCTCTGATCGGCATCTTGCCGACGCTCACGGCCGAAGACCTGGAATCCTCGGCGATGACCGACCTGCCGCGCTATCGCGCCTTATCGAACGGCATCCGCCGCCTGCGGCGTGAGCCCTTCCACGTGCGCATCGACGGCGAGGACTCTCTCGACATCCACTGTGACGACGTCACCTACGAAGGCGCAAACACCTCGCTGCAGATCCACCTGCGGGTGAACCCCTCCGAGTTCGCCGCGGTGTACAACGCCGTGCAGCTCGCCACCGCACCGGCGCTCGCCGTGTCGGTCAACTCCCCGACGTTCCTCGGCCATCGGCTGTGGGAGGAGACGCGCGTCGCGTTGTTCAAGCAGACCGTCGATGATCGTCCGCCCAACCACGGGCCGCGGCGCGGCGTGCCGCGCGTGTGCTTCGGCCTCGGTTGGCTGAAGCACGGCGCGCTCGAGCTGTTCGAGGAGAGCGTCGAGCTGCACGAGCCGCTCTTGCCGGTCATGACTGACGAGGACCCGGTCGCCGTCACGCGCGCGGGTGGCATTCCGCTGCTCGGCGAGCTGCGGCTTCACCAGGGCACGGTGTGGCGCTGGAACCGAGCGATCTACGATCCGGCGGAAGGCGGTCATCTGCGCATCGAGATGCGTGCGCTGCCCTCGGGGCCGACCGTCGCCGACATGATGGCGAGCGCGGCGTTTCTCGTGGGCCTCGCCCTGGAGGTGTCGCGAAACCCCGCGCTGCTCGGCTCCGTCCCCTTCGAGGTTGCAGAGTGCAACTTCTACCGCGCCGCACAACAAGGCCTCGCCGCCGAGCTCTTCTGGCCACGAGGCAAAGGGCTGCTCGCGATGGGCGCACGCGGGCTCGTGCACGAGCTCCTGCCCGTCGCCCGGCGCGGGCTCCTGCACGCAGAAATCGACGCCGGCGAGTGCGAGCGGCTGCTCACGATCATCGAGCGCCGCGCCACCCCGGGACGAACCGGCGCGCAATGGCAGCGCAGCCGACTCGCCGCGCTCGAGGACAAGCTCGGGCGCAAGGAGGCGCTCGCGCGCATGCTCGGCGAGTACCTGGACTGCTCCGAGCTCGGCGCGCCCGTGCATACCTGGCCGATCCCATGACGCAGCGGATCCGCTTGTTGGACGAGGCGCGCCTCGCGTACCTGCCGGGCGAGGTCGAAGACTGGTTGCGCGAGCTCGATCGCGCCACCTTGCTGCGTGTTCCCGGTCGCGACCGATCGCGAGCCCGGATCGTCACGACCTTGCTCCATGGAAACGAACCGAGCGGCATCCGCGCGGTTCACGCCTGGCTCCGCTCCGGCGTCGCGCCCGCAACCGACGCGGTCTTCTACATCGGCTCGGTCGAGGCCGCGCTCGCCGCGCCTCCGTGGTCGCACCGCACATTGCCGCACACGCGTGATGCGAACCGCTGCTTCGCGCCGCCGTTCGAGGGGCTCGAAGGCGGGTGGGCGCGGGAGCTGATCGAGCGGCTCGAGGCGGCGGGACCGGAGGCGCTCGTCGACCTGCACAACAACACCGGGCGCAGCCCCGCGTACGGCGTTGGCACGGTCGCGGATGCGGCTCACCTGGGCCTCACAGGCCTGTTCGCAGATCGCTACATGCTGAGCGATCTGCGGCTCGGCACGTTGATCGAAGCGAGCGAGCGCTTCACAGTGAGCATCGTGGTCGAATGCGGGCGAGCCCAGGATCCGGTTGCCGACGCGGTCGCGCTCGCCGGCCTCGAGCGCTATCTGTCGGTCGAAGACCTGAGGGTACGCGCCGAGCCCAGGGATTATCCATATAAATTTCAGGCCATTGAGATCCTGCACCGTCCCGTTCGCGTGAGGGTCCACCCCGACGTGCGCCTCGCTTTCGGTAACGCTCCGGTCGAGGGGGCCAACCTCACGGTGCGCAGCGACTTCGACCGCCACAACTTCGACCCGGTCGAGCCCGGCATGGTGCTCGGATGGCTCGGCCCCCCGGGCACTTGGCCCTTCGATGCCCGAGGCGGCGACGGCGTCGAGGTGAGCGCCGAGCTGTTCACGAACGCGGATGGGCTCGTCTGCATCCGGCGCGCGATAGTGCCGGTCATGATGACCGTGTCTGCGGCGATCGCGCACAGCGATTGCCTGTTCTACGCCATGGAGAAGCGGTGAGTCGTACCATCGAGGACGTCCTTGCCGTGGCGGGTAACCGCCGGTGTTCGAGAGGCTGGTCTCCATCCTGGAGACCGGAAAGGCCATCGCCTTCGTCGGTGCCGGGGCTTCGGCGCCGATGTATCCGCTTTGGGCGAGGTTCATCGAGCTTCTTGCGGACCACGCCGTCGCCGAGGGCAAGGCCGAGGACAAAGACGCCAAACGCTGGAAGGCCGACACGACCGCTAACCCGCAGCAGCGCGTCAACGTCATCCTTCGAAAGCTCGGCGAGCCCCCTCTATCGAAACTTCCTGAGAGCCACCTTCGGCCCGCGCAAAGGCCCGGATGGCCGGCGCTACACGCCCACCCACGCCGCGCTGCTGCGCCTGCCCTTTCGGGGCTACGTCACGACCAACTACGATCCCGCGCTGGAGTTCGCCCGCGCCGAGTTGCGGCCAGAGAGCCTCAGCACCGGCACGCCGAACTGGGGGGTCTGGCGCACCGGTGAGGTCTTCGCCGATGACTGCCCGGCAGTGCCCGGCTGGCGTCGTGTTGAACTCCGGACAGTCAGGCGTATAAACCGGGTATCTACCGCGACACCTTCAAGGAACTGTGGGTCCGCGAGCGTCTCGCCTTCCTCGGCTTTGGCCTCAACGATCCGCAGTTCACCTTCATGGTCGGGGAATTCCTGGGCGACCTCGGCGACGCGAACGCCGTGCCCCGCCACGCGGCCATCGCGCCCGCCAGACATTGATGATCGTAATGGATTTGCGATTCCATCGCAGGGGAAACGCCTCGTTGGGAGTTTGGGTCATCGCCACGTCATGCGCCGAAAAAGGTACGCGGTGCGTACCCTAATGCTCTCTTGGAAGGCGAGGGCAAGAGGCGCGATGATGAGATCCATCTCCTCCATCGGTATGGCGCTGGGGGGCGCGCACCGATTTCGGTAATTTCTCACAATGCGATTGCAACGTAGCGCACAGATCGGCTGTCCGCCATGCGCTCTACTACGGTGCCCGGTTTCGCGCGCACAGGGCCCGAGTCCCCGCGCCCCCCGGTTAAGAAAAAAATACGATTCAAAGTGGTGGACGGCGAATCGCGGCCGGTGCCGGCCGCGGTGGGTGATTTCTTGTGCGTGAGGAGACCATCTATGAGCAATCACAATTCGATTTGTAGACAGCCGGCCCTTGCCGAGCGTTTCCGCCTCGGCGTAGCGACGCTCACCGTTGCGATCGGCCTCTGGCTGAGCAGCGGGGCCTTTGGTGCCACCACCACGGAAGATGTCAGCTTCGGCAGTAATCCCGGCAACCTGCGCATGTTCAAGTTCGTCCCCGACGGTCTGGCGGCGGGTCGCCCGTTGGTCGTGGCCCTGCACGGCTGCACCCAGACGGCCTTACGCTATGACGATGAGACCGATTGGACCGCGCTCGCCGAGCGCCTGGGTTTCGCCCTGCTCTTGCCCCAGCAGCGCCAGGGCTTCCCGGGTGGGATCTTCGCGACGGGTAATAACGTAGCCGGGTGCTTCAACTGGTTTCTGCCGGGTGACATCAGTCGCGATCAGGGCGAGGCGCTCTCCATCAAACAGATGATCGACGCGATGAAGGCCGACCATGGCAGCGACTCGACCAAGGTCTTCGTGACGGGGCTCTCGGCGGGTGGTGCCATGACGGCCGTGATGCTCGCGACCTATCCCGAGGTGTTCGCCGGTGGGGCCGTCATCGCCGGCCTTCCCTATCGCTGTGCCACCAGCGAGAGCGAGGCGACGAGCCAGTGCCTGAGACCCGGAAAGAACCTGAGCCCCGCGCAATGGGGCAGCCTGGTCCGGAACGCCAGCCCACATACGGGGCCGTGGCCCAAAGTATCCATCTGGCATGGGACTGCCGATGCCACCGTCCTACCCGTGAATGCCACGGAGATCGTGGACCAGTGGACCAACGTGCACGGGATCGACCGGACCCCCGATATGACGGACACCGTACAGGGCCACGCCCACGAGGTGTTCACGGATGCCGGGGGAAAACGACTGGTCGAGATCTACACCATCGCGGGCATGGGCCACGGCACGCCGGTCGATCCCGGACCCGGGCCGGAGCAGTGCGGGCGGGCCGGCGCTTTCATCCTCGACGCCGGGATCTGCTCCAGCCTCCAGATCGCCAGGTTTTGGGGCCTCGAGCAGGCGCCCGGTGGTGGAAACGGGAATGGGCCACCGGTGGACCGTGCAAAGCTGCTCGAACGCTTGGACGACGTGCAACAAGCCGTCGATGGTTTGCGAAACTTGATACAGCAGTTGCCTTAGGCCCAGCTCGGCCCCCGGTATCCGATGATCGGGCGCAGTGTTTTCAGGTGGTTCCTAGTCCGCCTCCAAGAAGGCGCGCACACCAGGGTGTGCGATGCGGCCTCCCACGTGAACCGGCCGAGGCGTGCTGGCCGCGCAGTTCCCGAGTCCCGAACGCCGAGCCAGTCGAACCCGGCATGGTGCTCGGATGGCTCGGGCCTCCGGACGAAGCGCAGGGCTATCTCTTCGGCCGATCGCACGCGTTCGACGCGTTATCCCAATACCCTCTCTTCGGGGTTACCTGGCCTCAGGACGCCGAGTCCCGGGCATCGAGAAATGACGGGGGCATTGCGCAGGGTCGGCCAAGCGACCCGGGGACCGTAATCGGCGATAAAACCACTCAGCACCGTCGGGGAATAGAGAGGCGAGATCCTGTAATCCGATCCACGTGAGGTAAGCGGCGAATTGACGCAGGTGGGATCGGTACTATACAGCGAACGCGGGCGAAGCCCCGCCACTCGGGCGTGCGGGCATCGCGGCAATAGTCCTTTCGGGGGCATAACCGGGCGAGCGGCCCCTCCGAGGGATTGCCGGAATCAAGGCGGAAGTAGCTCGACCGGCACCTTGTACGGCGCACCGGGCCGTTCCCGCACGAGCTTCGGTACCAGGTAGCCGGGGAGGGCGCGGGATAGTCCTTCAAAAAGCCGGCGCGCGCGGTGGGGATCGACATCGAAGTGCGCCGCACCGGCCACGGGGTCGAGGAGGTGTAGGTAGTAAGGCAGGGCACCGGCCTCGAAGAGCCTCTCGCTGAGGGCGACTAGCGCATCGAGCTGGTCGTTGACCCCGGCGAGCAAGACCGATTGGTTGAGCACGATCACGCCCGCGCGCCGGAGTCGGGCGAGGGCGCGTGCGACGCACGTGTCGATCTCCCGGGCGTGGTTGGCGTGGACCACCATGACGGGGCTGAGCCGCGTGCCGGTGAGCCAACTCAAGAGGGCCTCGTCCACGCGCTCCGGCACGACGATGGGTAGGCGGCTGTGGACCCTGAGTCGCCGGAGGTGCGGGATCGTGGCGAGGCGCGCGGCGAGGTCCGCCAGGCGGGCATCGGGCAGGGACAGGGGATCGCCGCCGCTCAGGATCACCTCGGTGATCTCGGGACGGTCGCGGAGATAGCAGAGTGCCGACTCGAAACGATCGCGAGCGGGGGACGAACGACCATAGGGGAAGTGGCGGCGAAAACAATAGCGACAGTGGATCGCGCAGGCGCCTGTGAGGACCAAGAGCACCCGACAGTCGTACTTGTGGAGAACGCCGGGCACCACCTCGGCGGTGAGATCGCCCACCGGATCGGTGCCGTAGCCCGGCACCGGGTCGGTTTCCGCGTCCACCGGCAGCACCTGGCGCAGCAGCGGATCACTGGCATCGCCCTTGTGCATGCGCGCCGCGAACCCGCGCGGGACGCGCAGGGAGAACTGGCGCAGCGCGGCCTCGGAGGAGCCGAGCGTTGCGGGCGAGAGGCGGAGGTCGCGCAACAGCTCCCCGGGATCGGAGATGGCATCGGCCAGCGCCTCCTGCCAGGCACTGCGCTCGGGCACACTCCGCGTATGCGATATCATGATCCGACACCCAGGACGTATCGATGGCGACCTATAGTACCAATCAGTTCAAGGCCGGTCTCAAGATCATGCTCGAGGGGGCGCCCTGCAGCATCGTCGAGAACGAGTTCGTCAAGCCGGGCAAGGGCCAGGCCTTCAACCGCGTGCGGATCCGCAACCTCAAGACCGGCCGCGTCATCGAGCGCACCTTCAAGTCGGGGGAGACGGTGGAGGCCGCGGATGTCGTGGACAGGGACATGCAGTACCTCTACAACGATGGGGACCACTGGCATTTCATGGACCCCGAGAGCTTCGAGCAACTCTCGGCGGGCGAGGCGGCGATGGCCGAGGCGCGCCAGTGGCTCAAAGGCCAGGAGACCTGCGTCGTGACACTCTGGAACGGGGAGCCGCTGGCGATCGCCGCCCCGAACTTCGCGGTCCTCGAGATCACCGAGACCGACCCCGGTATGCGCGGTGACACGGCCACCGGTGGCACCAAACCGGCCACCCTGGAGACCGGGGCGGTGGTTAAGGTGCCGCTCTTCATCGAGACCGGGGAGGCGATCCGGGTCGATACCCGTACCGGTCTCTACGTCGCCCGCGCCAAGGACTGACATGCATGCCGGGGGAGTGGCGGCCTAGCGCCTCCCTGGAGACCCTGCGGATCCGGGCGGAGGTCTTGGCACGGGTCCGCGCCTTCTTTGCCGGGCGCTCGGTGCTGGAGGTCGAAACCCCCATGCTATGCCGGGGCGGCCTCGGCGAGCCGCACATCCTGGCGCTCCGCACCACGCTCGCCGGTGGCCGGCACCGTTACCTCCCGCCCTCGCCGGAGCCCGCCATGAAAAGGCTCTTGTGCACCGGCAGCGGTCCCATCTACCAGATCGCGCGGGTGTTCCGGGATGGCGAAGAAGGGCGCTTGCACAACCCCGAGTTCACGCTCATCGAGTGGTATCGACCCGGCTTCGATCACCATGCCCTCATGGACGAGGTGGAAGCCCTGGTGTCGGCGCTCCTCGGGTCCGAACCCTTCGAGCGTAGCCGCTACGGGCGCGCCTTCGAGGACGCCCTCGGCATCGATCCGCACACGGCGGACCTGGAGGCGCTGGCCGCGTGCGCCCGAGGGCTCGGTCTCGTGATTGCCGCGGAGGGCCTGGATCGCGGCACCTGCCTGGATTTCCTCCTGAGCCATGCCGTGGCGCCACGGTTGGGCCACGGGCGGCCGTGTTTCCTCTTCGATTTCCCCGAGCCTCAGTCGGCCTTCGCCCGGGTGCGGGCGGGGAGCCCGCCGGTCTCCGAGCGCTTCGAGCTCTTCATCCGCGGCATCGAGATCGCGAACGGCTGCCGTGAGCTCGGGGATGGGGCCGAACAGCGCCGGCGCCTGCTCCGCGAAGAGGCGCGCCGGCGGGCGCGCGATCTGCCGGTGGTTCCCCTGGATGACCTGTTCCTGGCGGCCCTGGAGAGCGGCATGCCGGACTGTGCCGGTTGCGCGCTGGGCCTCGACCGCCTGGTGATGGCGGCGACCGGGGCCGGCACGATCGAAGAGGTCCTGGCGTTCCCACCGGATCGTGCCTGAGCGGTGTATTCTTCCTCCCCCTTGACGGGGGAGGGTAGGGTGGGGGTGCGACGATTAGTCGCATTCCCAGGCCCCCGCTGGTGGCCTATGATCCGTCCCCGACCCGATCCGGTGCGCCGCCACTGGATGGAAGCGGTCACGCGGGCGTCACCTTGCCGGCGCATGCTGCCAACCGAAACCATTCGGAGGAGTCGAAGCCCATGAACGCCCCAGCCACTCAGACCTTCTCTATCTCCATCGTACATTCCTGCATGGAGGATGGCGGCGGCGCAAGGCCGACCCGATACGCCCGCCTGAGCCGGATCGCCACCTTCGACGAGGGCGATACCACGATCCCCACCGTGCTCGGGTTCTCCGATCTCGCCTGCGCGGAAGCCCCCGACACGGCGCTGGTCGAGACCGCCTATCGCATCGGATCCGCGCGCGGTCGCGCCCTGGGCGCGGTGCTGCGCGGTCTGGCGCAGGATGCCCCACTGGACCGCTGGTAACGGATCAAATTGATTCGGGGTTCGGGGGATTGTGACGCGCTTGACCCCCACCCTACCCTCCCCCTTCGGAAGGGGGAGGGAAAAATGCTGCCGTCCCCCTTCAGGGGGGAGGGGAAGAAGGCCACCGTTCGCCTTTAGGGGGCGGGGAAGAAGGCTGCCGTCCCCCTTCGGGGGGAGCCGAGGAATGCCACTGCGCCAGCCGGAACAAGAGCGGTAGCCCGGATGCAGCGAAGCGGAATCCGGGGAGGACGAAGGCTAGCCAAAGACATTTGAAATTTATCGTCCCTTCCCCCTCGATAGGATGAGGTCGACCCTATCCGAACCGCGACGCTCGACCCCCACCCTGACCGTCCCCCCGCTACGCAGGGGAGGGA
>JBOIDR010000033.1:0-36379 GCA_050740695.1 Gammaproteobacteria bacterium | reverse complement strand
CACTTTGAACCTGATCACGCGAGTGAATTCAAGGTGGAGCCGTAGACGCGTCGTTCAGTCGACGCGTATCCGGACTTTCAGTCCGTAACTCAAACCCACCGGCTTTTAGCCGGTGGTTGTTTAGTTTCTCCGGTGTATCGTTCATCGGCAAGTCGCTGTAACGGGGGAATTCTGAAAACCCAGTCCCCGATTGGTCTTTCCATTTCCTCATGACATCCTCACGATAACCCGACCTCCCCTCGCTCGCGACGTTTTTTTCATAGGCCGTCGGTGCCGGCGATCAGCGCTGCGTCGCGGTCAGGCGATGGACGTTCCCATCGAGCGCCGTCACGAACAAAACGCCGGTCTCGCTCTCGCCGAAGGAGCTGATCGGGAGGTCCGTCTCGGCCATCAAGACCTTGCGCTGCCGCGCCGCGCCCTCCGCGACCACGGACCAGATCTCCCCGGAGCAGACATCGGAGAAGAGATAGGCACCGCGCAGGCGCTCGATCGGCCCGCGGTACACATAACCGCCGATCACGGCGCAGCCCTCCGAGTGGTCGTAGACCGTGAGCGGGGCCTGTTTGCCGGCCCGGTCGCAATCGCTCGGGGGTTGGAAACATGTGTGGCCCTCTAGGAGCCGCCAGCCGAAGTTGACGGCGCGCCCCCCGCCGCTCGCCTGTGTCGCCCGGTCCACCTCCTCGAAGCGGCCCTGGCCGACGTCCCCGATCCAGAGATCACCGGTCCGGCGGTCGAACGAAAACCGAAACGGGTTGCGCAACCCGAGCGACCAGATCTCGCGTTGGAAGGTTGTGCTCGTCGCATGCGGATTGGTCGGGGGAATGCCGTAGGCGAGCCCACCCGAGCGCCCATCCACGTCGATCCTGAGGAGCTTCCCGAGCCGGCTGGTTCGCGACTGGGCGTTGTTATCCGGATCGCCCCCCCCGCCCCCATCGCCGGTGGCGATGTAGAGCAGGCCGTCTCGCCCGAACGCCAGCATCCCGCCATTATGGTTCGCATGCCTCCGGTGGGGGACCCGCAAGAGGCGCCGGAACGAGCCCGGGAGCGCCCGGTCGCGGTTCCTCGCGCTCGCGCGCATCTCGGCGATGACGAGGTCGCCGCCCGCCTCCTCGGTGAAGAAGAGATAGAACTTGCGGTTCCTCGCGTGCTCGGGATGGAAGGCGAGACCGAGCAGGCCGCGCTCTCCTCCCGACAGGACCCTCGACCGCAGATTGAGGAACGGGATGCGCAGTACCCGGCCGCGTTTCGAGATCTTGATGACGCCACGTTGCTCGACGATGAACAATCGCCCCGATCCGTCACCGGCATTCGTCAAAAAGATGGGATCGACGAACCCCGTCATCGCGGTGACGAGCCCCACCTCGACCCGGGAGAAGTCCGGCGCACGAGCGCCGGTGCCTGATGGGAGTGCGCCGGGTTCAGTGAAAGAGGCGGCTCGCGCGGGGCAAACACAAGCGAGCACAAAAGCCGCAACCACCGTTAGTGCCATTCGAACACCATGGCGGCCCCTATGCATCGGCCTGTTCCGCATCGGGGAATAAGTTGAACTGCTATTCGGCTCGACGATAATGCTGCGCAAACCGTCCAGCTCGTCGCACAAGCCTACCCGATTGAGCAATGATGGTGCCATATTGACAACCTCAGCGTAAGTCACGGTTTGCCTTTGCCAAAGGTATTTTCTCATGCCGCCGTGAGGGGCTACACTGTCAGTAAGTATTGCCGGGCCACGTAAAGCTTGCCAGGCATTTTTTTGACAAAGATAGCAAATGGCGGGTGCAATTGCGTGGGCCGGAGGACGCGAGCGCCAACCGATCGGTCTCGGAAAAGAACTCGAACGGCTGGTGGAATTCGAGGAAGTCGGCGACGCGCTGGCGATGAGCGGGGGTTAAGGGGATCGGGCCGAGAAAAGCGGCATTGGGGGGCTGGAGGACCGGCCTCGGCCGGGGCCATCCGATCTTCTGAAGCAGGCGCCCCGTCACGGGCCCTCAAGACGGGTGGCCGCCGCCCGTGGCCCGGCGTCGGCACCGTGCTCTTCCAAATAGGCCCGATAGGTCCGGCGAAGGCCCTCGCGTAACCCAATCCTCGGGCGCCACCCGAGCGCTTGCAAACGGCTCACGTCCAGGAGCTTTCGCGGGGTGCCGTCGGGCTTGCCCGCATCCCACCGGATCTCCGCCGGGCATCCGACCACGCTCCGGACCAGCTCCGCCAACTCACGGATGGTGAGGTCCTCCCCGCAGCCGATGTTGAGCAGGGGAGGGACCGCGGGTCCGGGACAGAGGAGCGGATCGAAGGTCTCGTCGGGCAGGCCCATCACGAAGACACAGGCCTCGGCCGCATCGTCGCTGTAGAGGAATTCCCGCCGCGGCGTGCCGCTGCCCCATACGAGCACCTCCCGCTCCCCTCGCACTCGGGCCTCGTGCATCTTGCGGATCAGCGCCGGGAGGACGTGCGAGGTCTCCAGATCGTAGTGGTCCCCCGGGCCGTAGAGGTTGGCGGGCATGACGGCCAGATAGCGCGTCCCGTGCTGGCGGTTGTAGGCCCAACACAGCTCGATCCCCGCGATCTTGGCGATGGCATAGGGCCGGTTGGTCGCCTCCAGCGGACCGCTCAAGAGCGACTCCTCCGGCATGGGTTGCGGGCAATCGCGCGGGTAGATGCAGGACGAGCCGAGAAACAAGAGGCGCTTCACGCCGGCGCGATAGGCCGCGTCGATGACATGAGTCTCGATCGACAGGTTCTCGCGGATGAAGTCCGCGGGATACGTGGCATTCGCCAGGATCCCCCCGACCTTGGCCGCGGCCAGGAACACGTGCTCGGGCCGCTCGCGAGCGAAGAAGGCGTGCACCGCCCCCACATCGCCGAGATCGAGCTCGGCATGGGCACTCGTCACGAGGTTCTCGAAACCCGCGGCCCGGAGACCACGTACCAGCGCCGAGCCCAAAAGACCCCGATGCCCCGCGACATAGACCTTGGCGCCCGGCGCCATGCCGGCACGACTACTCATGCGGGGCATAGACCGGATAGCCGCTCGACTTCACCAGGTGATCGCGCTCGGCCTCTCGAAGGTCCGCCTCGACCATCTCCGCGACCAGTGCCTCGAAATCGACCCGGGGTCTCCAGCCGAGCCGGGTCCTGGCCTTGGAGGCATCCCCGAGGAGGGTGTCGACCTCGGTCGGGCGTAGGTAGCGCGGATCGATCCGAACCAAGGTCCGTCCCTTCGCCGGGTGCCCGGAGAGGGTCCCGCCGACGGCCACCGCCACCTCGTTCGGGCCGCTCCCGCGCCATTCGATCTCGATCCCCGCCACCCGGAAGGCCTGCTGCACGAATTCGCGCACCGAGTGCTGCTCACCGCTCGCGATCACATAGTCGTCCGGCCCTTCCTGCTGCAGCATGAGCCACATGGCCTCCACGTAGTCGCGCGCATGCCCCCAATCGCGCCTCGCCTCCAGGTTGCCCAGATGGAGCTGGTCCTGGAAGCCGAGCTTGACGCGCGCCACCGCGCGGGTGATCTTGCGCGTCACGAAGGTCTCGCCGCGCAGCGGCGACTCGTGGTTGAAGAGGATCCCGTTGCAGGCGTACAGGCCATAGGCCTCGCGGTAGTTGATCGTGATCCAGTACCCGAAAAGCTTGGCGGCGCCATAGGGAGAACGTGGGTAGAAGGGGGTGCTCTCGCGCTGCGGAACCTCCTGCACCTTGCCGTACAGCTCGGAGGTCGAGGCCTGATAGAAGCGTACTTGATGATGCAGCCCGAGCACCCGGATCGCCTCCAGGAGCCTCAAGGTGCCGAGCGCGTCGGCGTTGGCCGTGTACTCGGGGGTCTCGAAGGACACCGCCACGTGGCTCTGCGCGGCCAGGTTGTAGATCTCGTCCGGCTGCACCTGCTGGATGATGCGCAGGAGGCAGGCGGAATCCGTGAGATCGCCGTAGTGTAGGATGAAGCTAGGTGCGGGCTCGTGGGGGTCCTGGTACAGGTGATCGATGCGATGGGTGTGGAATAGCGACACCCGGCGCTTGACGCCGTGTACGGTGTACCCCTTGCCCAGCAACAACTCCGATAGGTAGGCGCCGTCCTGGCCGGTCACCCCCGTGATCAACGCCTTTTTCATCTCACTCCCTATCTGTCAGGTTGCCCCGAGGTTCCACACCTCTCTGGCCCGGCTCGAAATTATAGAGACTCCCACCCCCGCCGCGTCAACTTGCACGGAAAACCGTGATCGGTGTTACAACTCGGCCGGATGAGAGCGACTACAACACCACGTCCGCGACGGATTCCAGGACGACTGCGGGGAGATGCCCGGTGAAGCCCTCCTCAGCCCCCTCCCGCTCCAAACCGTCCCAACTGCCGATCGGCCCAAGGTCGAGTTTGGTCCTCGTCTCCAAGTCCTTGACCCGGACCTGGACGGCCTTGTACTGGGTGGACGCACCCCTGCTACGATGGCATCGGTCGGGCCGGCCCCGGGGACTCCCAGAGTAAACGTGATGTGCAGCGGGACCGTCAGGGTGACGCTGCGGCTGCCGGAGTCTTTCGTATCATCGGACACCGGAAGGTTCTCGTTGTTGGGTTCGGGATCCGCACGCGGGGACCGGATCGGGCCACTCGACTCGGTCTCGACCCCCGGCAGCTTAGCGTCTAGAAACTTCTTCAAGAGCCGCTTCGCGGTACCGGCCACCGACGCCCTGGCGATGAACTCGACGAGGTCGGACATCCGCAGCCCTTCGTTCGCCACCCATTCGAGCCGTGATGGGTCGTCCCCCTTCCGCCACACCTTTCCGTCGGTGCCGAGGAAACCCCCCTTGTTATTCCGCTTCGGCACCCCGCGTCACCAACCATCGGGGGGACACCATAAACCCGCTGCCGTAGCAGAATCGTCCGCCGGCTAGCTTGGTGACAACTCGGCCGACCGACCTGCTGGCAAACACCGCTTCTAAAAGGAATTCGACGAACTGGAAGTCACGTGTCTTGCCGATCACACCCTCAAGCAAGTTGTCGCTCGCGGTCTCGGGGGTCACTTCGGCACTGACGATTTCTTTGCCGATCGACTCGTCAAGCTCAGTAGCCATCGCCTCGGCCATGTCCGGTGCAGTGTCTTGGAGCTTGCCGGTAAACGGTTAGCCCGCGCGGCACACCGCTCCGGGGTATCAAGCTCGGGGTACTGTCTGTTCCCTGCGGGTCGCTCGAACTTTGCATGATGTTCCCGCTTGGAACACCGCTCGGGGGCGACATCCCTGTCGCCTGGATACCGGGCGATCCCATGCCGGCGTGACCGTTTAGGTCAACAGCCTAGAACTACCACGGGCCCAACCGGCCGTCCACGAGGAGGCTGAGGCGAATCCGCTACCGATCAGCATTCGACGCGCATCGCCCTGAAGTTATCAAACAACTCCATCCGGTTATCCAGGTCTGCGATTTGTTTGTGCGGTACCACGACTTCGCTATGCTCCACGAAATTCTCATTGTCGAAGATCGTGACGGTGGCTTTGGGACCGGTCCTGATGCTTTCCACCTCGTTTTGCCAGTCCGCTCCGAACGGTCCACGCATCTTGGCCATGTCCAGCGGTCCCACGAGCGTCAAGCGATCCCCGCGGAAGCCGTCCTTGCTATATAACTCAACCCAACAGCGCTTGGCCTGGGGCTCGACTTTGAACTCCATGGGGACCATTACCGTTACGGGCACCCCCACCGTGACGGCGCTCTCCTCGGTTTTACTTTCGGAAGCGCTGCGGTCTTGCGGGGTGGTAGCGTCGCTCTTCGTGGCGGCGGCACCCTTGTCCTTGTCTTCATGCGTCGTAGCAAGCACGTCCGCGCAAGCGAAAAGCATACGAGGCCGCGAGAAGTGCAGCAATACTGAGTGTACGTTTCTTCACGGTCATCTCCTAATTTACAGTTGACATCGGAACTAGTGGGTTACGCAGCCTGACGGGCTGCTGAAAAAGCCCTGCTGATGCACCTGTCGGCGAAGTTCTTTCAGCAGACGGCCGTCATAAACACCCGCTCTCCGTCCGGGAGAGGGGGCAGAGTGTGAGGCTCTCCGCCGGCACGAAGAGGCGGCCATTCACGCCTCTCTTACGCGGACCTCATGTGACCGGTGTCCGTTTCGGTGGCGCAGCCGAAAGGCTAAAGTCATCAATAAGATCCCGAAAAGTGTCGAATAGGCGCCGATGATCCATACAACGGCGAGCGCGCCGGTGCCGGGGAACCCCACGAGGAGTACACCGAATACCACCGAAGCGATGCCGCCCAAGCCCAGCAGCCATTCTCCTTCGATCTCCTTACGGAGTTGCACGGCGGCAACGATCTCGAAGACGCCGGTGACGATGGCCCACGCTGCAATGAGATACACCAGTGCCAAGGCGGTGATCCCGGGCCAGATGAACGCCATTATCCCGACGATGATCCCGGCGACCCCCTGCAAGAGAAACAGCCACCAGCGCTGCTCGCGTTTGTCCGAGCGGACGGTCGAGACTATGCTGAAAACTCCGTCAAGCAGCGCATAAACGCCGAACATGACCACCAGGACGAATAGAGAAATCCCGGGCCAGACGAAAATAGCGAGACCGAAGAGCAGCGCGCACAGACCTCGGAGGCCCAACGCCCACCAATTGCGTGCAAGTGTATCTGTCATATTAATCATGTCATTTCCTCCTATTCAGGGCCTTGCCGCACACGACGCGAGTTCTTTCAATGGACGCCGCGAAGTGCGCTCGTGAGCCACTTCACTTCGCCACCATGTAGACCCAGACGCCGCCACGCAGCACATGCAAGAGCAGCGCTGCTTCCTCCCTGTTCACAAGCTCATAAAAGTCTTTGAGCTCGGATACCGCTCGTTGGTTCACCGAGGTGATGATATCTCCCGGCCGCAGTCCATTGGCCCATGCCCGGCTATCGCGTTCCACTGTGCGCACTCTGACCCCTTGCACCCCACCGTAGGCCGGCGCATCCCGCGGTATCTTCTCAAATGTTGCACCGCCGAGCCGGGGATTGGTGATCTCACCTGCACGGGCGGTTGTCGCGGCCTCCCCGGCAAGCTCTGCGGTCACTGTGAGGCGCTCTTTCGAGCCGAGCAAACCACCACCCTTGCGCACGATCCCCAGAGAGATCCGTTCGCCGACTTGCATGAGACCAACCGTGTTCCTCAGATCACTGGCGCTGCGTACCGGTCGGCTGTTCACCGAGACGATCACGTCGCCCGCTTGCAATCCCGCCTTTTGCGCCGGCGTATCGCCTAGCACATTCGCGATCACGGCCCCTTGTCGACCTTCGATATCGAACGCCTCAGCCAACTCAGCATCGAGATCTTGCAACTGAATTCCGAGGTAACCGCGTCGCACTTTTCCATGCTCCACCAGTTGCTCCATCACCTGGCGGGCCATGTTGATGGGTATGGCGAACCCGATCCCGATGTTCCCGCCACTGCTGCTGAAGATCGCGGTATTGATGCCGACGAGGCGCCCTTTGAGATCCACCAATGCACCCCCAGAGTTACCGGGGTTGATGGCCGCGTCGGTCTGAATGAAGTCCTCGTAACCTTCAATGCCGAGCCCGCTTCGGCCGAGCGCGCTTACGATACCGGAGGTAACGGTTTGCGTCAGGCCGAAGGGGTTGCCGACGGCGACGACGGAATCGCCCACCCTGAGCTGACTGGAGTCCGCCATCGGTACATCGGTCAACCGTTCCGCGGTGATTTTGACGACCCCGATATCGGTCTCCGCATCGATGCCGACGAGCTTGGCCTCATAGCCGCGGCCATCGCCCAATTTCACCGTGATCTGATCGGCGTTGGCGATGACGTGAGCATTGGTGAGGATGAGGCCACGCTCGGTGTCCACGATAACGCCCGATCCGAGGCTTTGGGTCTTGCGTTCGAGCGGCTGACCCGGGACGCCGAAGAAATACCGAAAAAAGGGATCATTGAAGAGCGGATTCTGCTCGGCGGGAACGCGTCCGGCGGTGGCGATATTCACGACCGCCGGAGTCACCCGTTCCAGCATCGGCGCAAGGGTCGGCATGCCTTGCATGTCCGAAGCGCTCTGGGCAACCGCTGCCACCGAATACGAGGCGCACAGAACACAAAGGATCACGAGTTTCGCGATCGCCCGCTTCCATTGTGATTCCAGAGCCACGTTTCGGGCCGCGCTAGCCGTTACCATTTCGTATCCGCGCTACTTGACTGGAGTCTTCGACATTGATGGGATAGGGGCTTTTGCTGGGCATGAAAGAGCGCGGCTTCCGCACAGCTTACCTATGACGAACCAAGCGTCTTTGCAAGCTCATCCGACGTGCCAGTATTTACGAAAAATGGTGCCTAGGTTCGATCAACGATTCGGTCCATTGATCTACACGACCTGAGGATAAGTTAGGCTAGAGTTAGACTAGAGCTGTTCCCGCTGACACCCGCAGGCACGAAGTGTGCCGAGCTAGCTGGTGACCCAAAACACTTTAGGATTAGACGGATACAAATGTTCAGTCCTCAATTGGTATGTAGATATTGCAGAGCGGACGTAAACATTACCCGATAGCACGCCTTGGTGAGGATGGGTGGCAACGCACTACGTTCAAACAAGATGCCGGAACGCATCATTTCTCTTTCGCTATTCGCACCGATCACCACTGAGATGATCGGGGTACTTCTCACCTACATACGTCGTTGCCAGAAGCTACCGGCTCGCAACCGTCCCCGGCATCATCACGACGTTGGCTGCATGGTTGTGCTGATGATCCTGATTCGGAAGCTTTACGTCGAGAACGACAGCTCGGACGTCACTGCTTGAAAACGCGAGCGCTCGCAATTATCCACCGATCGCCCGATCGCGTGAACCGAAAGGCAAAGGAGCCCTCGACCGACACCTCGAACCCGAGCGCTACATCCATACCCTTCAGCGCATAGGATCCGGTGGCCACCGGGATCCCTTCGGCGGCCTGGCGGCGGCCCGAAAGGTATCGCCGGCCGCGACGGCCACCGACCGGCACTGGGCGCGCAGATGGGCGCGGGGGCCTTCCGCGCCTCGTGGCGGTCGTTCAGCGCTCGCTTATCTCGTCCAGCCGCTCGGCGATGAGCCGGTCCGCGTACCCGTAATCCACGTCCCCGAGATCCCGCACATCCACCGTGAGCGCCTCCAGGATCTGCTCTTGAATAACGCCCCGCCGCTTCGCCTCGGCGTAGGGGATGCGGTGGAACATGACCATCGAATAGCGCGGGATGAAGCGTTCGGGATGGCGGTCTTCGAGCCGGAACGCCAGGGCCTTCTTCAACTGGTATTTCGGATCGCGCACCGCGCTGCGCATCTCGAGGTAGTTCTCGATCGAGAGATCGGCAATGGCCTCGGCGTTGGGCTTGCGCAGGATCTCGAACTCGGCGAAGGCTTGCGCCCAATCGTCCGGCCATCTCTTAAGGCAGGCGTCCAGGCAGCTACAGTCCTCGAATGCGCAGTTCATCCCCTGTCCATGGAAGGGCACGACGGCGTGCGCGGCATCGCCGAGGATGAGGGCCCGATCACGGACCCGCCAGGGCCGCGTGCGGAGGGTGCCGAGCCTGCCGGTCGGATGCCGGAAGAACTCGGCAGCGAGATGGGGCATCAGGGTGGAAGCATCGGGGAAACGCGCTTCGAAAAAGGCGGTGAGCCGCGCCTCGTTGCTCAGGGCGGCGAAGCTATCCTCGCCCTCGTGCGGCAGGAACAGGGTGACGGTAAAGCCGCCATCCAGGTTCGGCAGGGCGATAAGCATGTACCCCCCTCGTGGCCAGATGTGGAGCGCATGCGGTTCCATGCGGAACCCGCCGCCCGCGGCCGGGGGAATGCTCAGTTCCCTGTAGCCGTGGGCGAGCGGCTCCTCGCTGCACGCGCCGGACGTGGCCTCGACGATGGCCCGACGGACCGAGGAATCGACTCCGTCGCAGCCGATCACCACCTCGAAGGGGATGTCCTCCCGGCCGCCCGATCCATCGCAGGTGAGCGTTCCTCCGGCGAGATCGACTGCCTCGCAGCGCCTGCCGAAACGGATCCGGACCCTTCCTGTCGCCTCGGCCGCGTCGAGGAGCAGGGCCGTGAGCATGAGGCGCGAGACGGAGTAGATGATCTCGTGCGGGCGCTGCCCGTAGGCCTGCAGCTCCAGGCGCCCGTGCTCGTCGTGCAGCATGCGCCCGCGCATCGGGATGAGGAGCTTCTCGACGTCGTCCATGAGACCCAGCGCGGCCAGCGCCGCAATGCCGCGGTTGGCGAGCGCGAGGTTGATGGAGCGGCCGGCCGGGATCTCGACCGAGCGCAGATCGGGGCGCCATTCGTACACCGTGACGCGATGGCCGCGCCGCGCCAGATAGATGGCGAGGAGCGAGCCCGCAAGCCCCGCGCCGATGAGGGTGATGTGCCGCTCGCCCACGCGTCTAGCGTCTACGAGACGGCGCATCGATGCAAGCAGTTAGCGGCCAGGAAGGCATGCAGTGTGTTGCCGCTCGTCCATGGACCGATGCATTGAAAGGAGCAGCACCCGGCCCGCCTTCGTTATGCTAACCCGACTTAGCCGGGGCTAAGAAACACCAGCAGAGGAGCGCTCCACCCCATGGGTTCACCGCAAGGGGAGTGGATAATTATGCTGCCGTCATCCTGGACCTCGACCTCCCCGGATCGTGGATCAGTCCCCGCTCGCGCGCCGCGAGCCCCACCGAAAGAGCATAGGCCCGATCAGAGAGGCGGTGGCCGGACCCGATGCCCGTATCCCTCTCTTCAAGCGGAGCGTCTCCTCTCGGAAGCCGTGCCGGATCGCGCCTGAACCGATGCGCCAACCAAATCGTCGGGTTGGCGCAGTTCTTTGGCGAGAGTTCGCGCGAACATTCGACTGCCCACCTCGTGGAGTGCGAGGTCTGCGCCTGTCTTGACCGTCGTCATCGCCAGCCGGCCGACCAAAAGCAATAAGAGCAGGGCAATTCCCCACGCGAGGAAATAGGACGGCCGGAGGTCCTCAGAGGCCTGGGGCTCACCCCCGGCCGTTGGTTCCCTTAACCCCGTCCCGCCCGAGGTATTGGGGGACTGCGCAAGCAATTGATCGAGATTCGAGCCGGATGCAACGGCTTTTGCGAAGTACTCGATATGGCTCGGGTCGCGATATAGGTCCCAGGCTTCTAAGACGACCTTGATCCCTATCCACATCCCTACGAGCACGAGCACCACGCCCAACAGCCGGACAAAGATATCGATGAACGCCGTCATCGTCGATGCGATTCGGGCTTTTCGGAGTATCCGAAGCGACATGTCGCATGGCCATACCGAACGCTTTTCTTTGCGGACACCGGAGGCTAAGTCTATCTTGGACCGACAGTGCTGGCAACGTGCGGGTAAAACGAGCGGTAGTCCGCGATCGACGATGCCTGCAGGCGGACCTGGTGGTCAGTCAGATTGAAACGCGCGGATACGAGCGAGCGCGTTTTCGCCGAGGCGTGATGGGGTGAGACGCCAGTTGACGGTCACGCCGTTCTCGGTGCGCCCAAGGCCGACCGCGCCCGCCATCTGTAAACTATCCCGCACCAGCGGTAGTCCTTACTGATGAAGCCCCGGATAGATTTCCGGCATGCTTGCGCCCTGCCCGTTCATGATCAGTGGGTTAGGCCGTTACATCCGGTGTGGTACAAACGTTGCCCGCTCCGGAAGCCTGTCTAATTACACGATCCCGGGCAGTTAGAGGAGGCTTGTTATATGTTGACGTATGCCAAGGGCGGGAAGTCGGGACAGCGGGTTGTCAGATGCCCCTCGTGAGCTAAGCGAATTGCCTGACGATGACCAATGATTTAGCTGAGGTACTCTGGTGCAAGTAGCGAAACTCATCACTAGCATTGCTGACGTGCCGGTGCCACTCAGACGTATCGCCGGAGTAGGACTTTTTGTAATGAGCCTCGGCGTGAGCGTCTCGGGGGCGCAAGAAGAGAGACAAGCTCGAGAGAAGCGACCCCACGATGCCGTTGTAGAGGCCCAAACCTCGCGCGAGGTTCCCATCGAGCGGCCCGAGCAGAAAAAGACCGAGCATGACCGCGCGGATCTGTTCGATGCGCATAAGGCCCGGCCTTCCTCGCCTATCTTTGAGGACCAGCCGAAGGAAGGACGGATCTCGGGTTTTGATTTTTACCGGGACCCCTTAAATGCGGAGAAGCCCAATCAGGACCCCCGCGAGATCGTGAAGAAGGAGAGCGCGAACAAGGCCAAGGTCATGGCGGCCCAGCGGGAACTGTTGGAGCGCCGCTATGACCTCGATCCCAAGCTCGATCCCGAGGCGAAGATGTCGCGCGGTAAGCCCCTGGCGGTGGGCCCTACCGCTCGGCTGCCTGAAGGCACGAGCTGGGAGCGGGTCGCCGAGCTCAGTCCCGAAGAGATAAAGAAGCGGGGGATCTTCCCCTATCCCTCGCTCCCACATCCACTGCACTCGAACGGGGGCCAGGTCTTCCCCGACATGCAGATCGATATGTTTCCACGGCTTGAGCGGTTCGATGTCGAGTTCGACCTGCCGGAGGCCTTCGTGCCCGAGTTCCCGCCGGCTATTTTTCTCCAGAACCGTCCGGAGCTCGGCGATGTCTCGCGCGGCGAGGTCATCTCCATCAATAACTATTACCGTCTGTTCAAGGATATTCTGACCCCTGTACAACTCGACGGGCTGCGGCTGCTAGTGACCCCCTTCCCGCAAGAGGAGTTCAATCCGACCGACGACCGCAAGAGCCGCGAGCCGAGCCTGGGCGTGACCTGTCTCGACTGCCATGTCAACGGCCATACCACGGGACAGTTCCACTTAAATCCGGACGACCGACCTCAAGAGCGGCGCTTCCGCCTCGACACGACGAGCCTGCGAGGGATGTTCAACCAGCAGATCCACGGCTCCAAGCGCAGCCTGCGCTCGGTCGAAGACTTCACCGAGTTCGAGCAGCGTACCGCCTACTTTAACGGCGATCCCATCCATGCGATGAAGAAGGGTATGAACATTCTGGACCGCATCGCCGTCAGCCACATGGCGCAGATGCAGAACATGCTCGACTTTCCCCCGGCGCCCAAGCTCGACCCCATGACCGGCCGGCTCGATGCCTCCAAAGCAAGCGAGAGCGAACTGCGCGGTGAGAGGATCTTTTTCGGCAAGGGCCAGTGCGCCGGCTGCCATACTCCGCCGTCGTACCTCGACCACCAGATGCACGACCTGCACCTCGAACGCTTCCTCAAGGAGGAGCCCGGCGATGGACCAATCAAGACCTTCACCTTACGCGGGATCAAGGACAGCCCGCCGTACTTGCACGATGGCCGGGCTCTCACCCTCGAGGATACGGTGGAGTTCTTCAACCTGGTGATGCAGCTGAGGCTAACTCCAGAGGAGAAACGCGACCTGGTCGCCTTTATGCGCCAATTATAGGTAAGCCGCTACAGAAGCGATGCTCAACAGGGCGGAGGTCTTCTGGTCGCAGCCGGAAGCGCATTGATCCCGAAGCGGAGCCCGTCACCCCTCAGGGGCTATTACTCCGATCCCGAACCACCGCTGCCGCAGAGCGCGACGATGTTGTACGCGCTCACCCGCCGCTGTATCCCTTTTAGCGAAAGCTCGCCGAGGGGCTCGGCTTGGACGTGCTCCTCTACCTTGCCGAACAGGCGCTGCGGGACCAGGATCTGGCCGGGGTTGGCCTCGACGCACAGGCGCGCCGCAAGGTTCGTGACCGGGCCGATCGCGCCGTAATCGCGCCGGCCCTCGAAGCCGATCGCGCCTAAGGTCGCGTAGCCGTTGGCGATCCCCACGCCGAAGCCGAGATCGTGGCCGCGCTTCTTCCAGTCGGCGACGAGCACGGCTACCGCGCCGCGCATTTCAAGTGCCATGCGGATCGCAGAGAGCTCGGGCTCATCGAGCGGTAGCGGATCGTTGAAGAGGATCATGACGCCGTCGCCGGTGAAGTGCTCGATGGTGCCCTCGTGCGCCATGACGATGCGCCCGAGCGTGGCGTGATACTCGCGCAGCACGTCCATCACCTCCTCGGGCTCGGCGCTCTCGCTGAAGGCCGTGAAGCCGCGCAGATCGGTGAACACGATCGTGACCTCGCGGCGGTGGGTCCTGAGCGGGTCATCCACTTCGCCGGCGAGGATCAGATCGCAAACGCGCGGCGAGACGAAGCGCTTCAAGCGTGCCAGGCGCTCCATCTCCGCCACCTGCTCGGCGACCCGCCGCTCGAGCTGCCGGTTCCACTCCGCGAGCTGCTCCGCCTGGCGCTTCACCTCGTCCTGCAGCGACTTCACGCGCAGGAGCGATCTGACCCGCGCGCAGAGCTCCGACTGATTGACCGGTTTCGGCAGGAAATCGTCCGCGCCCGCCTCGATACCCTTGATCCGCTCCTGATTCGGGTCAAGCCACGTGCAGAGCACGACAGGCAAGAGGGCGGTGGCGGGATCATCGCGGATCGTGAGGCACACCTCGTAACCCGACATCCCGGGCATCATGATGTCGAGCAGCACCAGATCGGGGTCGTCGGCGGCCACCCTCGCGAGCGCCTCCTCCCCGGTCGAGGCCGTGGAGACCGCATAGCCCTGCAACGCCAGCAGATCGGCGAGGAGCTTCAAGTTGGCCGGCGTGTCGTCGACGACCAGGATGCGCGCCGGCGCATTCATCTGCGGCCGCTTTCCAAGAGGCCTCTCACGGTATCGATGAACTCGCGCAGGACCATGGGCTTGGCGAGGAAGGCGTCGAATCCGGCCTGCTTGATCCGGGTACAGTCGATCGGAGTGACGGAGGCGGTGAGCGCCATCACCGGGATGCTCGAGGTCTTCGGGTCGGCTCGTAGCGCCGTGAGCGCCTCGATCCCGCTGATCCCCGGGAGCCGGATGTCCATGAGCACGAGGTCGGGATGGCGCTCCCTGGCGAGCCGCACGCCGTCCTCGCCATTTACGGCCTCGATCGTCGCATAGCCCTTCGCCTGCAGCACGTCGCGCGCGAGCTTCCTATTCTTGTCGTTGTCCTCGACGATCAGGACGACCTTCATGCGCCGAATTCTCTATACATAAGCGGGCCTGTGCCCGGGAAGCGTAAAAGTGAAGGTGGAGCCCTTGCCGGGAGCGCTCGTGAGGCGGATCTCGCCTCCGTGCAGCTCGACGAAGCGCTTGCTGAGCGCGAGCCCGAGGCCGGTGCCCGCGGCCTTGCGCCCGCTGTCGCGCCCGACCTGGGTGAACGCCTCCCAGACGGCCGCATGGTCTTCCGGTGCGATGCCCACGCCCGTGTCGGCGATCGATACTTCGATCAGGGTGCCGATCGGCCTCGCGCTCACCCTCACCGAGCCACCCTCGGGCGTGAACTTTACCGCGTTCGACATCAGGTTTAGCATGATCTGCTTGAACTTGCGCTCGTCCGCGCGGATCGAGCCGAGGCCGTGGGCGATCTCCAGCCGGAGCGCAATGCCGTGGCGCTCCGCGCGTTCGCGTACCAAGGTCATCGCATTCTGCAACGCCGCGGGGACATCGAACTCCGAGATATCGATATCCATTCGTCCCGCCTCGATCTTGGACAGATCGAGGATGTCGTTGATGAGCGAGAGCAGGTGCCTACCCGAGGAGTGGATGTCCTTGACGTACTCGTCCTGCTTCTCGTTGAGATCGCCGAAGTAGCGCTCGCCGAGCGCCTCGGAGAAACCGATGATAGCGTTCAGCGGCGTGCGCAGCTCGTGCGACATGTTGGCGAGGAACTCCGACTTGTGCCGGTTGGCTATCTCGAGCTGGGCGCTTTTTTCCTGGATTTGGTTGAAAAGCCGCACGTTCTCGATGGCGATCACCGCCTGGTCGGCGAACGTCGTCACCAGTTCTATCTGCTTGTCGGTGAAGGGCTCGACCTCGGCGCCGCGGTTCATCCAGATCACGCCGATCGGTTCCCCGTCGCGCAGCATCGGCACGGCGAGCGAGGTCCGATACTGGCCGATCCTCGCGAGCTCCTGGCGCGTGTACTCGGGATCCGCGAGCACATCATGAATGTGGACGACGTGTCGCTCGAGGATCGCGCGTCCGGTCGCCGTACCACGGTCTATCCGAACCGGTCTTTGACGCGCCTCGGCCAGCAAGGGAGAATCCGGCTCATAGTCGCGCGCCACACCGGGCAGGTAGGTGCCCTCCGCATCCGGTCGCAACATGACGCCGCGCTTGGCGTTGCACAGGCGCGTGGCGTTGTCGATCAAGGTTTGCAGCACCGAGTCCAGATCGAAATTCGGGCGACTGATGGCCTTGAGCACCTCGGCGGTCGCCGCCTGCTGACTCAGCGCTTCGTTGAGCTTGATGATTCCTTCATCGATCTCGCGCAGGGCGAGCTCGTAGCGCGCCTCGCACGCGCGGAGCGCCTCCTCGACCTCGAGCAGCCGCTCCGCCTCACCCGCCATGGCGGAACGGAAGAGAAAACGGGAAGGTCGAGCCTTGGCCGGCGCATCGGGGATCCAACCGCACAGACGCCACCTCGCGTATAGGGGGTGAGGTGCCGTATTGTCGCACAGCGGCGATTGAACCCGACGGGCGGCGTCGGACTCCGCCTCGAAGGGGTGCCTCCAGCCATCCGGGACATCGGCTGGAAGGCCCAGGTGCGCCTGTGCAAGCGCTGCCGCCGCTCCGTCTCTTCCCATGGCCTGAGAGGCCTCCGTGACGAAAAAACGACGAATACGATTCCGAACACGCTTGACAGCGGCAGTCATATCAACTAGGAAGGTACGATGCGTCCGATGGCCGAGCGTGATTATGACCTAGTGTTTTATGGAGCGAGTGGCTTTACCGGCAAACAGGCGGTCAAATACTTCGCTCAGCATGCCCCAGAGCTGCGTTGGGCCATCGCCGGTCGCAATCGAGAGAAACTAGAGGCTATGAGGGCGCAGATCGGAGCCCCTGCGAGTACGGTACCGGTATTGGTCGCCGAGAGCGGCGACCAAGCGGCAGTCGATGCTATCGTGTCCCGGACCCGAGTGATGCTGAGCACGGCCGGGCCTTTCGCGCTCTATGGCAGTCCCGTCGTCGACGCCTGCGTGCGCTTCAAGACCCATTATGTCGACATTTCCGGCGAGACGGGCTGGGTACGGGAGCTCATCGACCGCTACCATCAGCGAGCGGCGCTCGAGGGTACGCGCATTATTCCTTTTTGTGGATTCGATTCGGTACCTTCCGACCTCGGTACTTACCTCCTGGTTCGCCATATGCGAAGACAGCTAGGCGTGCAGTGCAAAGAGGCGAAGGCGTTTTTCGAGCTTTACGGTGGCTTCAACGGCGGCACCGTCGCATCGAGTTTCAACACCCACGAGTCTACCCGGCCGGGAGAGCTAAGCCACCCCTTCCTCCTCAACCCCGAAGGCGCTCGTACCGAATTCGAGATCGAACGCAGTCAAGACCCGACGCGGCCGCGCTACGATGCCGACATCGGAACGTGGGTCGCGCCGTTCTTGATGGGACCGATAAACACGCGGGTCGTACGCCGTAGCGCCGCGCTTTACGCTCAATGCGGCGAGCCGTATGGCTCGGAATTCGTCTACCAAGAATATCAGAGGTTTAACCCTCCGTTCGCGCGGATCAAAGCCGCCGCCGCGACGGCTGGCGTAGCCCTGTTCGAGAGCGCGATGTGGCGACCTTCTATCCGTCGGTTGCTAAAACCCTTGCTGCCTGTACCCGGTAGCGGCCCTTCTGAGAACACCATGGCAAACGGCTGGTTCCGCTGTCAGCTCCTAGGGCTCAGTGATGGTGGCCGCAGAGTGAGTGCTCTTATCTGTGATCGAGGCGATCCAGGGAACCGGGTCACGGTGAAATGCCTGTGCGAGTCGGCGTTGAGCCTCATATCGAACACCGATGCCCTCCCTGGCGGGTATGGGCGCGGCGGCGTCCTGACGCCGGCCACCGGGCTCGGTGAGGTGCTTGTGGAACGACTGCGCGAGGCGGGAATGGTCATTGAAATAAGCAACGCTTGATTTCAATATGAAGGGTTCAAACCCCCGCCTTTCAGGCGGGCAGATTTCATCTGCAGCCATGAGCGGGCATGGTAGCATAGTCTGATTGAAGAAGGGGATCCGATGGACGGCAGCCATACGGTAGTCAAGATTGAATGCCACTTTGTCTGGGTAACGAAGTATCGCTACCAAATCCTGAAGGGAGAGGTGGAGCCGTAGACGCGTCGTTCAGTCGACGCGTATCCGGACTTTCAGTCCGTAACTCAAACCCACCGGCTTTTAGCCGGTGGTTGTTTAGTGTAGGCCACACACAGGTAAAGCGGACCCGTGAATGAGTCGCGGAATGCCCCGCTACTCGCCGCGCTCGATTGCTTCACGGATACGCCGCATGAGTACATCGAGCGATTTTGCCTGGGTATGACATCCAGGTAGCGAGGGAACTTAAGCGATGAAATAGCCTTCCCCGCTCCTCATCGTCGTATTCACGGCCGTGCTCGCGGCGTACACAACGCAAAAGGAATGGGGTGCTGCGGAAGCCGTCGTCCGGGGAGAAGGGGTTTATACTACCTCAGGAGCCACCTGAGCGCGGGTGCCAAGACGCGCATCACCGGAGGGAAGATGGAGATCGATCACGCCGATTCGTTCACAAGTCCTCAGGCAACGCCCGGCCCCTCTACCGGGCATGGCCATCCATCGCCGCCTTAGATCCCCTCGCCGTCTGGGCCCTCCGGGAGAGGGCCAGGTCAGGGGGCGTCGTCTAGACGCGATGACGGGTCACGCGAACAGGCTCAGGCACTCTGCCGCGATGTTGGCAGCGGAGCGCCCGCCGTTCTGGAGGGGCAGGAGACGTTTGAGCTCCTCGGTCGGCACCTCGGCGTGCACCTCCTTGCCGAGCGCGAGCGCGACGAACACGACCGAGGAGAAGCGCGTCACCAAGGTCGTGCAGTTCGCGATCATGTGGTCGGTATTGCCGTCCTTGAACATCAGGGCCCCGGGCGAATAGCGCTCGACCTCGCGGCGGGCCCGCTCGTGGTCCTCGTTGGGGTGGAACTTGAAGACGATCGGGCGGCCCCGGGCGAGGCGGTTGACCTTGTCGATGAAGCGGCGGCGGTTCTCGTAGCGGTACACCTCGCGCCGGTCCGAGGTCGCGGCCAGGACGTAGTCCCGGTGCGGGAAATCGTTGTCCACGAAACTCCGGCAATCGTCGAAATTCGGGATCCCGGTGACGCGCGTCTTTTCCCGGCGCACCCCTTTTTTCACGAACAGGTCGCGGTAACCCTCCGAGGCCACGCAAAAGAGATCGTAGGCATCGGAGAGCCCGGTGGTCGCGGTGGAGGCCAGCCAGCGCGGCAAGGGCAATATCTTGACCAGGTGATACAGGATCGATTCGGGATCGGTCATCCCTTCCTGCACTAGCACGAGCTTGGAACGGCACACGTTTTTCGGGACGATGAGGTCGCTGCAGGTGACGACCAGATCATAAGGCCCCCGGCGGCCCTCGTAGTCGATGCAGACACCCCGCTCGTTCAGGAACCCGAGCGTCTGGCGCAGGAACCTTCCGCCCATCACCGTCCAGTCCAGGATGCCTATGCGGTGGATGGGCTTGAGATAACCGTCGCAGTAATAGGGGGTGAAAAAGGCGCGAAACTCGGGCAGTTGGCGCGCGACCGCGTACATCATCTTGGTCTGGTTCAGCGACCCACAGATGTACAGGGCCTGCATGCTTTTCAGATCTTGGGTGGCGTGACGCCCCGCTGCCCCTGGTATTTTCCACCGCGGTCCTTGTAGGAGACCTCGCAGGGGTCGTCGGACTCGATGAAGATCACCTGCGCCACGCCCTCGTTGGCGTAGATCTTGGCGGGCAGAGGGGTGGTGTTGGAAAACTCCAGGGTCACATGTCCCTCCCATTCGGGCTCGAGCGGCGTCACATTGACGATGATCCCGCAGCGCGCATAGGTGCTCTTGCCGAGGCACAGGGTCAGCACATTACGCGGGATGCGAAAATATTCCACGGTGCGGGCCAGCGCGAAGGAGTTGGGCGGGATGATGCAGACCGGGGCCTTGACATCCACGAAGCTCTGCTGATCGAACTGCTTGGGGTCCACGATCACCGAGTTGATGTTGGTGAAGACCTTGAAGTCGTCGGCGCAGCGGATATCGTAGCCATAGCTAGAGGTGCCGTAGCTGATGAGCGGTAGCGCCCCGTCGCGCCGGATCTGGGTCGGCTCGAAGGGCTCGATCATGCCGTGCACCTCCGCCATGCGCCGGATCCAGCGGTCCGACTTGATGGACACTCTAGGTATTTTCGACGACGATTTTGGGAAAGCGCCCCGAATAGTCCCGTGCCCGGACCGCGAGCTTGCCCGCGAGCTTGCGCGCGATCTCCCGGTATAGTTCCGCGGCGCGCGATTCGGGCTCGACGGCCACGATCGGTCGCCCCTGATCCACGCCCTCGCGGATGCGTGTCTCGAGCGGCAGGGCGCCGAGGAGATCGATGCCATATTGCCTGGCCATGGCCGCCCCGCCGCCCTCCCCGAAGATGTGCTCCTCGTGCCCGCAATGCCCGCAGGTATACACGCTCATGTTCTCGACCACGCCGAGCACCGGGACCTCGACCTTCTGGAACATCTTGAGGGCCTTGCGGGCATCGAGCAGCGCGATGTCCTGGGGGGTGGTCACGATCACCGCACCGCTCACCGGGATGCGCTGGCAGAGCGTCAACTGGATGTCGCCGGTGCCGGGTGGGAGGTCCACGACCAGGTAATCCACGTCCCGCCAGCGCGTGTCGTTCAGCAACTGCTGCAGGGCCGAGGTGACCATGGGTCCGCGCCAGATCATCGGTGTCTCCTCGTCGATGAGGTTGCCGATGGAGATCGCCTGGACGCCGTAGCTCACGAGCGGCTCGAAGGATTTCCCGTCGAGGGTCTCGGGCTTACCCTGGGCGCCCAGCATGCGCGGCTGGCTCGGGCCGTAGATGTCCGCGTCGAGGATCGCCGCCTGCGCCCCGCTGGCCTGCAGGGCGAGGGCGAGGTTCACGGCCACGGTCGACTTGCCCACGCCGCCCTTGCCGGAGGCCACGGCGATGATGTTCTTGACGTTCGGCAGGGCGGTCGTGCCCTTCTGGACCGCGTGCGCCACGATCTTCTGGGTGATGCCGACGGTGACGTCCCGTGCGCCGGTCGCGCTCGCGACGGCTTCTTTCAAGGCCAGAGAGAGTGCCGATTCGATGCCCCGGATCGGGTAGCCGATCTCGACCCTGACGCTGACCCGTTCCCCCTCGATGGCGATGGCCTTGACCGCCTTGGCCGAGACCAGGTCCTGGCCCAGGTAGGGATCCGAATAGCCACGCAGGGCCGACTCGACTTGTTCTCGTGAGAGCTGTGACATGGGGTGCGGCAGGGCGATGAATCTTGGGGATTCTACACCAGGAGCGGGGGCCTGACGCAGGACGCCGTGGCGTGGGCCGCCGGGCGACTTGGAGCCGGATGCTTAGCCGGCGGCCTCCCGCGGCATCACCTGCGAGGCGCCGATCGCTTGCTCTTTCATGACCCAGCGTCGGAACAGCTCCACCGTGTAGGCATGACCAGCGTCGAGCCGCTGCACGATCTCCTTGCGGGCGAGTTGCTGTAACGCCGCCGCGTAGTGGACGCTGACCTTTGCTTCTGCCGCGGGATCGGCCATTACCCGCAAGACCTCCCGCTCTTCCTCGGAGCAGTCGTCTTTCCAGGTGTTGAAGAAATACGCCTGTGCCGTGACCAATACCTTCTGCGCCGCGACCTCGAGATCTCCCGGTTCGGCCACGAGCCGCTTCTCCGCGTTGAGATGGTTCACGAGATCCGAGGCGAGGGCCTGCAAGAGAAAGGGCTGACCGTGGGTCAGGCCGAGGATACTTCCGGCGACGCCCGGCGCATAGCCGAGCTTGAAGTCGGGGACCGGCCGCGTGATCAGCTCCAGCGCGTCCTCGCGGGCCAGGAAGCTCAGCTCGAGCGTCTTGGCGTTGATGAGATAATCCGACCAGTTGACGCCCCGCAACTCCTCGAAGCGGTGGCTGCCGGAGATGAGCACGACCAACTGCTCGCGGTGCTGCACGAGGTTACGGAGCTGATTGAAGACCTCCAGGCTGATCTTCTCGCTCCGGATCCCTTCTTCCAGCCGCTCGTACTCGTCGAAGCTGAGGAGCACCTGCTTGCTGCTCTTGCGGCAGTTGTCTTCGACGGTGTCGAGGTAGGCATCGAGCCGGGTGAAAGGGTAGCGCTCGAACTCTTCTAGTCGCGCGTCTTTCACACCATCGAGCAACCGGCGCTGAAATAGCTCTTGGTACACGGTTTTGGCCAGGTGATAGCAGAAGGGCCCGTCGCCGTCACGCCATTTGGCGTTTTGGCAGTCGATGTAGACCGGCACGAAGCGGCTGCTCAAAAGGCGCGGCAGATTCAGCAAGGTCGAGCTCTTGCCCGTGCGGCGGCGGCCATAGAGCAAGAGCGTGGGCCGCCGGCCGGTGTTGATGATGTTCTCCTCGATGGCTGCCACGATGTCGCGCCGCCCTTTGAAGATCTCGTGATCGCGCGGAAGGAGCGGATTGCCCACCACGAAGGGATTGACGATGGGCGTGAACTCTAGCTTCGCGCGGCGCTCTCCCTCGGCCGCCTTGGCGAGGGCCAGCCAGCGCGAGGCGATGGGCGACAAGGCGGGGCCTAGCGGCGGCTCGATCAAGGCCATCGCGTCGCGAAACGACTCCAGCTCGCCTACTAGATCTTCGAGCACTCGCAACTGGCCCGAAGGCGTCACCCGCGTCTCATGATCCTGCGCCAGGGTGGCGATGGCCGTGACGCGATGCCGAACCTCCTCCCACCCGCGGGGAAGGTAACCGGCGCCAGCGGGGATGAACTTGATCACGTTCTCCGCCCGTGCCATGGACGCGAGGTCCCGGACCTGCCCCAGCTCCTCGGTCGCCAGGATCAGCAAGGCCCTCTGCGCGGCCCGGCGCTGATAGGGCCGTTTCTCGGCCACGAATAAGATCTCGGCGATACCCCGCTCGCGGTCCTGGTGCGCGAGCCTCACGAGCCAGTCGGTGAGGAAGGGCAGGGGCAGGGCGATCACCTCGTCCCAGTAGAGCGGCGAGCGCCGGATAAGCCCGAAGGGATCGCCGCCCTTCATAGCACGGTGGTATTGAACCAGGTGCGGTAAAAGATAAAAGGGGCGCGCATAAACCAAGAGAAAAGCAGCCGCGCAGACAAGCACGGTATACAGCGCTTCAGTCAGTCCACGGTCCAAGCCGACCAGCAGTCCGGCGAACATCCCGATCCCAAGCCCGACGCCCAACCCGACGCCCAGCATGCCGCGCGGCTCGACGGCGCTCAACCCGCCCGTCAGCCCTACGAGCAACCCGAAGAACGGCCCGCCGCTCAGCCTGCCGCTCAGCCCGACGCCCAAACCGCAGACCAGCCCAACGAACGGGCAGACGACCAACGCGAAGCCCAACACGCGGACCAACCCCGACACGTGGACCAACCCCAAGACCAGCCCGACGCCCAGCCAAGATGTTATCGGGTATGAAAAGGCTTCAAACCAGTAAAAGCCCCGCCCGCCCCACTCCCACATGCCGCCTACAATCGCCAGGACGATGAGGCTGATGGGGAGCGACACAGACATCACCTTGAGATAGACGTGCAAGGTTTGCTTCCAGCCGAAGCCTTGTACCTCCTGTTCCAACGTGAGCGGCTTCAACAACGCCAGGTGCATCCAGTGCAGGGCGTCTTTCAGGTACGCGCGCATCACTTGTCGGAACCCTTGAAAAGGCCAAGGACTTGCTTGAGCACTTCCACGAGCCGCTTGACGTTGTTCAGACTCATCAAGCGCCTGACCCTTCGCAGTTGCCTGGGATCTAGGCCGCCCACGAAGAAGCTCTTGTATTCGCGAGCGACGGCCTCGGCCAGGGCCTTGTCGTCGAGCCGGCGTTGCCGGTTCTGCAAGACCCAGTCGCAGAGGATCTGGAGCCTGAGCGGGTGGCGATCCAGATGCTGCCAGATGAAATCGAGCTCGGCGTCGCCGAACCCCACCCGGTCCTGATGTGTCCGGATGAATTGCTGGGCCTCCTCTTCGCTGAATTCCCCAAGCTCGGTTACCGTGAACACGTTGTAGAAGGGTGAGGTGAGCTTGCCCTCGAAACATAGGGCTTGCAACGGCTTTTGCGTGGCAGTCACGAACGCAAAGTGGCGTTGGTTAAGCTGGGCGCGCAGGTGATCGAGGGAGTCCTCATCGAATTCATCGGGGTGCTTGAAGCTCATCTCGAACTCATCGAGACAAAGGACCAGCCGCTGCCCGGACTGCGCGAAGGATTCCAGGGCATCGGTGAAGGCGAGCAGATTGCGGTTGCGGGTGTTAGTCTCCGAGATCGCATCGGGCGCCACCTCCAGCTTGCTCAAGGTGGTGCGGAAGAATCCGTTGGCGGTGTGATAGCGTGCGTCTTGCAGGTCGAGGTAGCAGAAGCGATAGCTTGCATCCCCTAGCTTTTCACGACCCGTCTGCGCCAGCTGATAGAGCAACGACGACTTACCGATGCGCCGCTCGCCGACGATCGACGAGCTTTGCAGGGTGCGCAAGCGCCCCAGGATCGCGGCGAGCTCTTCCTCGCGCCCGACGAAGTCTTCCGGTGCGGTGATCGTCGTTCGATTGGTAAAGGGACTGGGCACGATGCGCATGGAAGAGGAACCGCAGCACGTAGCGCGTGATTATATCTTGACGGGAGGAAATCCCCAGCGCATAGTTGTTGAAACTTTCAACAGCCGGACACAACCATGGCAACCATGAACTTCAGCGTTCCCGATGACGTCAAGGAACGCTTCAATCGCACCTTTGCCGGCGCCAACAAGAGCGCCATCGTGACGGCCTTGTTGCGGGAAGCAGTCGAGCGCGCCGAACGCAAGGCTAGATCCGACGAAGCCATCGGGCGCATCCTCTCCCGGCTGGACGAGCGCCCAGTCGTCAGCCAGGCCGAGATCGACGACGCTCGTGAAGACGGGCGGCCCTGAGTGCGCGTCACTCTCGACGCTAGCGTCACACTCAAATGGTTTCTTCGAACCCCCGCGGAAGCCGACTTGCCTCAAACCGCCGCGTTGTTGCGCGCGATCGAGGCCGATCAGATCAGACTGATCCAACCGCCGCACGCGCTGGCGGAAGTCGCTGCCGTGTTGGTCCGCGAACGACCGGCAACTGCCCTCGACGATCTCGCGGATGTCGCGCGCATCTTCGCATGCGGCACCCACGCCGGTTCTCTCGGGGTCTACGGCCGGGCGATGCAGCTATCGCGGCAGCTTGGCCATCACCTGTTCGATACCCTCTACCATGCCGTGGCCTTCGAGGAGGACGCCATGGTGGTCACCGCCGACGTGCGCTATTACGAGAAGGCCTCGGTGCTCGGGAAGATCATGCTGCTGGGTCATTTTTCGAGGGAATAGCACGGGGGTGCGGCACGCGGTCCGTTGGCATCTATTTCAAACGGTCCTTGGCCAGCCGGGCGCTTTGCGAGCGCCGCACGAGCCGCTACCATCCCCCCGTGGAGGCGTGCATGGACGAGACGATAGACGACGTGGTCCGCCGGGCCCTGCACGAGGACGTGGGCGGCGGCGATCTAACCGCGGCCCTGGTGCCGGAGTCTCTGTGCTCCGTGGCCCACGTGGTCTCTCGGGAGCCGGCCGTCTTGTGCGGTAAGCCCTGGTTCGACCACGTCTTCCAAACCCTCGACCCCGGCGTGCGCATCGAATGGCGGGCCCGGGACGGGGACGAGATCGAGGCCGGACAGGCGCTGTGCCGCCTGTCCGGATCGGCGCGAGCCCTCTTGAGCGGCGAGCGCACGGCCCTGAACTTCCTGCAAACGCTCTCGGGCACGGCGACCACTACGCGCCGTCACGCCCGTGCACTGGAAGGCACTGGCACAAAGCTCCTCGACACGCGCAAGACCCTCCCGGGCCTGCGCGCGGCGCAGAAATACGCGGTACGCTGTGGCGGAGGGCACAACCATCGGCTCGGGCTCTACGACGGCATCCTCATCAAGGAGAACCACATAAGGGCCGCGGGCTCGATCGGGGCCGCCGTCGCGACGGCGCGGTCGCTGTATCGCGAAACGCCGATGGAGGTCGAGGTCGAGACGCTGGCCGAGCTGGAGCAGGCGATCGCCGCCGGTGCCGACATCGCGCTGCTCGATAACTTCTCGCTCGGCGATCTGCGCGAGTCCGTGGCGCAGAACGCCGGCCGCCTCCGGTTGGAGGCCTCCGGCGGCTATGACCTCGCCACGCTCCGGGAGGCGGCCCTGACCGGCGTCGATTACATCTCGGTCGGGGCGCTGACCAAGCACGTGCGGGCCATCGATCTCTCGCTCAGGTTCGCGAGCGAGGGGTGAAGCCCCATAGCTTCTTCACATCCCCGAGCCAACCGCCCACGATGCGCGCCGTGATCCCCGTCTCCTTGGCCGGACTGCGCTCGGATCAGGCCCTGGCCCGGGTGTTCCCGGAGTACTCCCGTACCACGCTCAAGTCCTGGATCCTCGCGGGCCGGGTGCAGATCGATGGGCGGTGCGTAGAGCCGCGCCACGTCGTCAGCGGCGGGGAGGCGGTCGATCTCACGCCGCTACCGCCCTCCGCCACCTTATCTATCATTGGCCGCGAGCACCCCGAGGCCATCCCCATCGAGCTCATCCACGAAGACCCCGACATCCGGGTCGTGAACAAGCCGGCCGGCCTGGTCGTGCATCCGGGGGCCGGGAACCGCGAGGGGACGATGCTGAATGCGCTGCTCTACCTCGACCCCGGCCTCGCCGATCTGCCCCGGGCGGGGATCGTCCACCGTCTGGACAAGGACACCTCCGGCTTGCTGGTCATCGCCCGCAGCCCGCGGGCTTATCGGAGCCTGGTCGCACAGATCGGGGCCCGCCGGATCACCCGCGAGTACCAGGGGATCGTGAGCGGTGCCCTGGTCGCGGGTGGCTCGGTCGAGGCGGCTATCGGGCGGCATCCGGTGCACCGGACACGGATGGCGGTCGTGGAACGGGGCGGCAAGCCGGCGTTGACCCAGTATCGCGTGATCCGGCGCTTTCGGTTACACACCCAGGTGCGGATCACCCTGGAGACCGGGCGTACCCATCAGATCCGGGTCCACATGGCTCATGTGCACTACCCGCTCGTGGGCGATCCCGTGTACGGCGATCGGGTACGCCTACCGCGCGGGGCCGCTCCGGCCCTGATCCAGGCGCTCCGCGAATTCCCGCGACAGGCCCTGCACGCCGCCGGCCTGGCGCTGGAGCATCCGGCGACGGGCGCGACACTATCGTTCGCGGTGCCGCTGCCGGCCGACATGGAGGCGCTCATCGGGCTCTTGACGGAAGACGCGCAGCAGCGGGCGAGGCCGGTCGATGCACCGCCCCGCGGATGAAAAAAACGGCGTGACCGCCGCCGGTCCCTCGGGCGCGTTCGTCCTGCCCGAATGGCCGGCGCGGGAGACCATAGGGGCCCTCACGACCACATGCCGGGGCGGGCATACTCCGGGACCGTATGGTGGCTTCAATCTCGCCCTGCACGTCGGTGACGATCCCGAGGCCGTGCTGGCCAACCGCCGGGCGCTGGTATCCCGCCTCGGATTACCCCGATCGCCGCGCTGGCTCCACCAGGTACACGGCGCCCGGGTGATCGATGCCGCCGACGCCGGCGCCGATCCCGAGGCCGACGGGGCGTGGACCTCGGTCCCCGGTGTGGCCTGTGCGGTCCTGAGCGCCGACTGCCTGCCGATCTTTCTATGCGACCGCGCCGGGACCCGGGTCGCCGCGCTCCACTGCGGCTGGCGCGGGATCGCAAAAGGCGTGATCGCCGCGGGGATCGCGGCGCTGGAGCGTCCCCCGGACGGGCTCTTGGCCTGGCTGGGTCCAGCGATCGGGGCGGCCCGTTACGAGGTCGGTGAACCGGTGTGGGACGCCTTCACCGCTTCCAGTGGACGCCTCGCCGAGGCCTTTTCCCCGTCACGGCCCGGGCACTGGCACCTGGACCTCTACCGGGCGGCGCGTTTGAGCCTCGGTACGTTGGGCGTGCGGGCGGTCTATGGTGGGGGCTACTGCACTCATGCAGAGCCCGATCGGTTCTACTCCCACCGCCGTGACGGCGTGACGGGGCGCATGGCGAGCCTCATCTGGGTCCGCCGGTGACGGGGAGCTTGGGACGAGGCGAGCAGGTCCCAGCGCGCCCACGCCCTACCCATCGGTCCAGGGTTTCCTCCTCCATGTGCTCGCGGTAGGAGTGTGCTTCTCGACGGGACCCTCCAGGGCCAGCGGTAACGCCTGATCGTCGATGGTGCCCGATCGTCCAGACCTGCGGAACATTCGCTCACCCGTGGCCTGCTGACGGCCTGGATACTCCTGGCGAGCCCGCACCACATAGCCGAGCAAGGCGCCACCGGCCGTGGATAGGGTCAGTAAACCGACCGTCACGAACTGCGTCACCAACAGAATGCCACCCAGGCCCAGCAGCGTCGCGAAGGCCAGACCGACCTTGAAGCTCGCCCCGGCTTGCACGCGGCGAATGGTCTTGAGGGTCTCGCGGTGGGTCTCTGCTATCAGCTTGCTCTTGTCTTTTTCCGATTGTACCCGGATCTTTTCCCGCTCCCGGGCAAAATCGTCCTTCACGCGAGCGACGGCGTGGTGCCTGGTACCCGTGGCGATCGACGCGAACCAAAGCGCGGCGAATATGCCGATCAGCAATGCGAACACGGCGAACACACCCCAATGCTCCAAAAGCCGCGACTGCCATGCCGCAATCGCCATGGCGACGGCAGCGGCCTGGGCGAGCAGGATCCCCCCCAGGTATTTGAGAACCGTGATCAGGCTGAAGCGTTCCACCGTGACTACCCGTCTAAGCGATCGGCATGGCCCTGATCGAGAAACACCCGGTCGTCCTTCCTGAGCGCTCTCAGGTAGAGGCCTCCGGCGCGCGCCTCTGCGCTCTGCTGTACCACACGCCACCGGCCACAAACGCGATGGCCAGGAAAAGGATGATCCATAGAAAGGTCGTAAGATACATAGCCACCACGAGGCTTACGGCGAGGAACCCACCGACGATGTAGAAGCGCCAGTCGACGTAGACTCCTTGAAGAAAGAACGCGAACGCAAGGAGCAGGAAGACGACGAAACCTACCGACTCGTGGGTCAGGAGACCCACATCCAGGAGCCTGTACGTCAAGTGCACGGCCACCCATAATGCGATCCAGTGGAATAGTTGCCTGCGCAGGAGCAGACTCCATTTCCCTGAGTCCGCCCGCACGACCTGCCACTGCGCCAGGAGGCTGATGGCCCCGAAGACCGGGATCATGATCATCCAATAGAAATGGCCCGCCTGTGGGGAGACGCGTGTGAGGGCGATACCGATATAGGACAATCCGATCAACGCCCCGAGCACCACGGCATCATTGGCGAACGGGAAGATGTCGAGTTTGTCCTTGATGGTGGCGAGCTTAGCGGAGATCATCTGATTGAGTGCCATGATTCGGTGCCCTCCACGCTACGAGCATGCAACGCGATCACTCGGCAGGGGATGAGCCGAGCGAAACCCAGCCGCAGCTGTTCACCCCTCCATCTCGACCGCGTACCCAACGTGTTGCTACCCATGAATATCCACTATAGAAAACTCAACGCTGTAAAGCAACCCGCCCCCTGGGGTAAGGCACGCACGGGGATGCATACCATTGACAGTACGCGCGGCAGCGCGTAGACTATTGTCGATAGGTGCCCCGGACCGCACGGGGATCCATAGCCCGCCTGAAACGACGAGCGCCTGCTGGTAACCTGGCGACCCCACGGCCGAAATGTCGTGGGGTCTTTTCTTATGCGTCTCATGGTATGCGCACCACGCGGACGCGGGGAGCGAGGGTCTCGAAGATGCGCCGGAGATCGTCGGCTCGCCCGGCCGAGGTGTCCGACGACGGTTCGTCGTTATGGACCCAATCGCACAGGTAGGCAACGAAGTCGGCAAGCTGCAGCCCGCCGTAGAATGCCGAGAAGTCGAACCACGGTAGCTCTGGCAGACGTACAGCCGGGCGTCCAGCGCGCCATTGGCGGAATGCGTCGACCACTCGGCGATCCTGGACGCTCGTGTGCAGGTCAGAACGGGCATCGATCATCAGCATGCCCAAGCTTCCGAACTCCTCGAGTTCTCGTTCGATTTCATCGAGCAGCCGCCAGAGGGCCAATCCGTAGAGGTGGTCTTCCGTTTCCACAGATTCGGGGAGATCCCGCTTGTCCGCCCGTATGACGGTGACCCGGCACGGCAGACTCGCGATGAACTCGGCGACGGATGCCATCATCTGGACGCGGTCCTCCCACGCCACCCCTTTGAGGAGCTTCTCGCCCCGGCGCAGATCGCGGCCTTTGATCTCGAAGTCCTCGGACGGTGCCCAGGACAACCATGCGGCGCTTCAGCGCCACCAGGGAAGAGTCCAGCGAGGCGGCTGCCTCGGCCGGCAACCCAAAGGCCGCGAGGACGAAGAAGGGAGATTTGCGGTCCTTGAGTCCGGTGCCGCTTTCGTCGACGTAGAAGAGCCGCATTGGCTTGGTGGACGCCCACTAATGAACTAGCTGTTACGTTGCAGGTGGATGCGTAAATGTACACTCGCGGTTTTTATGCCACGAGCAGCATAGCGCGGTAGATTTGGAGATCGCAATGAGGTACATGGTCTATATCGACGAGAAACTCACCCACGGTGTAAGTACCCTGGAAGCAGCGAAACAACTGGCAGTACCGTACATTGTGAATAGGCGATTGCTCAGGATCGAAAGCCTTGGTGCGCCAACTCCGAGCCAATTCTGGATTTACGATTACGACGTTGAGGATTGGGTTGAGCAAAGATAGCCGCTCGCAATCACGAAACTCCGGAATCAGGCGTTGGCGGTTTTGTCCTCTCTGCGTAGTCGGTCTCGCGGACACTTACTGTTCGTTCGAACGTTCTGCTTAGATTAGGTCACTGACGTTTGATGGGTTCCCGGCCTACCGCAGGTAGCCGTTCTCCCGGAACCACGCGATGGCCTCCGCGAGCGCCTGTTCCACCGGCCCGAAGCGATAGCCGAGCTCGCGCTCGGCGCGGGTGCTGGTGAAGAACATGCGCTTTCGGGCCATGCGGGCACGATCGATGGTGACCGGCGGCTCGCCGGTGCGAAAGAGACGCGCCAGGCCCTCGGCGATGTAGCCGATGGGCAGGATCAGGGCATGCGGCAGCCGCAGCCGCGGCGGCCGGCCGCCGCAGAGCTTGGCGATGGTCGCGAGGATCTCCCGCAAGCTTAGATTGTGGCCGCCGAGGATATAACGCCGGCCCGGCTCGCCGCGCTCGAAGGCGAGCATATGGCCCTCTGCCACGTCATCGACATGGACCAGGTTCAAGCCGGTATCGACATAGGCCGGCATGCGCCCCGCCGCGGCGTCGCGGACCATGCGGCCGGTGGGCGTGGGCTTGACATCACGCGGGCCCACCGGCGTCGAGGGATTGACGATCACGGTCGGCAGTCCGTGCTCCGCGCACAGGCCGCGAACCACCTCTTCGGCCAGGAACTTGGAGCGCTTGTAGGGACCGATCATATCGGCCAGGCCGACCGGCGTGTCCTCGTCCGCGGAGCTCCCGTCGGCATTGAGCCCGAGCGTCGCGACGCTGCTGGTATAGACGATCCGATCGATCCGCGCCGCCAGGGCCGCGCGCATCAGCTCGCGCGTCCCATCGACGTTGGCGGCATACAGGGGCCTTGGATCGGGGGTCCACAGGCGATAATCGGCCGCGACGTGGAAGAGCGCGGTGCAGCCCTCGAGCGCCGCCTCTAGCGAAGCCCTGTCGGTTAGATCACCGAGCGCGACCTCTGCATCCAATCCTTCGAGATTGCGGCGATCGCTCTCCGGCCGCGCCAGGACGCGGATCCGGTGTCCCCTCGCGAGCAGGCGGCGCGCCACCGCCGAGCCCACGAAGCCCGTGGCGCCGGTCACCAAGGTGGTCATCGAGCCGCACCCAGAACCTGCCCTTTAGATTGCTGAATGAATTGGCGGGCGACGAGGACGGCCGCGATGGGCGCGCCGATGGCCGCCGCGATCAGGAACGGGAGGAGGCCCTCGAGGGCCGTGACGAGCGGCAGTAAATACAGGACATCCTCGGCCTCGAAGCCGAACCACGACCTCTGGGCGGTGGCGGCCTTGCCGTGGGCCTCTTCCATCCGATGGCGCAGGTAAAAGATCGTGGTCACGGCGAGGGCGGCGACGATCCCGGCCGGCAGGCCCCAGCCGGCGGCCCCCGAGGACCAGAGGCCGAATCCGATGGCGAGAAACAAGAGCACGTGGATGAGGGCATCGGTGGCCAGATCGTACAAGTGGCCCGCACGGCTGGTACGCCCGGTCAGACGCGCCAGCTCACCATCGCCGTGATCGAGGAGGTTGGAGAGCACGAACAGCCAGGCACCGAGGTTCGGCCACCCGCTCGCGAGGCATGCGAGCGCGGCGAGGCCGACGGCGAGCCGCGCGGTGGTGAGATGGTTGGGCCAGACGCGCGTCCCCTGCAAAGGCCGGACGAGCCACAGGGCCAGACGCGCGTCCCAGGGTCTTGTCGCGACCGCGGCGTTCGATCCGCTCAATGGCCGCCCCCCAAGTTCTTTATATATGCCCGGGCGAGCGCTGTCGCAAGGGGTTCCCGTATAATCCGCCTCTTTGCGCCACCCCCCGAAAAAAAAATGTGCCTTCTCCCGGATCGCTTCCCAGATCTATTCATGCGATGAGCCCCACTGCTCCGGTTCGCGCCCGGCCGCGATGGGCATACCTAATTATTGGGGGATTTTTTGCGCTCATGCTGCCGTCGGCGGTTTGCGCGCACGCCATCGTGGTCGAGTCGGTGCCGGTACACGATGCCCGGCTGGAAACGTCCCCGCCCCGCATCCTACTTCGCTTCAATACAAAGATCGAGCACGCTCTCTGCCGCGTCAGACTGGAAGGTCCGGACGGGGATATCGAGACGCCGCTCGACCCGCCGGAGGCCCCCGAGCGCCTCCAGGCGCGCGTGCCGCCGCTCGTCCCGGGCACCTATCTGCTCCGCTACCGGACCTTTTCTCCCGACGGCCACGTCACCGAAGGCGTCCTGCGTTTTCACGTCGGCAATAACGATAAGAATTTAGGCCCGGCGCCTCCGTGACCCCCCTCGCCGGACTCTTGGATGTCCTCCTGCGGGGGATCTCGCTCATCGCCTTCGCCACCGCGGTCGGTGGCGTCGCCTATGTGCTCTGGGCCCTGAGACCCTTCCAGGAGTGGACCGTCCCCCTCGCCGGGTTTGTGCGGCGTGCACTGCGGCTCATCACAGGCGCGGCCTTCACGCTCGCCGGTGCTCAAGTGCTCGTCCTGTTCGTCCTGCACCCGTGGACCTTGGCCGATGAGACCGGCCGCTGGCCGCTCGCGGCATTGCTGCACACGGACTACGCCCGCACCGGGCTCATCACCATCGCCCTGGCCCTGTGCCTCGGTGCGCTCGGGCGCACCCTGATGCCTCGGCCACGGTCCGCGACGCTGTGGACCGGGGCGGTCGCGCTGGTGCTAGCCTTACTCGTCAACTCGGCATGGCTGGCCCATGGCGTCAGCCGCCTCATGCACCGCGAGGTGTTGATGGCCGTCACGGTCCTGCACGTGGCCGGTGCCGCCGTGTGGATAGGCGGGCTCATCCACCTGGCGGCCTTCTGGCCGCTCCAGCGCCGGGAAGCCGATGCGGGCGGCTACGGCCCGGTGGTGCTGGCACGCTTTTCGGGTCTCGCGATCGCGAGCGTCGCTGTGCTGGTCTTGCCGGGTCTATATCTCGCGTGGGTTTACGTCGGCGATCTCGACGCGCTCATCGGCACGGGGTATGGGGTCATGGTGCTCACCAAGGTGGTCCTGCTCCTAGCCACCCTGACGCTCGGCGCCATCAACCTCCTGCTGGTGAAAAGCTGGCGGCGATCGTGGCCGGACCCGGTTCCGGCGCGGCGCATCCCGGCCCTGGTGGAGGCCGAGGTGGGGCTCGGCGTCACCATCCTGTTGGCCGCCGCGTCCTTGACCTCACTGCCGCCGTCCATCGATATCGGTGCCGATCGCGCGAGCCCGGCCGAGGTCATGGCGCGCTTCGTCCCCAAGCTGCCGCGCCTCGCCTCGCCGCCGGTACAAGACCTCTTGGCCAGCGCCGGGCGCATCGACGACACGCTCGCAGAGCGCCAGCCCGCGGAATACGCCTGGTCGGAATTCAACCACCACATGGCAGGGATATTCGTGTTCGCCATGGGCCTTTGTGCCCTCATGGAGCGGCGGGGGGCGGCCCGTTGGGCGCGGCACTGGCCGCTCATCTTCCTCGGGCTCGCCGCATTCCTCTTCATCCGTAACGATCCGCGTGCCTGGCCGCTGGGCCCGGCCGGGTTCTGGGAGAGCATGGCCCTCCCCGATGTCCTCCAGCACCGCCTGGCGGTCGGCGTGGTGGTGGCCCTCGCGCTCTTCGAATGGCAGGTCCGCACGGGCCGCTTGCAAAACCCGCGATGGCGACTGGTCTTTCCGCTCCTGTGCGCGGCCGGCGGCGCGCTCATCCTCACCCATTCGCACGCCATGTTCAACCTGAAATCGGAGTTTCTCGCCGAGGTCTCGCACGCGCCGCTCGGGGTCTTCGCCGTCCTCATGGGTTGGGGCCGCTGGCTGGAGCTGCGCCTCCCCGAAGAGGACCGGCGCATCCCCGCCTGGGTGTGGCCGGTGGCGTTCACGCTCATCGGGTTGACGCTACTGCTCTATCGAGAGATCTAGGGCATGAGATCCCACGCGCAGTCGGGTAGCGTGGCTCTTGTAGAACGCCGTTTGGAAAGGGCCGCACCCCACCGTAATCGAAGTTGTCATGTCGTCGTGCCGCCGAGCCACAGGGACTCGACGCGCCCGGCCATCAGGGTGATCTGTCCGCGAAGACCGGAGCCTCCCGCGCGGCTATGATTCTTCGCTGTGCGCCCTGCACGAACACAACCGTTTCCCTATTCGGAGGCCGAGATCGCTGGGATCGCGGCCCAGGTCCGCGATCCCAGCCAGAGGGCGTCGGAAGATAAGTCTTTTCCGGTCGGCCAGGATGTTGCCCCAGGTCGCAAAAGTTGGCTGCACGCCGAAACCGAGGAAGCTGAGCGCCGACTCGGTCAGGATGGCGCCGGCCACATCGATGGTCGCCGAGATCAGGACCGGCGCCATGGCGTATGGCACCATATGGCGGAAGATGATGCGGTGCTGGGGCACCGCCGCGGCCACGGCCGCGACCACAAAGTCCTGCTAGGGCGCTGTTCCTGACAGACTCTTGGTCGTCGCCTCAGGCGAGCGACACTGTCGGTGAATGTGTCGGCGATGCGGGAATTCCTCGGCATCCGTACTCGCTATCCCCGGGCCTCACCAGCCTCTCGCAGGGCCGAGCCAGGCGCACGAATACCGGTTGAACTGACGGTACGCTCTCCATACGCCGACCCGGGTCCGGCACTCACTTACCTGACTTTGACGAATAGTTGCGTCGGCAACTCGGCACCCTCGACGCGCGTGGAAAGCTCCGCCAATCGCCTACCCTGCAAGTTAAGGTCGCGCTCGTTCAAGTTGAAGTAGTTCCCGGTACGGCTCCTTTGAGCGGCTCGCCAGTATGAGACCCCTTGATCGAGCCTTAAGGCGAGTTTTTTGCCGCAGGACCAGTCGACCTCGACGGAGCGGCTGTGGCCGGTTTGAGCACTAGTGGATGGACTGACCAGAGCATCGATTCCGAGATAGCTGAATGTCGCAACGAGTACCTGATCGCGGATCGTCGTGTCCAGCCAATCGGACCACACCATGTTTCTAACGTTGTTCGGACTACCACTTCGGCGATTAGTAGTGATGACACGACATCCCGTGGAATCCCAACGCTCGTCCCCGACCACATCCCGCAGGCTGGCGATCAACGTGGCGAGCAATGCCACCGATAAGGGCGTAAAGAGGTAACGGTCGCGGTAGACGATCGCGGTAATCTGGCTGTTCTTATCGGTCAGCAGAGTTTGAGTCAATGCGTGACGTTCAGACACATGCAGCCACAAACGCTTCCCAAATCCTTGGATTGGTCCATCAATATCATGATGAATCTCGATCTCGCAGTCTCCTAAGTGTGCCGATCGCGGTCGAAGGGTTTCTGCCTGCAGGAGCAGTCCCTGTTGGTTTGAGGGCAGACCGTTCTCTTCTGTTGTTAAGAGTCCGTCGCAGTCACCCCAGCTCACGCCAAAGGTCAAGGCGCTTTCCGCCGGGAATCCCCAGCGGCATGCCGGAGTGCGAAGTGTCTCCGCCAGTAGCCAACCTCCCCCGCAACGGGGCGATAGGGGTAGGGAAGGGCCACTCAGCCCTCCCCTCCCTCCGAACCGTGTGGGCGGTTCTCCCGCGCACGGCTCTCCAGTCGGTGGTTTCCTCATCGGGATTGGCGCGCCAGGACAAAGGCGT
>JBOIDR010000032.1:0-36950 GCA_050740695.1 Gammaproteobacteria bacterium | reverse complement strand
GTCGAGTTAGTTTCGCGGTCGGATGCCATCAAAAACTTTCGCGATCTCAGCCCTAGAGCGACGGCACACCCTCGTAGTGTCTTTCATAATCAAGGGCGCTGCGTCATCGAATCATGAAAGTTAGTGCATAACGGCGGAGGGTAAACGGGGCCGGGATCGGAGTTGGTGAAAAGATTCGTTGTAGGGGCAGGCCTTGTGCCTGCCCAAGGGCGACCACAAGGGTCGCCCCTACGAACACATCCTCGGCTTCGGCAAATCCGCGACGCTGCAAGAGATTCAAAGATCGTCGCGAAGCGCGGCGGATTGTTCACACACGTTCAGTCGAAGACCCCGTGTAGATACCAGGCGGAGGCATCCCCGAGGTCGCGATAGATCCAAAAACGCGCCCCATGGGGGTCACGGGCGATGAAATAGTCCCGCGCGATATCTTGGCCATCCCACCAGCCGGACTCGATGCGCTCGGGCCCCGATTCCGCCTCTAGCGGTCCGCAGAGATAAGGCCGTCCATCCCGGTGCGAGAGCGGCCGGGGCTCCTTCAGCAACCACAGCGGCAAAACCCTGTTCGGATCCCGGGCCGAGCCACCCACGGGGGGAGTGGCGATAGGACCCGCCGGCGGGCAAGGATGCCAAGCCCGCTCGGGGCGATGGTCGGCGATTGCGCTGAGACCCGCCACGGCGGACTCCCCAAGGCGGGCGCGCAGGCGCTCGATGAGCCGCACGGGACCCTCCTCCGGTCCCCGCGGTCCTCGATCCAGGGGCCACAGCCCCAAGGGGGTCTCGGCGAGGGGGGCTATGGCCTCCGTCCTCATGAGGAGCGCCCGCACCGGGGCGCGTAGCGACAGGCCATTCAGGCGTTCCCGGAAGAGCGCGAGCAGATGCTCCGGGTTGCGGCTCGGGGCCAAGAGACCCATCTCGATTATGGTAGGGTGGATGGCGGTGGGGTGGATCGAGGTATGGTGGATCGAGGTGTCTTGGCCGTACGCGTGCGCAAGCCGCCACGTCAAACGCCGCACCCCTGCACGCCGCGCGGCCAGAAACCCATGAAGCTCGAACAGCATCCGCCGCGCCGCGAACAGCAAGGCCTCGAGCGTATGGACCTCGTCGGGAAGATCGAGACGGCTCTCGAAGCGGGCGGGCGGCTCGAACCGGGGCCGGGGGTCCGGTGCCCGGCCGAGCGTCCGATCCAGGAGCGAGACGAGCGCCGGGCCGAGCCGGCGGGCGAGCCCGGCACGCGGGAGCCGCAAGAGCCCTCCCACGGTCGCGATCCCCAGGCCCTCTAGGGGCCCGAGCTCGCGCCCGGAAAGCCCGAGGACCTCCAGGGGCAGGGCGTGTAGGGGCACCCCTCGTGGGTGCCCGGTATCCTCGGTGGCGATGATCGGCGCCGCCCCGCCGCCACGGGCGAGAAAGGTGGCCATGAGCGGTGTGGGGCCGAGGCCCAGGACAGGGCGGAACCCCAACTTGCCCATCCCCTCCCGGACCCGCCGCACGAGCGCCTCCGCGCCCCCGAAGAGCCAGAGGCTCCCCTGGACCTCCAGGAGGACGTTATTCGGGGGAGCCAGGCTGATCTCGGGGGTGAACTGCATGGCCCAGGCGGCGATCCCCAAGAGCGCCTGTCCCTCGGCGCGCTCATCGCGCTGGAAGACCCGCAATCCCCCCTCGGGTGCCACCCGCGCCCGGGCGTCGCCGGCCGCCATCCCCGGCCCGATCCCGTGCCCGCGAGCCGCCTGGTTGCAGACCAGGACCTCCGCCCGGGGTCCCGCCCCCCCCACCGCCATGGCCGGGGTAGCTCCGTCTTCACCCCCCCGCTCGAATACCTCCAGCGCCAGCGCCGGGAGATGGATGCATAGCCACAGTGCGGTCCCATCCATCGCCACGGTCACGAACTCCTATGGTGAAATGCTCAACCCACCGCCATCCCTCACCACGCTACCCGCCTGTTCCTGAAGCATTCCCCTTATAAAGCGCCGCGTCCGATACCGGGCTTCTTGAACAAGGGATTGAAACGAGCCTTTCAGAGCACCGTAGGTCGGAACCGGCTTCATCGGGTTCCGACAAAACAGCTTCCAAACACCCGATGGCACCGATGGATCGCGCAAAGCCATGTGGTTGTATGTATTCACCCGTCACCCATGCGTCGGAACCCGAAAAGACGGCTCCGACCTACGCGCGCTCCGTTAGGCATGGTGAGCCACCGCCTCGGCTTCCATCTCGACCCGCTTCACCTCGTAGCCTGCCGATTTGACATTGGCAATCGCCGATCGAATAGCCTCTTCCAAGGAGCTGGCCTCGCGATGAAAATCAATGGAAAAAACACCCTCACACGTGCCAGGGGTGCCGTCGTTGCAGCCGGCTTCAAAGAGTTCATCGGCAATCTCTTCGGTCAGTCCAAGCGGTCCTGACAAAATCAAGGTGAATTCATATTTGGTCATTTCGCTGGTTCCCAAGCTCTCGCTTGGGAACCCGATCCGCGAAGCTCCCGCTTCACGTCTTCATCACCAGACCCGCTCCACCTCGATCAAGCCTTCCTGCCCGGCGTAATTTCGGGCACTGGAATACCGCCAATGCTCCGCCTGTTCGACATAGCCGCGTGTGACCGGGTTCTGGTGGACATAATCCAGTTTCTGACGGATCATTATATCCGATTCAATGAGTTGCGGATGACTGCCTTCCTCCCAAACCTGATACCGGCTTTCGGTCTTGTGCGAACGCTTGAAGAGGGCCAATAACTCCAGCAATCAAAAGGAACAGTATCAGAAAGAAAACGTGAGTACATACACAGCTCAACGAGGGGTGAATTCCGGGAAGCTGGAGCTTCCGGACCGGGTTCCCAAGCAGGAACTTGTGAACCAGCAAACCAGCAACGGTCGCGTAAGCTCTGCAACGATAGGGCCTTGTTGGGCCGCTGGAGGCAAATTGTTCGGTGATTGGTCATGCCTCAAGCTCATTCTTTCGCTGTTGAAGCCCTTCGAGTCTCTTCTTGAGATCGGATATCTCCTTCTTGACCCTGCGCAACTCTGTTTGGTTCTTTAGTCTGAGCAAGTAGTCCTCTCCAAGTTCCTCAGCTATGTATTTCTCAAGCTGACTTCTCAAGACCCTGAGATACGGATTTCCCCATATCGAACCTTCGCGGTACTCGAGTTTGCCGGTCTGTATGCCTTTGACAATGAAGTCCCGGCTCACGCCGTATTCAGCCTTAGCCGTTACGTCGCTCAGCGTCGCTCCCTTTCGATTCCATTCGCCGTATTCTGCCATTACGTCCTCTTTATCACCGAACGCTCCGCTTGAGGAGCGCCGCGTTTTTTGCGGCGTCTCGCTCGGAGCGGTTGTTTACGGATGGCGGGTCCCTATCGAGCCCCACGGTCGTCGGACCGGCAGACCAGGCCCCCCGGCATTTCAAGACCTGAAGCGCCATCCCCGCCTGCCGGGGGCCGGGCCGCAAGCGCAGGGCGGCTGGAGAATGTTGAACCGCGAAGACCGCCGGACGAAACAGGACCCCGAGCCCCCTACCCGCCTCCGCGGCGAGTTGCAGGCGCCGCAGGACCCGGAAATCGGCTGCCCCGATCCAACCGAGACAGGCCCCACAGGCCCCGGAACGTAGCGCCTGTTCCAAGGCCCACAGCCCCTCGTCCCGGGTATGCGCCTGGACCAGCAATACGCGACCCAGCTCGACACCGGCCATCGCCAGCGCCGGGGCATAGGGGAGGTAGGGGGGTGAGAACCAGGCGATCCACCGCCCCCCCCGGCTCAGGTGCGCCAGGGCCGGTAGGAAGAGGCTCAAGGCCCCGATCCCCTGCCGTTCCTCCAGGACCTCCGTCAACGCCCCGAGCGGCCATCCGCCCCCGGGAAGCGCGGCATCGAGGGCCGGGAAACCCGTGGGGATGGCAGCGGGTCCCGGCGAGGCGGGCCGCCCGCCGCGCCAGATGTCGGCGCGCCTTGCAAAGCCCCTCATGATGAGTGACCCTCATCAGGCGCGGCCGGTAAGACGGGTCTGCGCAGGCAGGTGCTCCCGCAATACCCCCACCCCTATCCCCTCGATGACCAGGGCTTGCCGCCGCAGATCGACCTCGATGGGCGCGAACTCGGGGTTCTCGGGGAACAGCCGCACCCGATAGCCGCGGCGGCGGAAGCGCTTGACGGTGACCTCGTCCTCGAGACGCGCCACTACTATCTGGCCGTTCGCGGCCTCGGGCGTGATATGCACGGCCAGGAGATCGCCGTTCAGGATCCCGGCATCGCGCATGCTCATCCCCCGCACCCGCAGCAGATAATCGGCATGGGGCTGGAATAACTCGGGGTCCACGTCATGGTGGGCCTCGATGTGTTCTTCGGCCAGGATGGGGTTGCCGGCGGCCACCCGGCCCACCACCGGCAGTCCGGATGGCCGATCCCCCAACAATCGGATCCCACGCGAGGCGCCGGGCAGGAGCGCGATCGCCCCCTTACGTTCCAGGGCCCTCAGGTGGTCCTCGGCGGCGTTCGGCGATCGGAAACCGAATTTATCGGCGATCTCCGCGCGCGTCGGCGGGAACCCCTGGCTGTCGATGAACCTCTGGATCAGCTTGAGGACCTGGTTCTGGCGGAAGGTCAGTGTATCCATGGCGCTTCTGTCTGTACAAATCCACAGCCTATTGTAGGGCATACCGGCACCGATGCAAGGGCTGCCCCCCACCCGCCGCTCCCCATCCCCCGTTCACGGGCTGTGCCCGAACCCGGCGCGCGCCCGAAAGGGGCGCCCGCCACCCTTCAAGGCCCTCGCGAGACCTCCTCGCGCAGCGACAGGAACCCGCTCACCCCCAGTATCTCTTTGATCTCACTGAATTCCACCATCCGGTCCGCGAGCGCGCGGGTGTGTCCGTCGCGCTGGAAGACCTCAGCCATCTCGCGCATGACCCGGGCAGTCAATAGCACCGAATCGATGGGCGCCACCATCATCTTGAACCCCATCTCTTCCAGGTCCTTGACACCGATCATCGGGGTCTTGCCGAAGGCCAGCATATTCACGAACTTGGGATGCTCGACCTTGCGGCAGATGGTCTCGAGCTCGGCCATCGACAAGGGCGCTTCGACGAAGGCCACGTCGGCCCCGACATCGCAATAGCGGTTGACGCGATCGATGGCCTCGCCGAGCCCCAGGGGCTCGCGGGCATCGGTGCGGGCGATCAAGAGGAGATCCGGGTCGCGACGGGCGCGTACCGCGGCCTTGAACTTCAGCACCATGTCCTCGGCCGGGATCACCTGTTTCCCCTCGAAGTGCCCGCAGCGCTTGGGAAAGATCTGGTCTTCCAGGATCACCCCGGCGGCCCCCGCGGCCTCGAACTCCAGCACACAGCGCATCACGTTGGGGAGATCGCCATGGCCGGTATCCCCATCGGCGATCACGGGGATGGAGACACGGCTCGCCATGCGGCGCACCGCGTCCGCCATCTCCATCATCCCGAGGAAGTTGAGGTCGGGGAGGCCGTAGAGGCTGGCGCTGGTGCCGAAGCCCCCGATGAATACCGATTCGAAGCCCGCCTGCTCGATGAGCAACGCGGTCAAGACATCATGGGCCCCGAGCGATCGGACGATGCCGGGGCGATCCAGCAACTCCCGGAGCCCGCGGGTGGGACGCTTTGATGTGGACATGTTCCCTCCTGTTTTAGCTGTGCCCGCCGGGTCCGTATAATGGGATCTATCCCGTTGGGGAACCGCCGGTACGCATGTTAGCTTAGCGAAACCCACGCGGGCCGTCGATCCGCCGTCACCCATTTATTTATTTCGGCTCCGCGACGGGCCAACCACCCGTGGCCGCCACACGACCCTCGACGCCCTTTGCAAGCTGTGGCGACGTTGCGTCGCGACCGGTGATTGACTACCCTCCGTGGCCGGCCCGTTCGGCGCCATGAGAGGATCTGTATGTGCTTGATCTTGCTGGCGTTGCGCGCACACCCCGAGTACCCGCTCGTGATCGCCGCCAACCGCGACGAGTTCTACGTCCGGCCCACGGCCGCGGCCGGGTTATGGAAAGACAGCCCGTGGGTGCTCGCGGGCCGGGACCTCGTGTGCGGCGGGACCTGGCTCGGGATCGATGTCGGCGGTCGATTCGCGGCCGTGAGCAATTTCCGAGACGGGCGCGAGGCTCCTCGCCCCCGGGCGCCCTCGCGGGGCATGCTGGTCGCCGATTACCTCAAGCGCGCGGAACCCGTCACGGATTACCTGTCTTCCGTCCAGGCACGCGGTCGCCTTTACAATGGCTTCAACCTCATTGCCGGCGATCTCACCACCGTCTCTTATGGCAGCAACCGGACGCCGAGCCCGCGCCGCTTGGACGCCGGCATCTTCGGTGTGAGCAACCACTCTTTGGATACCCCCTGGCCCAAGCTCGAACGGGGCAAAGCAGGGCTCCGGCGGCTCTTGTCGGGACATCGGGCGCTCGATATCGAAGCACTCTTCGATCTCCTCGCCGATCGCCGCATCCCCCCGGATGCCGACCTCCCCGACACCGGCGTAGGCATCGAATGGGAGCGCCTTTTGTCCCCCATCTTCATCGAGAGCGCTCATTACGGGACGCGCTCCTCGACCGTGCTCCTGCTCGATCGTACGGGACGGCTGATCTTCGTGGAGCGCAGCTTCGAGCCCGGTCAAGAGAAGTTCGACACCCGCCGCTTCGATGTCGCGCTGGGAAGAGGCGTATGCTCAACAACACCATGAGAGGATCAACATCGATGGATCACGGTCAGACATCCTTGCTCCCGCTCCTCAAGCGTTATTTCGGCTTCGACGGGTTCCGGCCCTTGCAGGAGGCCATCATCGAGGACAGCCTGGCGGGCCGCGATGTCTTCACCCTCCTGCCGACCGGCGGGGGGAAGTCGCTCTGTTATCAGCTCCCGGCACTGGCGCGACCGGGACTGACGGTGGTGGTCTCACCGCTCATCGCGCTCATGAAGGACCAGGTGGACGCCCTGCGCGCGAGCGGGATCGCAGCTACCTATCTGAATTCGTCCCTGAGCCCGGTGGAATCGCAGGAACGCCTGCGGGGCTTGCGCGAGGACCGCTTCCGACTCCTGTATCTGGCGCCCGAACGGCTCATGCTGCCCGGGGTCCTGGCGGATCTCGGGCGCCGGCCGGTCGGGCTCATCGCCATCGACGAGGCCCACTGCATCAGCGAATGGGGACACGATTTTCGGCCCGAATACCGCCAGCTCACCGAGCTGCGCGACCACTTGCCTTGTGTGCCGCTCATGGCCCTGACGGCGACCGCGACGCCGCGCGTGCGCGAGGACATCGTGGTGCTCCTAAGGCTCCGCGAGCCGCGCCGCTATGTCGCGAGCTTCAACCGCCCGAACCTCCTGTATCGGGTGGTGGCCAAGTCCCGCGCCTACCGCCAGACGCGCGCCTTCTTGAATGAGCGTGGGAAAGACAGCGGGATCGTCTACTGTCTGAGCCGGAAGACGGCCGATACGCTCGCCGCGCACCTGCAATCAGACGGGATCGCGGCGGCCAGTTATCACGCCGGCATGGTTTCAGAGGACCGCTCGGCGCAGCAGGAGCGTTTCCTGCGCGACGAGGTGCGCGTCATGTGCGCGACCATCGCCTTCGGCATGGGCATCAACAAGCCCAATGTGCGCTTCGTCCTGCACTACGATCTGCCGAAGAACGTCGAGGGCTATTACCAGGAGACCGGACGCGCCGGCCGCGACGGGCTGCCGAGCGAATGTCTTCTACTGTTCGATGCTGCCGATGCGATCAAGCTCAAGCATTTCATCGATCAGAAACCGGTCGCCGAACGGAAGATCGCCCGCGAGCAACTGGACCGCATGGTCCATTACGCCGAATCGGGCGACTGCCGCCGCGGCGAGCTTCTACGCTATTTCGGTGAAGAGCTGCCGGCCGGGCCTTGCGGTGGCTGCGACAACTGCCTGTCGCCGCGCGCGAGCTTCGACGGCACCCTGGCCGCGCAGAAGTTCCTCTCCTGCATCTACCGCATCCGCGAGCGGAGCGGTTTCGGGGTCGGGCTCCATCACGTGGTGGCGGTCCTCACCGGCGCGGTCTCCGAGAAAGTGCGCAAATGGGGGCACGAGCGGCTCTCCACCTACGGGATCGGCCACGAGCACAACCGCGACGAATGGGCCGCCATCGGCCGGGAGTTGATGCGGCAGGGTTTCGTTTCCCAGGACCCGACGAGATTCAATGTCCTCGATCTCACCGAAGAAGGCCGGGCCCTCTTGCGCGAGCGCCGGCGCGTGACTCTCACCAAGGCGGAGACCCCGTTACGCGAGGCACGCACCTCGCGCGCCGGGGAGATCGCCTGCGACGAGCCGCTCTTCGAGCGGCTGCGTACGCTGCGCAAACACCTCGCCGATGCGCGCGACGTGCCGGCCTATATCGTGTTCTCCGATGTGGCCCTGCGCCAGATGGCGCGCAGCTACCCGACCCGGGAAACCGAGTTCATGCGCATCGCTGGTGTCGGCCAGGCCAAGCTCGCCGAGTTCGGCCCGGCCTTCATGACGGAGATCGCCGCGTTCCTGAAAGAGCATCCGCGCCGCGAGTTTTGCGAGATCCAGACCCCCGCGGCGCACCCGGATCTCGGTGACTCGGCGCGTGAGACCCTGCGCCGGTTCCGGGCGGGCCAATCCCCCGAGCACATCGCCGAAGAACGCGGCTTCGTGCTCGGCACCGTGTACGCTCACCTGGCCCAGGCGATCGAAGCGGGCGAACGGGTCGAGATCGGTACCCTGATCCGGCCCGAGGACGAGCACGCGATAAGAGAGGCCTTCGACGTGCTGGGCGGGGCCAATCTGAGCGGCGTGCGCGAGCGGTTGGACGGGTACGATTTCGGGCTCCTGCGGATCTATCGCGCGGCGCGCTTACAGCGTGGCGACGGCCTCATCGACCCTATGGTCGAGGCCGACCGGTGCCGGGACGAGCGGTCGAGCTCGTGATAGGAAGGCGAGCACGCTACCCGTTAGCCCCACGATGACGAGGCGGATCAAACACCTTACGCCTTCGCTCCATCTCGCATTACCCTTCCCGCAAAAAAAACCCCGCCGGGTGGCGGGGTCTCGCGACACCTGCTTACGCAGTGCGTGATGTTTAGATCGGCTGGACTTTCGTCGCCGACGGGCCCTTCGGGCCTTGCTCCACATCAAAGGTTACCTTTTGGCCCTCCGCTAGGGACTTGAAGCCGCCACCCTGGATGGCAGAGTGATGCACGAATACATCCTTGCCGCCGTCCTCCCGAGTAATAAAGCCATAGCCCTTACTATCGTTGAACCATTTTACTGTTCCTGTAATCACGGAATTACCTCTGTTTGGTTGCATTGGAATGGTGCAAGCCCGTTCCTGAAGGCGACAGGCGGGAGTACTACCGAAAAACTGGAGGGACTTCCGAACTGACCACAAGACGCGCACTGCATATGCATTATAGCTGATCTGGACAAGAGAAGCAAGGGTCGCTGGTGAGCAAAACAGGCATGCTCGGTGGCCGACCAACCTAGCCGAGCATTGTTTTAATTGTGGTTTCGTACTCCGGAAAGTACCGACCGATGACGGGCAGCTCGAAGCTCCGCAGGATGCTGGTATTGGGCTCGCGCGCTAGCAAAAACTCAAGCGATTTCTCGACAAGCGTCTCGGCACGCACCCGCCCGCCTGTCAGCTTCTTACAGTAATCCGGCTCCACCGTCACCGTGTGGGCGGTCGTGATCGTGCCCGTGACGGTTACTTTGAAGGTCTTGTCATCCAGCTGCTGGACCGAAATCATGCCCGGTGCTCCAGATTCATGGATCTGTCGGCTTGTCTCTGGCCGAATTACCTATTCTATCCGAACTCGCGCCAGAACGAGCGGCGTTGTCAGCGCAGCGCGCCGAATGAGCATGTTACTGTGTTAACCTAATGTCATGTATGAGGTTCCGCTGCCCCGCCCGCGATGAGAGCAAGGCGGCGCATCGTCATGCGAAGACTCGATAGGAAGGCGATCGGCAAGGCGTGGTAAGGGCTGGACTGGTGACGGTAGCGGAAGCCTTGTTACTCGATGTGGAGCACGGTGCGGAGCTACCCTAGAGTATGATCATCAAGATTGATAGAGTCCCTGCACCATGACCCCCCGGATCCAGGTCGCGCTGGCGGCCATCTCGGGTTTCGTGGCGGTTGCCGCGGGCGCGTTCGGCGCCCACTTCCTCAAGGCCCGTCTCGCGCCCGATGCCCTCCAGATCTTCGAGACAGGCGCGCGCTACCAGATGTACCACGCGCTCGCGCTCCTCGCCGCGGCCTGTGTCACCGCCCGTGCCCCCTCAGCGGTCGGGAGCGCCGCGGGCTGGTTGTTCGTCGCGGGTACGGTGGTGTTCTCCGGCAGCCTCTACGCGCTGGCGCTGACCGGATGGCGTGGGCTCGGCGCCGCGACGCCCTTCGGCGGCGTAGCGTTCCTGGCCGGCTGGATATGTTTGTTGGCGGCGGCGATGAGGATGTAGCGCATGAAGGGGGACATGCCTCATGAGACCCAGATGTCCGACCAACCGGCGCGGACCCTCCGGGGTCTTAGGGATTTTTTCGATACACCGCTCGATGCGAGGCTCGCTCGGCATCTGACACGCTCTCCGATCGAGGCGGCACTCTCCCTCTTCAAAGAGGTCGCCGGCTCGGTGCCCGCCTATCAGGCGTTCCTCGACGAGCACGGGGTCGCGCCGGCTTCGATACGGACCCCGGCCGACTTTGCACGTCTGCCGCTGTGTACCAAGCCGAACTACGTCGCACGCTATCCCCTGGCCGAGCGCTGCCGCGGTGCTCGCCTCGAACACTGCGATATCATCGCCGTGTCCTCGGGCTCGACCGGCGTTCCGAGCTTCTGGCCGAGGTTCTTGACCGATGAGTTGGAGATCGCGACGCGCTTCGAGCAGGTCTTTCATGACAGCTTCGAGGCCGATCTCCGGCCGACGCTGGCGGTGGTGTGCTTCGCGCTCGGGACCTGGGTGGGAGGGCTGTACACGGTCTCTTCCTGTCGTCACTTGGCGGCCAAGGGTTACCCCATCACCGTGGTCGCGCCCGGCAATCACAAGGAGGAGATCCTGCGGGTGGTCGAGGGTCTGGGCGCGGGCTTCGAACAGGTCGTCCTGCTCGGCTATCCGCCGTTCCTCAAGGATGTCATCGACACCGGCCGGGCCCGCGGCGTGCCATGGGCGCGTTATCGCGTGCGGATCTGTACCGCCGGGGAGGTCTTCAGCGAGGAATGGCGGGCACTGGTCCTGGAGCGGGCCGGCTCTACTGATCCGTGCCGGGACGCGGCGTCCTTGTACGGTACGGCCGACGCGGGGGTGCTCGGTAACGAGACCCCGCTGTCGGTCTCTATCCGGCGCTTCCTCGCCGATCATCCAGAAGCTGCGCGCGCGTTGTTCGGCCAGGCGCGCCTGCCGATGCTCGTGCAATACGACCCCTTGAGCCGTTACTTCGAGGTCTCGGAGGCCACCCTGCTGTTCACCGGGGATAATGGCGTGCCGTTGATCCGCTATCACATCGCCGACGAGGGCGGGCTCATCGATTACGCGGCGATGTTGGGCTTTCTCGCCCGGCATGGTTTCGATCCCCGGGCGTGTCTGGGAGACGGCGCGCGTGGCGCGCGGCCGCTCCCCTTCGTCTATGTCTTCGGGCGCTCGCATTTCGTTTTGTCGTACTTCGGGGCCAACGTATACCCCGAGCAGGTCACGGTCGGCTTGGAGCAGCAAGGGGTCAGGGAATGGGTCACGGGTAAGTTCGTGATGCAAGTGCGCGAGGATCGGGAGCGAAATCCGTCCCTGTGGGTGGTGGTCGAGCTGGCGGCGGGAGAGGCGGCGAACGAGGAGCGAAAGGACGTCGCGGCGGCCGCGATCCTGCGGGCGCTGATGCGCCTGAACAGCGAGTACGCGAACTACGTCCCGGCGGCGTACCGCACACCTAGCGTGGACCTGCGGACCACGGCCGATCCGGAATGGTTCCCGGCCGGTGTCAAGCATCGCTACACCCGCCCTTGAGATGATGCCTGTGCACAACCCCCCGGGCTATAGTGGCAACGCCCCGGTCCAGGCCCCGGGTCCACAGGTTTCCGCATGAAATCTCGCGCGTTATCGCTCTTCCTCCTCGCCGCGGTCGTGATCGTCCCGGTACCGGTCTCTGCGCGCATGTACCAGTGGGTGGACCCGGACACCGGCACTACCCAGTGGTCCGGCCGGCCGCCGGCCTGGTACCGTGGCAGCCAGCGTGGTCCCCGGGTACTCGTGTTCGAGGGCGGGCGGTTGATCGACGATACCGCGCGGCGCATCCCGGACGCCGAGCGCAATGTCCTGCGCACCCAGGCTTTCGCGCCCGAACCCGAAGCCCCGACGCCGATCGCGGACGCGCCGGCGGAGGGGGCCGACGCGGAACCACCTTCTCCAATCGGGGCCGCGGGTCCCAAAGCCGCACCGGTCGAGGGCCTCAAGGCCGGCGCGGAGGTCCCGCTCCCGGGCGTCGATCAGGCTACCATCGAGCGCTTAAAGGCCATCATAGGCGAATGGGATCGCCGGCAGACCGAGGAAGCCAAGCGCTTCCTGGAGGGGCAAGCGGTCGGGGCGCCTGGCGCGCCCTCGACGGGCCCTTAGCGCTCGCCTTTCCACCCATCTTTATCGCGTGCGATTACCGATCACGCAGCGTAGGAGGTGCCAGCGGTAGCGGTCGGCGCGTCGCTCCATGGGTGCCGGTACCGGTCCGAGCAGGGCGGCGCCCTGGCGCCCTTCACGTAAACCGAGCGATCGGGCCTCCTGGAGAAAGGCCTCAGGGGCGCGGGTGTCGCGGCCTTCGGCGCGGACCAGGGCCAGTGCGCTGAAGGGCGGGAGCCCGGCCTCGCGGCGCTCCCGGAGGGCCATGGCGGCGAACGCCGAATAGCCCTCGCGGAGCAGCACCGCGAGCAGGGGGTGATGGGGGTTGTGGGTCTGGATGACGACCTCGCCCGGGTCCTCGGCGCGTCCGGTGCGGCCCGCGACCTGGACCAGTTGCTGGGCCAGGCGCTCGCCGGCCCGGAAGTCGGTGCCGTAAAGCCCCTGATCACCGTCCACGATCGCGACCAGGGTGACCCGGGGGAAGTGGTGACCCTTGGCGAGCATCTGGGTGCCGACCAAGATGTCCGCGTCTCCCTCTGCGATCCTGGCGAGCACCCGCTCCCAGGCCGCCTGGCCGCACACGGCGTCGCGGTCGATGCGCAGCACCCGGGCCTCCGGGAAGTGCTCGCGCAGCGACTCGACCACGCGCTCCGTGCCGTGCCCGACCTTGCACAGGAAGGCGCTCCCACACTCGGGACAGCCCCCATCGGCACGGGCCGATCGGCGCCAGTGATGGCAGCGCAGGCGGCCTGTCTCGTGGTGGTAGAGGGAAAGAGGCCGCGCGCGTACTCGGCGTGTGGGAGGCCGAGATCTTCCTTCGCGTGTCCCAGCCGCCTGCCTAACCTTGGCCGTCGCTCGCTCCTTAGTTAGGCGCGTTCGGAGCCACGTTTATGGCCGCCGGCACGATCTCAAGCAAGATCCAGACCCCTCGATCCTGGCCAATCTCTTGTATAAATTGTATACTTTGAATACGCAGGTTAATGGAGTGGTGACATGGTCGAAACAGCAGAGGATTCCCGCACGGCGCTGGTCACCGTGCGTGTGCCCGTGGCGCTACGCGAGCGCCTTGATGCCTTGGCACACGCCACCAAGCGAAGTCGGTCGTTTTTGTGCGCCGAGGCCTTGGTGGAGTATCTAGAAATGCAGGCCTGGCAGATCGAGGAGATCGAAAAAGCGCTGCGAGAGGCAGACGCGGGTGACTTCGCCACCGAGGAGGAGCTACAGACCCTCTTCCGCGCGCGAGCACCCACGGATTGATGCGAATCAAGTGGCTACGCCGGGCGGTCCGCAGTCTCGCCGCCGAAGCGGATTTTATCGCCAAGGACAACCCCATCGCCGCCGATCGCATGGTGGTCCGGGTGCGGGCGGCCGTCGATCACTTACTCGACCACCCCGCCATGGGTAGAGCAGGGCGTGTTCCGAACACCCGCGAGCTTATCATCTCGGGCACACCCTATATCGTAGCCTACCGCGCCCGTGGCGATAGGGTAGAGGTGCTTCATGTCCTGCACGCCGCCAGGCGCTGTCCGGAGCGCTTCTGAGCAGGGTGCCCGGCGAGTACGGCAGAAGCCCGCTTTGTGGGCGTTCCGCCGCATTGCGTTCACCTCCTGCATCCCCATCGGAAGGTGGCATCTGTAGGGCCGATGCCGGCAGAGCGATCCGACGCACGGGCCGCTTCGGCCGGCAGCCGTACAGCGGAACGCCAAAAAGCGGCTGCGCCCCCTACCTTTCCGCCTTACGCGCGTTAGTTCCAGCACAAGGAAAAGCACACCATGAGTTTTCGTGACCGCTTGTTTTTGACGAAGCGCCCCCCGGCAAAAGACGTCGCAGGGATGCCAATCCCCGAAGAACGGCTTCGCGTCCTTCGGCACAGTGACCAATTCCTCGTCTCCTATCCACGCAGCGGAAATACATGGCTTCGGTGTCTTCTGAGCGATATCATCTCGGTCGGGTACCGGGAATTGGGGATCCAGGGAGATGCCGACGCACTCGTTCCGCGGTTGCACCGTCGAGACATTGCATTCGTAGTACCTCCCGAGGGAATACCTCGCATCTTTAAGTCCCATAACCTTCGCGATCTAAAGGGCCGCCGGATGGTCTATCTCTTCCGCAATCCTGCGGATTCACTGATATCGTACTTCCACTTCATGGTTGGTCAGGACGCTTTGTGTGAACGCGATCGGCAGGAGCCCGATGAGATTTGCCTATGGCTCCTACCGACGTGGTTGGCGCACGTCAGGCTCGCACTCGATTATCGTGACGCCTACCCGCAAGACATCCACTTCGTGTCGTACGAGAGGTTGCTGTACAACGGTACGGAAGCCCTGCGCGGAGTAGCGCGTTTCTTCGGATTGAGCGCGTCGAATGAAACGCTGCGGTCAGCTCTCGATCGAAACGCATCGTCCACGCTGCACTCGACGGCCCAAGTCGAGTCCGCGGGCTCGCGGCATGTTTGCTTTCGAAAAGGCCGGGGCGGATCGGTCCGTGAAGGACTTCGGAAGCGCACCATACAGAAGATCGAATTCATTGGGCAACCACTGTACGAGACGGCTGCGGCGACGGAAGCCATTGATTTGAAGGTGGGCTGAGGTCCGCTGCGATTCATGTTCGAAGCGGACGCTTCACCTCGTCGCTTGCAACGGGCGCACAAGGCGTCGCAACGCGGGGTCTTCGAGTGCGGTGTGCTCCAGCATTTCCAGGACGGGCGGGCTGCGTCGGCTTCACCGCCCGCGAGCACGGCCTCGAGCAGGACGCGGGTATCGCGCGGTTCAGCTGGACCGACCAATTCGCCTGCACCAGCCGCAGTGCGAGATTGGGACGCCGACCGTTCGGGAAACCGGCAGGGTCCGGTGTCGGGATTGCCGTTGGCGTCGTGTGCGAAGGGGCCCAAGACGCTTGATCCGATCTGGGTGAGTGGGGGGAACCCTCATGTCTAGCCGCAGAAGTTCCGAGATCACGCCGCGTCTTGGCGGCCGATACCGCAGCAGTAATTGCCCGGTCTCCTTCACCCGTGGGACGGTCGGCGGATGGTGCGCTCTATCAGATCAGAGCAACTCCTGCGGATCTACATCCACCGACCACCGCACCCGCCGCGACGACTTGAGCGCCGCGAGTTGTGGGAGCCAGGCGCGCAGAAAGGTCTGCAAGCGGTTCCGCTCGCGCGCCTGGACCAGGAGGTGCCAACGGTAACGATCGGCGCGTCGCTCCATGGGTGCCGGTACCGGTCCGAGCAGGGCGGCGCCCTGGCGCCCTTCACGTAAACCGAGCGATCGGGCCTCCTGGAGAAAGGCCTCAGGGGCGCGGGTGTCGCGGCCTTCGGCGCGGACCAGGGCCAGTGCGCTGAAGGGCGGGAGCCCGGCCTCGCGGCGCTCCCGGAGGGCCATGGCGGCGAACGCCGAATAGCCCTCGCGGAGCAGCACCGCGAGCAGGGGGTGATGGGGGTTGTGGGTCTGGATGACGACCTCGCCCGGGTCCTCGGCGCGTCCGGTGCGGCCCGCGACCTGGACCAGTTGCTGGGCCAGGCGCTCGCCGGCCCGGAAGTCGGTGCCGTAAAGCCCCTGATCACCGTCCACGATCGCGACCAGGGTGACCCGGGGGAAGTGGTGACCCTTGGCGAGCATCTGGGTGCCGACCAAGATGTCCGCGTCTCCCTCTGCGATCCTGGCGAGCACCCGCTCCCAGGCCGCCTGGCCGCGCACGGCGTCGCGGTCGATGCGCAGCACCCGGGCCTCCGGGAAGTGCTCGCGCAGCGACTCGACCACGCGCTCCGTGCCGTGCCCGACCTTGCACAGGAAGGCGCTCCCACACTCGGGACAGCCCATCGGCACAGGCCGATCGGCGCCGCAGTGATGGCAGCGCAGGCGGCGCGTCTCGTGGTGGTAGACGAGGCGCGCGTCGCAGCGTTCGCAACCCGCGGCCCAGGCGCACTCGGGGCACAAGAGGAGCGGCGCGTAACCGCGCCGGTTCGCGAACACGATGACCTGCCGCCGTTCGGCCAGGGTCTCCGTGATACGCGCGACGAGGGCGGCCGAGAGCGGACCGCGCGCCGTGCCGCGGCGCAGATCGATGACCTCGACCGTGGGGTCTGTCGCACACCCCACGCGGGCCGGCAGGCAAAGGTGCCGGTAACGGCCGAACGCGGCGTTGTGCAGCGACTCGAGGGAGGGGGTGGCGCTGCCGAGGACCACCGGGATGCGATGCCGTTTGGCACGGATGATGGCGATATCCCGGGCCGAGTATCGAAACCCCCGCTGCTGCTTGTAGGATAGATCGTGCTCTTCGTCGACGACGATGACCCCAGGGCGGCAGAGCTCCGACCACACCGCCGAGCGGGTGCCGATGACGATCGGGGCGAGTCCCTCGCGTGACGTCCACCACGCCGCGCGCCGTTGTGCTTCCGATAGACCGGAGTGGGTGGCGGCGATGGGCACCGCGAAGCGTTCCTGGAAGCGCGCGATGGTCTGCGGCGTGAGCCCGATCTCCGGGACCAGGCACAGGGCCTGTTTGCCCCTCTCGATCACGGCCTCGACGATGCGCAGATAGACCTCGGTCTTGCCGCTCCCGGTCACGCCCTCGAGTAGAAACACCTCGAATCGGTCGAGACGGGTCGTGATCTGCTGAACGGCATCGGCCTGGCTGGCGGTGAGCACCGGCGCGGCGGAGGGCGGGGCGGGCGGCGTGGACGGCCCGGGGGCGTTTCGGGCGCGGGGGGCTATGGCGCGTACCCGCCGGAGCGAGCCGGGGAGGGCCTGGGCCACGACCTCCCCGAGCGGGTGATGGTAGTAGTCGCTGGCCCAGATCAGAAGCCCGAGTTGGGAGGTGTGGATGATCGGCGCCTGGTCCAAGACCTCGATAGCGCGGCGCAATTTTGCAGGCGCGATTGCGCTCTCGTCGGAGACCTCGATCAGAAAACCGATGCGGGCACCGGCCTTGAATGGCACGCACACCCGATGTCCCGGCACGAGCCGGTCTTCGGGACAGTCGGCGGGTGGGAGATAGTCATAGAGGTCCGAGAAGGGGAGGGCGAGGGCGACCCGCAGGATGCGGGCGTCTGCCGGCCCCTCACCGGGCGGCACCTTCTCCGCCAGATATTAGAAAGCTAACCTCAGGGCTTGGGAAAGAATCTGCTGCGCCCGCGATCGCGCGCTGCGTCCTCTCTTCGCCCGAGACAGTTTTTTTCACAACCCCTCACCGATGAGGCTGGCGAGCCGGCGGCGATCGGCGCGCGCCATGGGCCGCTCGAGCACCGGGCATAGCGGTGGCTCATGACGCTCGGCACGCCGGAACACGATGATCTCGACCGCAACCTCGTCGGCCATGAACCGAAAGCAGGGTTGGGAGACCACGAGGCCGTTGGCCCGGCGCAGCTTCTTGTCCCCGGAGTCGTAGGGAATGACCAGGTTGAGGAGTGCGATCCCGACGTCCTCGGGGGCATCCGCGAACACGTGTAGGCTCACCCACGACTGGGTCCCGGCACTGCCGTCCAGGACCGGTCCGGCGACGAGCGGCTCGAATTCGCTGAGGAGCGACATGGCGCAGAGCGCCACCGCGCGCCGTATCCGAAGCGCCTGGGTCTGGCTGTCGGCCTGGAACAGGCGCTGGTATTCGCACAGGAACGCCGCGATCTGTCGGTTGTCGGGCCCGTCTCGCTGCGCCGGGATGCCGAGCCGACAGAGCGCCTTGGCGCGCGCCTGGGCCGGCGTCGCCACGCCTTCCTCGGCCATGATCCGGGCCGCGAGTCGGGCCACGTGCAAGCGCTGACCCGATGGCTCACCCGCGGCCGTCGGGCGTACGCGGGCCGGGGCGTCGCGGGTGGCTCGACGGGTCAAAAGAGTTGCTCCGGGAGGGAGGCCTTCGTCTCGGTCGGAGTGGTACTGCGCGCGATCGGTAGGCCGGCATGGCGGCGTGGGATCCTGTCCGATTTGAATATCTCGAAAAGCGCGTGTGGGTTATCGGCGTCGGTCACGAAGCCGGTGGCGCGATCGATGCGCACCGTGACGAGCCCCGGCGGCTCGGGCACCGTGACCTCCGGCACGCCATGCAGCACCCTTTTCATGAGACGGATCCACACAGGCAGCGCGACCCGTGCGCCGGTCTCCTTGGGCCCGAGCGAGGTGGACTCGTCGAAACCGACCCATACGCTCGCTACCAGGCGGCGAGTGTAGCCGGTGAACCAGGCATCCTTGTGCTCGTTGGTCGTGCCCGTCTTACCGGCCAGGTCGTGGCGCTCCAGGACCTGGGCGGCCCGCGCGGTACCCGAGCGGATGACCTCTTGGAGCATGGAATCCATGATCCAGGCGTTCTGGGCGCTGATGGCGCGCACGGCGCCGCCCGGCCCGGCGTCATGAGGCGACGGCGATCTCGGGCAGTCGCGGCAGTGGGGCTCTGCGGGGGGTTCGGGGGCCTTTTCCATCGCCACCTCGCCGGCCTCGTTCTCGATGCGTGCGATGAAGCTCGGCGTGACCCGGAAGCCGCCGTTCGCAAACACCGAGTAACCCGCGGCAACTTGGAGCGGGCTCAGACCCCCGGTGCCGAGCGCGAGCGACAGGTTGCGCGGCAACTCGTCACGTCCGAACCCGAAGCGCTGGATGTGACGGAGCGCGCGCTTGATACCGATCCCGCGTAACAGGCGCACCGACACCAAGTTGCGGGACAGCGCCAAGGCCTCGCGCAACCGGATCGGTCCCTTGTAGTTGCGCGTGTAGTTTCGTGGGCGCCATACGCTGTCTAGCTCCGGCTCGTAGAAGGCGATGGGGGCGTCGTTGACGATGCTGGCTGCGGTGTAGCCCGCCTCCAGGGCCGCGGAATAGATGAACGGCTTGAAGCCGGAACCGGGCTGGCGGCGCGCCTGGGTGGCGCGGTTGAACTTGCTCACGGAAAAATCGAAGCCGCCGGACAACGCGAGGACCTCGCCGTTGGCGGGGTCAAGGAGCACCACGGCGCCTTCGACCCTGGGGATCTGCGCGAGCGTAGATAGCCCATTGTCATCGACATGGAGCCGGATCACGTCGCCGACCTGCAGGATATCGCCGGCACGCTTCGGAGCGGGGCCGCGATGGGCGTCGTCCACGTAGGGACGGGCCCACGACAGGCCGTCCCAGTCGAGGGCGAAGAGGCCCGAGTCGGCGTTGAAGGCTATGACGGATCGATCCCGGATCCCGACCACCAGAGCGGGCCGCAGCGCCCCGATGCTCGTGTAGTCGCTCAGGATCTGTTTCCAGTCCGACTCCCCGGCCCCCGGCGGTAGATCATGGTGCGCCTCCGGCCCCCGGTAGCCGTGGCGCCGGTCGTAGCCGATCAAGCCGGCCTGCAGCGCCTCCTGTGCCGCCGGCTGATAGGTGTCGCCGATCGTGGTCACGACCCGGTACCCGGCCGTGTAAGCCTCCGAACCGAAGCGCTCGACCATATACGCCCGGACCATCTCCGCGACATAAGGGGCAGGGACCTCGACGCGGTGGCCGTGCAACTCCGCGCGATCCTTGGCATTGACTGCCGTTCGGTACTGGCCGGCGTCGATGAATCCGAGATCCCGCATGCGGCCGAGCACATAGCCCCGGCGCTCCCTGGCGCGCTCCGGGTTGGTGATGGGGTTGAGCCTGGACGGGGCCTTGGGCAGTCCGGCGATCATCGCGAGCTCCGCAAGGTCCAGGTGGTCGAGGTCCGTCCCATAGTACACCTGGGCCGCCGCCGCGACCCCATAAGCCCGGTGCCCGAAATAGATCTTGTTCAGATACAGCTCCAGGATCTCGTCCTTGCGCAGCTCGCGCTCGATCTTAAGGGCTAACAGGATCTCGTTGAGCTTTCTTACATAACTCTTTTCCCTGGTTAGGAAAAAGTTCCTGGCGACCTGCATGGTGATGGTGCTGCCCCCCTGGGTCTTGGCGCCGGTCATGGCGAGTCGCAGGGCGGCGCGCAGGATGGCGCGCCAGTCGACCCCGGGGTGTTGGTAGAAGCGTTCGTCCTCGGCCGCCAGCACGGCTTGCAGGAAGGGGCGCGGGACATCTTCCAGCTTGACCGGCGCACGCCGGTTCTCGCCGAACTCCGCGATCAAGGATCGATCGCGAGTGTACACCTGAAGTGGAACCTGTAAGTGTATGGCCCGCAAGGATTCTATGGACGGGAGGTGGCCGACCAGATAGGTCAGGCTCGCGGCGCTCCCGAGCACCACCAGCGTCAGCAAGAACACCAGAAGCTTTAGGAAGGGACGTAACATAGAGGGGCGAAAAGCTCGATCTTAGGCTAAAGTTTGGTACGTAGGGGTCGATACCGCCCGACAAGCGGTGCGTGGGCGCGACATTGAGCGGTGTACCGATCCCGGCGCTATAATTAAATCGAATCCGAAGTACTTGGCGTAACTACATGCGCGGGGGGACAAAGCGTGCCACTGTTCGGAAAGAACAAGATGTCCCTCCTAGGGGTGGACATCAGCTCTACCTCGATCAAGGTGTTGGCGCTCGGCGGCAATGAGCAGCGCTACCGCGTCGAGAGCTATGCGGTCGAGCCCCTTCCCGGTAACCCCCTCACAGAGCGAAATATAACGGATGTCCATGTCGTTGGCGAGACGATCGCACGGGCGGTGAAGAAATCGGGGACCCGGGTCAAGACAGCGGCCTGTGCGGTCTCCGGGGCGGCGGTGATCACCAAAGTCATCTCCATGCCGAGCGCGCTCTCCGAGGATGAGCTCGAAACCCAGATCCGGCTCGAGGCCGACCAGTATATCCCCTACCCCTTGGAGGAGGTGAAGTTGGATTTCGAGGTCTTGGGACCCTCCGAGCGCGAGCCCGACCGCGTCGATGTGCTGCTCGCGGCCTCCCGCAACGACAACGTCGAGGTCCTGGTGGCGGCCCTCGAGACGGGCGGGCTGATCGCCAAGGTCGTCGATGTCGAGGCCTTCGCACTGGAGAACGCCGTCGGCTCCATGTTGCGGCGGGGGGGAGGCCTCGAGCCCGGGGATACCGTGGCGGTCGTCGACATCGGCGCCACCACCACCAGCCTCAGCGTCCTGCGCGATCTAAGGGTCATCTATACCCGCGAGCAGTTGTTCGGTGGCCGGCAGCTTACCGAAGAGATCCAGCGCCGTTACGGTCTGTCCTATCAGGAAGCGGGGCTGGCGAAACGCCAGGGGGGCCTGCCGGACAACTATGGACCGGAAGTGCTCGATCCCTTCAAGGAGACCATGGCCTTGGAGGTCAATCGGGCGCTCCAGTTCTTCTATTCGTCGAGCCAGGTAGGCGCCGTCGATCAGGTCGTCCTGGCCGGCGGCTGCGCGTCGATAGACGGGATCGCCGGTCTCATCGAGTCCAAGTGCGGCACGCGGGTGGTGGTCGCCAACCCCTTTGCCGGCACACCCATAGCGCCGGGCGTCAAGGGCCAGGCCCTCAAGAACGACGCCCCCGCGCTCATGATCTCGTTCGGACTGGCACTCAGGAGCTTCGACTGATGGCCCGGATCAATCTACTACCTTGGCGTGAGGAGCGGCGGCGCGAGCGCACCCGGCAGTTTGGTACTGCCATGGTCGTCGGCGTGATCGCAAGCGGGGCCGTGATCGCCGCAGTGCATCTGATCTATCAGGACCGCATCGGCGGGCAGAATGCGCGCAACGCCTATCTGGAGCAACAGATCGCCATACTCGACGGCAAGATCAAGACGATCCAGGGCCTGGAGCGGGAGCGGCAGCAACTCATCGACCGCATGCGCGCCATCGAGACGCTGCAGACCAGCCGCCCGGTCGTGGTGCGGCTGTTCGACGAGATCGTGAGCGCGCTCCCGGACGGGGTATCCATCACAGAGATCTCCCAGTCCAACGCCGAGTGCACCTTCAAGGGCATCGCCGAATCGAACGCCCGGGTCTCTAACTTCATGCGCAACATCGAGGCCTCGCCGGCGTTCAAGGAACCGCGCCTGGACATCATTGAGACCAAGGGTGGCGACAAGCCGGCCGCGGCCGGCAAGGTCGAAGCGGAGCGCCGCGTGAACAACTTCACGATCGTCGTGCAGCAGAAGGGCGAAGAGACTTCGGAGGCCGACGCCGGTGCCGGATCGGCGGCGGGCAAGGGGGGCAAGACATGAACGTTTCCGATCTGCGACAGCTCGAGCTCAAGAACATCGGGAGTTGGCCCAGGCCCGCCAAGGCAGTGGCGATCGGGCTGGTGTGCCTCTTGGTCTTAGCGGCCGGCTGGTACTTCGACCTGCAAGATCAGACCACCCTCCTCGCAGAGGTCGAGCAAAAGGAGTTGGCGCTCAAACAAGACTTGGAAAACAAGCAGGCCAAGGTCGTCAATCTCGACGCCTTGACGGCGCAGCTGGAGGACATCAAGCAATCGTTCGGTGACATGCTCAAGCGGCTCCCGAACAAGACCGAGGTCGCGGGCCTTCTGGTCGACATCTCGCAGCAGGGGCTCGGGGCCGGCCTGGAGTTCGAGCTGTTCAAGCCCGGCAACGAACAGCCGGCAGATTTCTATGTGGAGCTGCCGATCCAGATCCGGGTCACCGGGGGCTATCACCAGTTCGGTCAGTTCGTCAGTGGCGTCGCCGATCTTCCGCGCATCGTCACGCAGCACAACATCCATATCACCTCTAACAAATCGAATGAGGGGGGTCTGGTAATGGAATCGACCGCTAAGACGTATCGTTATCTCGGCGAAGACGAAGAAACAGCCGCAGGGACGCCGGCCCCGGCCCACCAGAAGCCGGGGTCTTAATCATGTGGGCCGGAGATCGTATCGCAGGGCGACCCTGGCTCGCCCTGGTCGGCGTCGCCCTGCTGCTCGGGGGCTGCGGCTCGCGCGACCAGAGCGATTTGCAGGCCTTCGTGGCCGAGGTGCAGTCGCGGCAGGGCGGTCGCATCGAGCCCCTGCCGGTCATGAAACCCAGTGAACGGTATCTTTACCAGTCCGCCGAGGCCGGCCGGCGCGACCCCTTCGAGGCCTACTACCAGGTCAAACGCGCCTCGCCGGCGGAGCGCCAGGTGACCGACACGCAGCGCCGGTTCCTCCAGGAGATCCAGACCCACAACCCCGAGGAGCTCGAGAACTTCGAGCTCGACAGCCTGCGAATGGTCGGCACACTACAAAACCTGGGGAAGTTATGGGGGATCGTGCTGGACGGGGACGGGACGGTGCACCGCGTCACGACCGGTAGCTACATGGGGCGCAATTACGGCAAGGTCACCCGGATCGCGGAAGAGCGCATCGAGGTCCGCGAGATCGTGGGCGATGGCCAGGGAGGCTGGGACGAACGGCCGGCGTCGCTGGCCCTGCTCACCGAATGACCAGTACCCGGTCCGAAGCTCCGCCCGCTCTCCAGGTCCTTTTGGGGTCGCCGAAAGCGGTTCCAATAGCTCGGATCGAAATAGCCTGTCTCCTTCAATGCTCACCGAACCAGTGCAGGTAAGTATTAGTAGTCCTCTTCGCCAAGAAGCATGGCTCACGGTCGCGTAATACGAGACACCGTCAAGTTTCCGGCGCGACCGCGCCCAATCATGCCCCATTTTCTGTCAGAAATCCGGCGCAGGAGGGTTTGGGACGCGAGAGGTTTATGCTATGTGTATGTGAAGAATAAGAGTTATTTTGAAGGAACGTTATTTGCGCTCTACAAAAAAACCCTGCGCTCATCGCTCGCTGAGAATTTCCCCCTGCGGGGCATCCTGACCGGGATGCGGGAAACCTGTTCGCGATGGGTATAACAATGTCGTCCCTTGCTGCGGGGGCGCTTCCCGTGACACATGCCCGCCTCACCGGGCTCAAGCTCCTTGGTGCCTTGCCCGAAGATGTCGTCACCCTTACCCGATGTGTCCGTAAAGGTCGTGAGGTTGGGCGGCGACCGTGCCAATCCCTTGGGGCTGAAAGCTGGTGCCGAGACAATCGTGCCCGAGGCGCGCTCCGACGCCATCTTTGTCCCATTACCATAGAACGAGCGGGGAACGGAAGACTGAGCGATGTCTGGTACATCAACTAGAGCATAGGCGTCGCGTATGAAGAGAACAACGTGGCGTGGTATGTGCCTGGGCGGAGGGCGAGTTACCAGCCCGGGGCTCGTGGCCCTGTGGATGGCCATAGGGATCGTTGCCATCGGGATCTTGAGTGGGATCACGAGGGCGGCGCGGGCAGCCGCGCGCACCTTGGACGAGGTGAGCTTCACCACATTACCAGGTAACGAGGTGCAGGTCCGACTCGGGCTTTCCGGGCCTCCGCGCAAGCCTCCCCTGGCCTTCACCATCGACAGCCCCGCGCGCATCGCGCTGGACTTCGCCGATACCGGGCTCAACTTGGCGGATCGCCACCGTGCCATCGGCGTCGGACCGGCCCAGAGCGTCACCGCGGTCGAGGCCGGGGGACGGACACGGGTGGTGCTGAATCTGGTGCGCCAGGTTCCCTACGATCTGCGGGTCGAGGGCAGCGCCGTGATGGTCACCTTGCACAGTGGCGGGGCGATGATGCCCGATATCGCGACCGCGCCGCTGGCCGCGGGTCCGCGGCCCGCCAGCCCGAGGCCTATTCCCGCGAGGCCCGTAGGGCCCGCGATCGAGGACGTCGATTTCCGCCGCGGCGAGGGCGAGGCTGGAGAGGGCCGCATCATCGTGCTCCTGTCCGAATCGGGCCTCGTCAGTAATATCCGCGAAGAAGGCGGCCAGATCATCATCGACTTCCCCGATGCCTCCCTTCCCGAGCGTCTGGACCGGCGGCTCGATGTGCTCGATTTCGCCACCCCGGTCAAAGAGGTCGATACCTTCCCCCACGAAGGCGGCGCCCGCATGGTCATCACCCCGAGCGGGCATTTCGAGCACCTCGCCTATCAATCCGACAAGGTCCTGACAGTCGATGTCAAGCCGCTCACCAAGGAGGAGGAGCAGGCCCTCAAAAAGGAAAAGTTCGGCTACACCGGCGAGAAGCTCTCGCTCAACTTCCAGGACATCGAGGTCCGGGCCGTGCTTCAGCTCATCGCGGACTTTACCGGCCTCAACATGGTGGCGAGCGACACCGTCGCGGGCAACGTCACCCTGCGTCTGAAGAACGTGCCGTGGGACCAGGCCTTGGAGATCATCTTGAAGTCGAAGGGGCTCGGGATGCGCCAGGCCGGCAACGTCATGATGGTGGCCCCCCAGGAGGAGATCGCCGCCCGCGAGAAGCTCGAGCTCGAATCCCAGAAGCAGATCGCCGAGCTGGCGCCGCTCAAGACCGAGTTCGTCGAGCTCAATTACGCCCGGGCTGCCGACGTCGCCACCTTGCTCAAGACGGAGGGGAGCGAGGGGAACAAGCTCGTCTCGAAAGATGGCCGAGTTTCTGTGGACCAGCGTACCAACACCCTGTTGATCCAGGAGACGGCAGAAAAGCTGGCCGAGATCCGTAAGATTATCACGACCTTGGACGTGCCAGTGCGGCAGGTCCTGATCGAATCGCGCATCGTCATCGCCAATCAAGACTTCTCCCGTGAGCTCGGGGTGAAGTTCGGTTACAGCAAGAATTCGGGGCTTTCGACGGATAATTTCGGCGTGGTCGTGGGCGGCACGCAGCCTGGGGATACGGACTTCGGTGCCGGCACGGCCTTCACCACCGATGACCTCGAGAACTTTATTGTGGACCTCCCTGCCGCAACCCCGGCCGGTGCGATCGGCCTCGCGGTCGGCAAGATCGGGAGCTACCTCCTGCAACTCGAGCTCTCGGCGTTGCAGGCCGAGGGACGCGGGGAGGTGGTCTCCAGCCCGCGGGTGATCACGACCGATCAAAAAGAAGCCGTAATCGAGCAAGGCACCGAGATCCCCTATGTCTCTCAGACCTCCAGCGGCGCCACCGACATCGAGTTCAAGAAGGCCGTGCTGAGCCTGCGGGTGACACCGCACATCACCCCCGACAACCGCATCAACATGTCCATCCAGGTCAACAAGGATGCGGTGGGGCAGGTATTTAATAATGTCCCTTCCATTGATACGCGCAACGTCACGACCGAGGTCCTGGTGGACAACGGCGAGACCGTCGTTCTCGGCGGCATCTACGAGCAAACCAATCGCAACGATGTGCGGCGCGTGCCGTTTTTCGGTGAGCTCCCCTACTTCGGGACCCTGTTCCGCAATACCTTAAACGCGCGGAACAAGGACGAGCTCTTGATCTTCGTCACCCCCAAGGTCATGAAAGAGAGCTTGACGCTCCGCTAGCCCGCGATCGTGTGGGGAAGATCGGGGGTAGTCTTACCGCCGATCTCCCTGCGCGGTTTTGACCAACCCTACGCGGGCGTCGCCGGCCCCCCTGGCGCAGGGAGGCGCAGGGCTAACGCTTAATCTTTCTGTCCGCTGTTGCGTACAGGGGAGCCACTGCGACGCCGTCCGGGTGCCTCGGGGAGCCCAAGGCCCCTCCGCACGCCGGCCTTTCCTGTGGCGATAAGCCCATTGGGATCGGTTGGACCGAAAGTACGCGACTGGTATAATCCGGATCACCCGAAACCACCCCCGGTCATGAAAGCCAGCCCATGAAACCGAGCCGCCGCACCAGGAGACATCTCGGTCTCCTCTTGACGTTCGTGGTGTTCGCGCATTTCGGTCTGGGCTACCGCGACGTGCCGGCCTTGGTCCTCTGTTTCGGGTCCGACGGCCATGTGGCGGTGGAGCCGATGCATAGCCCTCATGCACCGGCCGAACAGGCTGCCGTAGCGGCACATGCCATGGATACGGGCGCCCAGGCCGAAACGGCCTCCGAAGGGCCGTGCACGGATTTCCCAGTGATCGGCGAGGACCACGGGGCGCACAAACCCGCCGTCGGTTCTGAACGCTCTTCACCGAACGCGCGTCTGTCCGTCGCGCCGGCGTTGGTCGTGAGCCTGATTCGCTTCGACGAGATGGTCGACAAAGTGGCTCTTTCACCCGCCCATTCTCTTGTCGATTCGAGGCTCTCCGGCCGCCGCAGCGTCGTCCTCCTCATCTAGCGCCGCATAGCCAGTCACACCCGCCCACCCGGGGCGGGTCCAGTCATACCCGTGCCCATTTCCGTGGCTATTGCCGCGCGCGGGATTTACTTTTCCACTTGCTGCAGAGGGGTCGCTTGCATGTCCTCACGATCGATGATACGGGCCGGTCTCGCCCTCGCGGTCGTGCTCGTTTCGTACACGGCCGCCGGTGCCGAGTCGCTCGACCGGAGGTTGAACGACCCGAGGCCGCGCGCCCCGGGATCGGGCGCGCATCCTTCCCTTGCGGATAACCCGGCTCATGGAGGTCTAGTCGCTCCGGCAAGGGACGGGGCCGAGCCCCTCCACGAGCCGACCGGGGACCTCACCCTGCGCGAGGCGTTGGCGCTCGCACTTAGCGGCAATCCGGGGCTCACCGCCTTCGCCAGGGAGATAAGGGCCCGCGCTGGGAACGTGCGGCAGGCCGGGCTCCTCCCCAATCCGGTCCTGGGCGCCGCCTCATCCAACCTGGGCAACGCCGTCCTGCGGGACTTCGACGGCCCGGCCACCACGGTGAGCCTATCCCAGCTCGTTTTGCTTGGGGGTAAACGGGCGCGGGCCATCGAGGCGGCGACGCTTGACCAGAGGCGCGCCGCGTGGGATCACGAGGTCAAGCGGCTCGATGTCATCACCCAGACGGCCCAGGCCTTTATCGAGGTGTTGAGGACCCAAGAGGGTGTGACGCTCGCCGCGGACCTCATGGATCTCGCCGAACGGGTGGTGACGGCGGTCGCTGCTCGGGTGCAGGCCGGCAAGGTATCACCGGTGGAAGAGACCCGGGCGCGGGTGATCCTGGCCTCGGTGCAGGTCGAGCGGACGCGGGCGTTGCGAGAGCTCGAGGCCGCCCGGGCCCGCCTCGCGGCCAGCTGGGGCAGCATCGCGCCACGGTTCAAGTCCGCCCTGGGGAAGCTGGGCAGGGTCTCGCCCATCCCGACTCTAAGGGCCCTCGAGGAGCGGCTGGAACAAAACCCGGACCTGGCCCGCTGGGCCACCGAGGTCGCGGAGCGCCAGGCCAGCGTCGCCTTGGAGAAGAGCCGCGCGGTCCCGGACCTCACCGTTAGCCTCGGCGTCACGGAGTTTCACGACACTGGCGATAGCGCCGTGATCGCGGGGCTCTCCATCCCCCTCCCGGTGTTCAACCGCAATGAGGGCAGTATTCAGGCGGCCGAGGAACGCCTCACCAAGGCCCTGGACGAGCGCCGCGCCGCCGGGGTGGGGGTGCACACGGCCTTGAACGCCGCCTACCAGCGGCTGGCTGCCGCCCATACCGAGGTCGAGACGTTGAAACAGGAGATCTTGCCCGGTGCCCAAAGTGCTTTCGAGGCCGCCAACGAGGGTTATCGCCTCGGCAAGTTCGGTTTTCTGGATGTGTTGGACGCGCAACGCACGCTGTTTGGCGCAAAGGGCCAATATCTGCGCGCGCTCTCGGAATACCACAAGGCGGTCGCCGACATGGTACGTTTAATCGGTGAGCGGCCGGAAACCATGTCAGCCATCGGGGAACAGGAGGAGTCGCGATGAAAGGTAAGAATACATGGGCCATTCCGGCCGTGATCCTGGTGGGGATCGTCCTCGGCTTTTTCATCTTGCGCCTGGAACCCGCCGGCACCGAGGAGCATGAGGCGCAGAGTGAACAGGAAGAGACCCTTATTGCCAAGGGACCTCACGGCGGCCGGCAGTTGACTCAAGACGGCTTCGAGGTCGAGATCACGATTTACGAACGAGGTGTGCCGCCGGAATTCCGCGTCTATGCCTATGAACAAGGAAAGCCTTTATTGCCCGACCAAGTACAGATGACCATCGAATTGTACCGGCTGGGAGGCGGAATCGAGCGCATCCAGTTCCGGACGGAGGGAGACTATCTTCGCGGCGATCGAGTCATCGAGGAGCCACACTCCTTCGATGTGAAGGTCAGCGCGATGCGCGAAAGCCGCCGCTATGACTGGGAATACACACAAGTCGAAGGCAGGGTCCAGCTTTCCCATGAAGCGCTGCAAAGCTCGGGTATAGAGACTATGACCGCTGGCCCCGCGAGCATCAAAGCGCTCTTAGAGCTACCCGGGGAGATCAAGCTCGATCAAAACCGTTTAGCCCACGTCGTCCCTCGATTCGCCGGTGTGGTCACCGCCGTCCACAAAAATCTGGGCGATAAGGTAAGGATGGGCGAGGTTATCGCGATCGTCGACAGCCTCGAGCTAGCGGACGCAAAAGGCCAATACATCGAATCGGTGCATCGGCTTGAGCTCGCACAGACCATTTTCATTCGGGAAGAGAGCCTGTGGAGGAGCAAGATCTCACCCGAGCAGGATTACCTTAACAGCCGTCACGCCTTAGAGGAGGCCGAGATTACCAAGCAAATCGCCGCGCAGAAACTGCTGGCGTTGGGACTCTCCCACGCCGACCTCGCCACGCTGTCAATAGAGCCGGAAGGCCCGGTCAGACTGCATCGGCCGAGGATGCCTTTCCGCGAGCAGATGCTCACACGCTATGAGATCCGCGCAGCGCTCGAAGGTGTCGTCATCGAGAAGCATCTCGTGCTGGGCGAGGCCATCAAGGAGGACACGGCGATCTTTATGATCGCGGATCTCTCGACGGTGTGGGGGGAGTTCAGCGTCTACGCCAAGGATTTAAACGCGGTTCGGCTGGGCCAGGAGGTCACTGTCAGATCCGAAGTCTTGGCGATCGAAGCCACCGCGACCGTGTCTTACCTCGGCCCGCTAGTGGGCGAAGAGACTCGGGCCGCGCGCGCCCATGTGCACATCCCGAACCCGGATGGGCGCTGGCGGCCCGGATTGTTCGTGACGGTCGAAGTGGTTCGACAAGAGACGAAGGTGCCGGTGGCGGTGGCGGCCGAGGCGATCCAGACCTACCGCGATTGGTCGGTGGTATTCGGACAATACGGGGATGACTTCGAGGTGAGGCCCCTGGAGCTCGGCCGCAGCGACGGCCAAATGGTGGAAGTCGTCAAGGGCCTTTCGGCGGGTGAGCGCTACGCCGCGCGCGGAAGCTTCGTGCTCAAGGCCGAGCTCGGCAAGTCAAGCGCGACGCATGAGCATTAAGGACACGACAAATGTTTGAGCGCATCCTCAAGTTTTCCATCGATCACGGCTTTCTGGTTCTTCTCGCCACCTTGGCGGTCGGGGTGCTCGGCGTCTATAACTTCCAGCGCCTGCCCATCGACGCCGTGCCCGATATCACCAACGTCCAGGTGCAGATCAACACCGAGGCGCCGGGCTATTCGCCGTTGGAGGCCGAGCAACGCGTCACCTTCCCCATCGAGACCGTGATGGCCGGCCTGCCTCACCTGGAGCAAACCCGTTCGCTGTCCCGCTATGGCCTCTCCCAGGTCACCGTGATCTTCGAGGACGGCACCGACATCTACTTCGCGCGCCAATTGGTAAGCCAGCGCCTGCAGGAGGCCAAGGTCGTGCTGCCGCCGGGGATGGAGCCGGTGATGGGGCCCATCGCCACGGGTCTCGGCGAGATCTTCACGTGGACCGTAGAGGCGGAGCCGGGGGCCTCAAAACCCGACGGCACCCCCTATACCCCCACCGATCTCAGGACCATCCAGGACTGGGTGGTGCGACCACAGCTCCGCACCGCGCCGGGGGTGACCGAGGTCAACACCATCGGCGGCTACGCCCAGCAATATCACGTGACCCCCGATCCCGCGAAGCTCATGGCCTACGGGCTCTCCTTCCAGGACATCCTGGAGGCGCTCGGAAAGAACAACGCCAATGTGGGGGCAGGCTATATCGAGCACCGCGGAGAACAATATCTCATCCGCGTGCCGGGGCAGGTGGCGACGATCGACGAGATCCGCGGCATCATCGTCGGGAATCATAGGGGCGTCCCCATCCTTATCAAGGATGTCGCCGGGGTCCTCCTGGGCCGGGAGCTCCGAACCGGCGCCGCGACCCAGAACGGCCAGGAAGTCGTTCTGGGTACCGCCTTCATGTTGATGGGTGAAAACAGTCGTACCGTGGCGAGGGCGGCGGCAGAAAAGCTCGGATCGGTCAGCCGCACCTTGCCGGAAGGGGTGATCGCGAGACCCGTCTATGACCGCACCGCGCTCGTGGACAAGACCATCGCCACGGTCCGGGACAACCTGCTGGAGGGAGCGCTCCTCGTCATCGTCATCTTGTTTTTGTTCCTGGGGGATCTGCGGGCGGCGCTGATCACCGCCATGGTGATCCCCCTCTCCATGCTCTTCACGATCACCGGGATGGTGAGCGAAGAAGTGAGCGCCAATCTCATGAGCTTCGGGGCCCTGGACTTCGGGATCATCGTCGATGGGGCCGTCGTGATCGTCGAAAACAGCATCCGCCATCTGGCCGAGGAGCAACATCGGCAGAACCGCGCTCTGACGCGCGCCGAACGCCTCCGGGTGGTGTTCGAGTCCTCCCGGGAGGCACGCCGGGCGATCCTCTTCGGGCAGCTCATCATCATGGTGGTCTATATCCCCATCTTCGCCCTCACCGGGATCGAGGGCAAGATGTTCCACCCCATGGCCTTTACCGTGGTCACGGCGCTCTTGGGCGCGCTCATCCTCTCCATCACCTTCGTGCCCGCCGCGGTCGCGCTCTTCATGCGCGGGAGGGTCTCGGAAAAGGAAAACACCGTCATGCGCTTGGCCAAGCGGGCCTATGAGCCGGCGCTCCACATTGCCCTCGGCAACCCGGCACTCGTAGTCACGATTGCAGTCACGATCGTGGTCTTGAGCGCGCTCTTGGCCACGCGCATGGGGACGGAGTTCGTGCCGAGCCTGGACGAGGGCGACATCGCCCTGCACGCGATCCGCATCCCCGGCACCAGCCTCTCCCAGGCCGTCCAGATGCAAGACATCCTGGAGAAACGGATCATGGAATTCCCGGAGGTGGAGCGGGTCTTCACCAAGATCGGCACGGCCGAGATCGCGACCGACCCCATGCCCCCGAGCGTGGCCGACAACTTCGTCATGCTGAAAGACCGCTCCGAGTGGCCCGATCCCGCCCGCCCCAAGCTGGAGCTCGTGCGGGAGATGGAAGAGGCCGTAGCGGAAATTCCCGGGAATAATTACGAGTTCACCCAGCCCATCCAGATGCGCTTCAACGAGCTCATCGCCGGCGTACGGGCCGACGTGGCAGTGAAGGTCTTCGGCGATGACATGGAGGTGCTGTTCGAGACCGGCGAGCGCATCGCCGAGGTCTTGAGCACCGTCCCCGGCGCCGCCGACGTCCGGGTCGAGCAGGTCACCGGGTTGCCGATCGTGACCGTGCAACTAAACCGAGAAGCGGCTTCCCGCTACGGGCTCAATGTCGCCGATGTCCAGGAGGTCGTCGAGATCGCCATGGGGGGCAAGGAAGTGGGGCAGGTCTTCGAGGGGGACCGCCGCTTTCCACTCCTGGTGCGCCTGCCCGAGTCCCTGCGCCGAGACATCGAGGCGCTAGAGCGCTTGCCCATCCCGCTGCCCGAGGGCCGAGGGGAAAGCAAGCTGCGCGTCGCCCTCGAGGCCCCGCGGCCGAGCTATATTCCGCTGAGTACGGTCGCAGCGATTGAGGTGGCCCCGGGGCCCAACCAAGTGAGCCGCGAGAACGGTAAGCGCCGCGTGGTGGTGACGGCCAATGTGCGCGGCCGCGATCTCGGATCCTTTGTCACCGCGGCTGAGGCCAAGATAGCGGAACGGGTGGAGATCCCCGCAGGCTATTGGATCACCTGGGGCGGGCAGTTCGAACATCTGATCGCCGCCGCGAAGCGGCTTCAGATCGTCGTTCCTGTGGCGCTCCTCCTCATCTTCATGTTTCTCTATAGCACCTTCGGCAATCTAAAGGATGGGCTTCTGGTCTTCACCGGGGTGCCGTTTGCGCTCACCGGCGGGGTGCTTTCCCTATGGCTGCGGGACATCCCGCTGTCCATCTCGGCGGGTGTGGGCTTTATCGCCCTCTCCGGGGTGGCGGTGCTGAACGGGCTCGTCATGGTCAGCTTCATCCGCAAGCTGGGCGAGGAAGGCCTGCCCCCGGAGGAAGCCATCCGGGAGGGCGCGCTCACCCGGCTCCGCCCGGTTTTGATGACGGCCCTCGTGGCCTCGCTCGGTTTCCTGCCCATGGCACTGGCTACCACGACCGGCGCCGAGGTGCAGCGTCCACTCGCCACGGTGGTGATCGGGGGGATCCTCTCTTCCACGCTCCTCACCCTACTGGTATTGCCGGTACTGTATCGGTTATTCGAACGCCCTCCAGAGCTGGTCCCGGAAATCTGAACAGCCGGATAAGTGGGATCGCTGCCTGAATGGGGCATGATATGCCCCGCAGAGACAGGAGCGAGAGATGAGCAGACGACCGCGCCGCAACCACTCGGCGGCCTTCAAGGCGAGAGTGGCACTGGCCGCGCTCCGGGGCGAGAAGACCCTGGCGGAGTTGGCGAGCCAGTTCGACATGCATCCCAACCAGATCACGGAGTGGAAGGCTCGGTTGCAGGAACGGGCCGCCGAGGTGTTCGGCGCGACCGGCGGGTCCGCCGGTGGACCTCAAGGCACTGTACGCCAAGATCGGGGAACTGGCGCTGGAGAACGATTTTTTAGAACACGCGCTCACCAAGGCGGGCATGCTGGGCGCAAGGCGATGATCGACCGCAACCATCCGTTACCCTTGACCCGGCAAGCCCGGGCGCTCGGCATCAGCCGGGGCAGCATGTATTACCTGCCGAGGCCGGTGAGCAACGCTGATCTCGCGCGCATGCGTCGCATGGACGAACTGCACCTGGAACATCCCTTCGCCGGCGCCCGCATGCTGCGCGACCTGCTGCGTCAGGAAGGCCGTCACGTCGGGCGCAAGCATGTGGCGACCCTGATGCGAAAAATGGGCATCGAGGCGCTCTACCGCAGGCCGAACACGAGTCGCCGGCACCCCAACCACCTACCCGTACTTGCTGCGCGGAGTGACGATCGACCGCCCCAACCAGGTCTGGGCCATGGACATCACCTACATCCCCATGGCGCGGGGCTCCGTATTTGGCCGCCGTGGTGGACTGGTATAGCCGCAAGGTGCTGGCCTGGCGGGTCTCGATCTCGATGGAGACCGACTTCTGCATCGAGGCGGTGGAAGAGGCCATCCAGCGCTACGGCACGCCCGAGATCGTCAACACCGACCAGGGCAGCCAGTTCACGAGTTCAGCATTCACTGGGCTGCTCCAGAAACACGGCCTCCGCATCAGCAGGGATGGCAAAGGCTGCTGGCGCGACAACGTGTTCGCCGAGCGGCTGTGGAAGTCGGTGAAGTACGAGGAGGTCTATCTGCGCGCCTATGCCTCGGTCTCCGAAGCCAAGGCCGGACTTGCAAGATACCTCGCGTTCTACAACACGCGTCGGCCGCACTCGAGCCTTGACCGACTGACGCCAGATCAGTTCTACTTCCAGTCGCTGCCCCAGCCCGAGGCAGCTTAAACCCTATGGCTCGATTCCACTTATCGAACCGGGCAGGCTGTTCATATAAATGGGGCCAGCTCTATCCACGAGTCGCCTGCCACTTTCCGGGGCAGTCAGGCTATGAAGGCAGAGCGCCTTATGGCGTCTGGGAGCTGCTTCATTTCAAACGCGAACACATCCCGCAAAGGTATCGGGAATAACCCAAGTGCCCTAGCTTCCGCGACCGGGCAGCCGATGCCCCATGCGACCAATGGCAGCAACGCTTTCGCCAAGGCACAACCATACGCGTTAAGCTGAAGGCGGTTGTAGCTCACGTGCCCGATCTCGTCGATCAGCACATCGATCAGTCGTTCTTCAAGTGCGTCGCGAAGAGTAGGAGCGGCCTCGAACACCTCGCGCAGAAGCCGAAGCATGTGAGTAAACATCATGACGCCGAGCAGTTCCGCATCGAGGAGAAGCGGGTATCGGAGCGCGTCGGGTAAACGAAGCGTCGCTGTGTTTAACAACGCTACCGCGGGGGAAGCCTCGATGCGTGGTGTTATATCAATTCCGAAGAGCTTCGCGGCGGTCAGTAAGATTTTAGTGTGATAATGTTCCTCAAGGAGCAGGACGAGCTCTATATCATTATTCGGTCTCACGATGCCCTGGGTCACCGCGTCGAATGATCGCTCCACGGCAAACGCCTCGGTATTGTTGAACTTGACGAACGTGAGAAGGAGGAGGAGTTCTCTCGGCGTGGAACTTCGTTCGTCAAAGTGCCGGTACTGCGCTTCGAAGAGAGCTCTATCCACCACACCCCGATAGAGAACGGGCGCGTTGTCGAAGCGTCGTAACCCCTTCTCTCGATGCGAAAGGGTCCGTTTGGAGAAATCGGGAATGCCATCACGATGCTTCACGAATTCACCCAGCGCCGCAAGCTTCTCCTCGCGCTCGATCTTCGAGAGAGGATGAAAGATGTCTTGGGGCATACTTTGGATAGCGCCAACCCTATGGGTGCTCCATCGCGGAGCTGTACCGTCGTCCTCGCGACTCAACCCAACGTCGGGGAGCCACAATCGGCATCATACCTGCGGCAACTTACGGCGTCAATATACCCTGTTGCTCGCGCAACGCTGTTGCACTGCGGTATCCCGCTCGATCGTCATGCGAGAGACGATAACGGATCTCACGGATTCATCCATGGACATCACCATGCTGTGGTTCAGGACAAAAATCGCCCCAGAGGCTGGGACGACGAAAGAGCAAAGGCGGTTCGGAACATCTCCACTAGAGTACTTGCATCATGAAATGTGATGCAAATGAGTCAAGTTTATCCGGTGGCGAGTTGTGCCTCCTGACAGGCTTGGTCGATGAGGGTTTGAAGCCTCTCGAAGGCAGCGCGAATAGGGGAGTGGGTGGGTGGTACGTTGGGAGCGATGACGGCGAGGATAGGTCGGAGGAGCCGGGTTGTAGGTGCGCGAGAAGAACAGCGCGACGCGCAATCCCAGGGCCGTGGGTTCGTAACGATGGCTGTGGGGAATGCGCTCGATGAGTCCGTGCAACCGCAAGCGACGCAGATCGTAGCTCATCCTGCCCTGGGGGTAATGGGCCGGGTCGAGACCCAGCAGTTGAGCCAGCAAGGCTCGCATGTCAGAATTGGTAAAACCCCCCGTTTGCAGGCTGAACAACACCAAGACGCTGAACAGCGCTTGTACACGTCCCTCTCCGCAACGCAACGCCGAAGCCCGTTGCCCCTCCACCTCGATGGGCCGTACCACCTTCTCAAACGCTTCTTCACCGATCGAGCAATCATGGGAAATCGTCTGGACGTCCAGGAGACGTCGGTTGGCTTTGAAGCCGATCTGCCGCAGAGCAGGCAGGTTCTTGAGTTGCTTGCCGATCCCGAAGTCGCGTGTGTTGTTGATGGTGGGGTACGGTCCAGACACATGGGTAACACTTTAGTCCGGGGACATGGGTAACAGTTTGTTCATACTGCGGGCACCTGAATCGAAGAGGTGCCCCAATGCCTTGGAGTCAACTGTCACCCATGGACCAGA
>JBOIDR010000031.1:0-37187 GCA_050740695.1 Gammaproteobacteria bacterium | reverse complement strand
CACTCCCCTATCCGCGCCGCCTTCGAGCGGCTTCAAACCCTCATCGACCAAGCCTGCCAGGAGGCACAACTCGCCACCGGATAAACTTGACTCATTTGCACCATATTTCATGATGCAAGTACTCTAGGGGGAAGCAGGGAGGGCGGGGGTGGGAGTTGAGTGCGTCCTTTCGATCGGACGGGCTCGACCCCATCCTAACCTTCCCCCTTCCCAGGGGGAAGGCACGACATTATTTCAAATGTCTTAGGTTAGACCTTACACCGTGATCCCGGCCTATAACCCGCGCCGTTGCTGGGCTTCTACCAATTGATGGTTATTCCCGGTCCTGTGCCCGGTTTCGTGATCCGGTCCCGCTTGCCGCCGCGTTCAGGTCGCTTACGGAAACCGGTCGGTAACGACGCCGCCTCCTCATCGAGGGCCGCTTGGTCGGCTTTCCCCAAGACGTGCTTCAGAAGGCGAAACCGGCCTTTGTCGTAATCGGCCTCCCCGGTCCGTCGGCTCGTTCCTTGCCAAGCTCGTCTGCACCACGAGGCAATCGCCGCCGGCTGCCTTGAGGCGGCCGCACAAGGCACTCGCTTCATCGCGGCCGGCAAGCGGGCCCACGCGCACGCGATAATGCGTGCCGCGCCCAACCAGTGTCACCGCCTTGATCGAGGGCTGGTAACCCTTTAGCATTCGCGGGAAACGCGCCTGCAGGCTCGAGAAAGCGGCGCGTGCCGAGTCTTGGCTTTTCTGCGACGACACTTGAACCACGAACCCGACATCGCTTGAAGGCACGGTGCTCGGCGTCGTTGATGTGACATTCGCCCTGCGTAGCGGCTGCGCTTGTGGTTCCGTGACAGGTTTCGGCCGCGTTGCCGTGGGCACAGCGGGGGTGGCGACGTCTTCAGCCGCGGCGGCAGACGGCGGCGATTCGGGCGGTTCCTCATTCGTTTCAGAAGGCGAAGGCTGGCTGATCACAGGCGAAGCCACGCGCGGCGTTGTTGAGCTTGCCTGCGGTGGCGATGCCGGGGCCGCAGGCACGGCAGCGCTACTGGCATCCGGCGCCTGCAGGTTGTCAACAGGCCGCTCCTCCTGTGAAACGATCTTTTCGTTATTGCTGTCGCCGGTGCTGCTGAGGCGCTCATAAGTCGCCTCGTTACTCGATGGCTGTTCGGTTTCGGTCGCGGCCATTTTTTTCACGGGCGATGTATCGGTCTTAAGGCCGATTGGCTCGCCCGTATTTTTTACGCCGACGCAGGAGTAGATCAGCGCGCCGACGACGGCGACGAACACAGTGACCGCGATGCGGGTGACGAAGCGTGTGTCAAAATCGAAAGCGCCGGCACGGGTTTCGGATTCCTGGCCGGAGGTATCCGAACTGCCGGTCATTTCTTCTTCAAAGGTCTGCGGGAATGTCCGCGAGTAATCCTGTGGCGGCGGTTCCTCAAAAACGGGCTCTTTCTCGAAGACCGATCCTTTGCGCATCGGCGCCGAGGAAGTCTGCTTTTCAAGCGAGCGAAACGCCGCCTCGAACTGGTCTTCGCTCGAACCAAGAAAATCCTTGTTATGAGGGTCATTTCTTTTTTTCCGCACTGGTGCCGCCGGCTTCGCGGGGGCAGAATGGCCGCCGCTGCGCGGCTTGGTTTCAAGGTAATAGGCGAGCTCGGCATCGTCAGCCGTGCTAGGCTCAAAGCGCTGGGCGCTACGCACTACAATGCTCTCAAGTTCCGCCAAGGGATCATCACCCTCATCGCCCTGCGGATTGGTACTCGGCGTATCACTCATAAAACACCTCTTAACCGAAACCCTAACCTAGCGCATTTCTTGCGGGGCGGCCCCCAAAATCCTAAATCCAGATCCAAGTCGACATATTACAGGGCTGTGGGTATGTGGGCAACAGGGTATGCCGCTGGGTAGACGTATTACCGAAACCCGCCACGGCGGCTTCGCAGCGATGCCCCTTACCGCCGCTCGCGGCACACCTTAAACCGTCATTGTGGCCTACAAGCCGCGCCGTTGCTGTGTTTCGTCCGGTTGATTGTCATTTCGTACCCGGTTCTGTACCCGGTTTCGTGATCGGTGTCCCCGTTGCCGCCCGTTTAGGGTCCGCTTGCGGACACGCCAAGGGCAAGGCGACGCCGCCTCATCCAAGCCGCCTGTGTTGTCAGGAGCGGTGGTCATATCAGAATCTTAGCGGATCGTCGAACGGTGCCCCACCGTCCCCATTCGCGGCGACCGCGCTACTACTCTTACATACAAAGGCACCCTTCCCACGCCGGCAATCCCGAACGCAACGAGCGAGAACCACTCTGGCGACGCGGCATCGCGCCCCAGGTCCACCACCATCGAGCCGGTCACCATGGCTTTGCCGGCCGCCGGTTCGTTGCTCCGGGGCGCGGCCGAGCGGGCGACCGGGTGGTGTCGGGTGCCGGGCTTCATGCCGGCCGGGTTCCGCTACGCCGGAGGCGAAGCGCCCATCCTGCCCTTGGCCTGCGTTGTCAGGGGATTCGGTCATGTCACACACCTCGATCGCAATCGCACGAGGCTCGTTCATGAACTGCGTACGGAGCGGCACCCGTGCGACTGGTTCAGGCGGCGGCGCCGGTGAACGGTCCGGCGGCAAGAGACGAGGCTGCCCTCGAATGCTTCGAGAGGGACGCAGGTATATCCTCCCAAATGGGAGGGTGTCGCGCCTCCCTCGACGTGTTCTCCGGCCCCGCTGCAGCTTGCTTGCTCTCCCTGGTTGCGGTCTAAGCCGATGCGGCGAAACTCCGAGAAGGCACCCCCCTGTGCATGCCGAGCACGCGGATCACGAGCGTCTCCAGCAACCGCCGAGCCGTCTCGCGCATGAACCCGGCAAACTCGCGCTTGGCCAGTTGGTCGTAGAAGGGCTTGTAGTCCATGGTGTAACCGAAGAGCGCATTGAACCCCCTCTGTAGATCCGCCAAGCTATCGACCCGTATCCTACCTATGAGTTCTTGCAGATCTCGTTCACGGCGTGCCGCCCGCGCGCGCGATAGCTCTCGGACTGCGACTCGCTGAAGAACCGATCGCTGGTCGGCTCGTGTGGGAACGCCAGCGGCTCCATCGCATAGTTGTAGACGTCGTATGGGAAGTACTCGTCGGAGTAGACGCCGGGCTTGATGTAGATGAGGTCTCCGTCCTCCGCGGCCTCATCGACCGCGCTGTAGCGGATGGTAGCGAAAGCGACGTACTCGCCGGTCACCGGCTTTCCGTCCTTCGCCCGCGGCAAGGCGTGCTAAAGGACATCAGCATCACGATACGATGCCCACGACCCAGCGTGTCATAAAGATGTCGCCTCAGAGAATCGCCTGGCTGGAACTCAACCGCGGGCGAGGCATCCTTGACAACGCCCACTTCCCGCGGTCGGACCTCAGGAAGATCGATAGGTAAGCGTTGGTCGGCGGTCGTGGTGTTTCAGGAGATTTGGCAGTCGTGGTGTGCCGCGCGCCTGTTCATTTGAGCCGTTCGCAACCGCTCACCTTGTCTCTACTCCCACCGCCGTTGCAGAGATCCCTGCCAGAACCTCCAAAAAGCCGGTCTCTACCGTGCTCGCCGAATAGTTGGTCGCGGCCTTGCGCGCCTCTCAGCGTATCGCGGCCAGCGCCACCGCAGATGATGTCGTTGCCCCCCGCTCCATTGATCGAGTCATTGGCGTCGGTTCCTACGATAACGTCGTTGTCGTTTGTGCCGCGGAGCGTCCCTGTATAAGGTCTCCCGCTATCCGGGTCACCAAAAATGGTGTTATTGGAGACCCAGATGTTGGCGACTCGGCCGCGACAAGCCGGGGCGGCTTGGATGTCGGTTCCACCAACCGTGATCGACTGGGAAAGCTGGTTGTTGGTTTCGTCCGACTCCGCAAAGCGGTTGACGTCATCGACGAAAGCCGTGATCGTGTGGGTGCCGGGGGGAATGGTGTCGGGTCCACCGTCGGTGCCGACAGCGGCAGATTGTCCTGCGGCCAAGGGAGGGTTTGCAACCAGGCCAAAGGTTCTGAACTCGCCATCCACGAAATATCCTACGCCGATGGCTTTGCCTGCAGGGGTCGCCGCGGTGCCCTGGTTTTTCACCGTGCTCGTGAAGACCCCGCCGGCATAGGAGATCGAGGTGACGATGGCGTCGGGGAGAGGAGACGGACCTGTATTGTTGACCGTTACACTCACTTCGGGGCTTGTCGCCGTGTTCCCCGCTGCATCTCGTGCGACTCCCGTGAGCGTGTGCGCGCCGTTGGTCGCGGTCGTGGTGTTCCAGGCGACAGAGTAGGGAGAGGTGGTGTCTTCGGCCCCGAGCTTGGTACCGTGAACCTTGAACTGCACGCCGGCGACTCCCACATTGTCCGAGACGGTGGCGGCGACGGTGACCGCTGTACCCGAGACGGTGGCGCCGCTCGTCGGAACGGTGAGGGAGACCGTCGGCGGGGTCGTGTCCGAGGGGGTGTCGCCAAGCTGGATGATTCGTGCGACGGACGGGACGCCGTTCCCGTTGAGGATGAAGAGCAGGTAGTAGCCGGGAGGCGCAACTACCGGCGTCGGCCCAATTGCGGTAGGGGCCGGCGGGGCCGTGACGTTGAGTTCTCCCGCGGTCTGCGAAAAGCTCAGATCGCTGATGTACTGGCTCATGTTGAACGCGTGAGTCACTGAGGAGAGTCTCAGAATCCTGATCTTGGAGATCGCCGCGGCGTCCGTTTTGACGACGAAGGACTGCCCATAGGCGACGCTGGGCGGCGCCGACGTGATCGTCGGCCTGGTCCCCTTGAAGAGATAGGGGGGCGAGTAGATCTCGGTTTCCGGGTGCCCGTTACCGCCCGTGCTCAAGACCCGGCCATCCGGCAGCAGGAGCGTCGCGGAGTGATAGATGCGCGAAATCGAGGCGCTGGCCATTGTGCTCCAGGTCTCCGTCGCCGGGTCCCAAAGCTCGGCCGCGTACACAGATGTGCTCGGGGTGAAGTCGTTGAAGCCCGGGCCGCTGGTGCCGCCGGTGACCAGCACCCTGCCGTCGGGCAAGAGCAGTGCGTTGATCTGGCGCCGGGCGAACTCCATGGACTCGACAGAGCTCCAACTCGGCGACGCGGCGTTGAGGTCGATGATCTCGGCCGTCTTCGTCGGCGGGTCTTGGCCGCCGCCCATCACCAAGACCTTGCCTGGCGCGTACATCACCGCCGACCCGTAGTCACGGTATCCGCCGACCCGATCCGCCACGAAGCTCCAGGCGCCGGTGCCCGACGTATCGAGATAGCGAGTCGTTACCTGCGGTCCTGCATTGAAAACCTTGCCGTTCGGCGCCAGCAGCATCGGGGGGTAGAGGTCCATAAGGCGCTGCGCGCTGGTGAGGTTCCGCCACGTCCTTGTCGCCACCTGGAATACCTGGGGCAGCGTGTTGACGCCGACCGTGGCGCGGTCAATCACACCGGAGACCACCAGAACGTCGCCGTTAGCCAGAACGGTGACCGTCGGGTACCAGCGGCCCGCGTTCATGTCGGGCAAGGTGGTCCACGCGTTGGTGAAGGGGTTGTATTTGCCCGCCCGTGCCAGACCCACCATAGTCGAGATATGGCCGCCGGCTACGAAGAGGGTGCCGTCAGCCAGGAACGAGTGGCCGCTGCAGAAGATGTTGTAGCCCGGCTTGCTGAGGGTCGACACGCTCTGGTTGGCGGGATCCCAGGACCGAGGATCGTTGCCAGACGCCCCGCCGCCCTCCTCGTCGCCAGGCCAGATCATCACCTTCTCCGTGGGCAGCATGTGGGTGTGGACCGGGAAGTAGGGCAGCGGCGTGACGAGCGACCACTCCCCGACGTCGGACGGCAACGCGGCGGCTGGCGTGGGGCCGAAGCACAACCCGATCAGGGCGGCGACGGTGAGAACGAAGATCGAATGTCGGGGCGGCATGGGCTAGGCCACCGAAACCAGGCGGAAGATCCGAAGCGGAAGCTCATGGTCGTCATGATCGTGTCCCTGTTCCGCGCTGGTGGCGTCGTCGACGCCGATCGCGACGGTTCGCGCAGGAGTCAATGCGAGCCCGGCGCACAGCGAGAGGGAAACCAGAAAGGGTGCGAGCCACGGCAGGCCGCGAAGTCGCGGCAGGAGTGCCTCGTCCTGCGCAACGTACGCTGACCTGGCAGCAAATCGCGGTGGGGTTTCCATCTTAAGCCTCTCGCGCAGCAGCACGAATCTTCCTTGAGAGATCTTGAGCAGCAGGCCAAGCACGCTAAATGCCAACCCTCGCTTGTCGGTCGGCGTGTGGCCTAACATGGGAACAAACTTGCGTTTCCCTTGCCGTTGGCCGGCGGCTTATTGCCGTCCTTTGTCTGCGGTCGATCTTTCGATCAACCTCAAAACGCCGAGCACACTGGGACTGACAATCCCAGAATCGCTGCTGCCGCGACCAGATCACGTGGTGCGCTGAGGCGCTATGAGCTTCGCGATCTCGTCCTGCGAGCGATGAATGGGGTCGGCCCAGTAGTGTTGGTCAAACATGCTAAGACGTCGCCGAACCAGCGGAGCAGCGTCGTCCCGCTTTGCTAGCATACGCTCTGTGCGCTGGTGAACGTTCGGCGTTCCGCGTCTGAGGAAGGAACATGATGAATCTCGGAAACGGATGCATCGTCGCCCTCGTCGCGTCGCCGATCTCCCATGGCACAGCCTGGGGCTCGAGTGCGAAGCTGCTCCGGGCGGTCCACGCGGCGGCGTGGCTCCCCAAAAAGAAGCCCGCTCGCGCGGCCCGAAGTCGTCCCAGGACGGTCCACCACTGAAGCCGGCCTCTCCCAACGCCAAGCCTCGGTCTTGACCGGCTCGTCGGTCGTGATGAATCCGCCGTACCCCTCGCCTGAGAATGAGGTTTTCATGTGTGCATCACGACAATTTCCGCTTCCTGCTTGTTGCCTATGTAGCGCTTGCTGGCCGTGCTCTCGGGTATTGGCTTCATCTTGGGCGACGTGGTGGAAGGGCGCCGAGTGGCCGTAGGCAGTCAGCTTAACGTGCGAGCTAGGTTGCCAGCCCTACTAGCCCGGGGGCCAGAGAGTCGCCAACCTCGCGCCCTTCCTTTTGGAAGATTACCCGGTCGGGGCCGTCAGGTATATCCTCCCAAATGGGGGGGTGTGAGAGAGTCGCCGTAGGGGCGCCCCCTCACTCGAGGCGCTTCAATGCTACGCCTTGCTCCCGCAGTGCTCGACGATGTCTCGAGCGATGAGCTTCCGCCGCCTCTCAGCGCCCACGATCGCTTCGATCTGCGCCCACTTGGTCTTGAGCTTTTCCTTGCGCTCGACCTCTTCGCTTTCGGTGGCTTCCTCAAAGTCGGGGTCGATCTTCGGCCGTTCAGCCGGATCGAGCGCGAGCTTCGCGAGCCGGCTTTCGTAGTAGATGGGCACGGTCGCCCGATCCTCGACCGCGCGCTGAATGTCGTAGACGCTGATGTAGTCGCCGAAGACGGCGCGGGTGTTCTTGTCGGTCAGCTCGATCGGTGTGCCGGTGAATCCGATGAACGAGGCGTGCGGCAGCGCATCGCGCATGTGGCGCGCGAAGCCGTCGACGAAGTCGTACTGGCTGCGGTGGGCCTCGTCGGCAATGACCACGATGTTGGGCCGATCCGAGAGAACCGGATGGTGGTCGCCCTTCTCCTCGGGAAAAAACTTGTGGATGGTGGTGAACACCACGCCGCCGGCCGTCACGCTGAGCAGCTCCCGCAGGTGGGCGCGGCTCTCGGCCTGTTCGGGCGGCTGGCGCAGCAAGTCCCGACAGCGCGAGAAGGTGCCGAAGAGCTGGTCATCGAGATCGTTGCGGTCGGTGAGGACCACGAGGGTCGGGTTCGCCATCGCCGGCTCGCGGATGATCCGGCCCGCGTAAAAGGCCATCGTCAGGCTCTTGCCGGAACCCTGCGTATGCCACACCACACCGACACGCCGATCGCCCGGCTTGCCGCCTGGTTTGAGGCCCGCCTCGTAGCGCCCGGGCGCCTCCGCGATCTGATCGGCCACTCGGCGCAGCTCGGCCGCCCGCAGCGTCTCGCCCACGGCCACCTGCACCGCGTGGAACTGGTGGTAGCCCGCCATCTTATTCATGAGGCGGCCGCCACCGTCGTCCTCGAAGACGATGAAGTCGCGCACGAGGTCGAGAGAGCGCCGCGGCGCGAAAATGCCTTCGATCACCACTTGGAGCTCGGGTGTCGTGGCCGCCGCCAGTGCATCCCCATGGATCGTCCGCCAGGGCTTGAACCACTCGCGCCCGGCAGTGACCGTGCCGATGCGTGCCTCGAGGCCGTCGGAGACGACGAGCAGCGCATTGTAAGCGAAGAGCGTCGGCAACGCGGCTTTGTAGGTCTGGAGCTGCCGGAAGGCCGTCCAGATCGTCGCGTTCTCGTCGGCGGCGTTTTTCAGCTCGATGATCGCGAGAGGCAGCCCGTTGACGAAAAGGACCACGTCCGGCCGCCGCGTGTGCTTGTTTTCCGTCACCCTGAACTGGCTCACCGCCAGCGTGTCGTTGCCCGCCGGATCGTCGAAATCGATCACCCGCGCCTAGGTTTCGATGGCCTTTTCTCTGCCTAAATCAGACATAGCATCAGAATTCAGTACAGGTAACACGCCCGAAGCATGCCGCGCTTTGAGCGTCACGAGATATTCGCCGGTTGTGATCCGTTCCGCGCCAAGTACACGCCACAGCGACTCGCCGGACCCCACCGCAACCATTTCTTGGGGCGGTTTACATTGAAGTTGATCGAACACGAACAACCGCCGCTCGACCCGTCCGTCTCCTGTGGCAATCAGGCTTCCCCAGTTTCCATATATGGGATGCGGAAAAACATATTGTTGAGAAGGGCGTGAATCCCCAGATGACTTGTAGAAACGCCCACGCCGAAACCGTGTTACGGGATCAAAGCTGTCTTCTCGAAACACCATCTCGGCGCGATTCAGATCATCCTCGAATGCAGGCGAGTCTTTCTCAGGATCAACGAAGGCCGCCATCGAAACCATAGGGGGTGCCGCCAGACTGAACGCCATACGCCATTCGACGAGTCGTAAACGTCATGCGTGGACCCGTCGATGCCAATTCGTATCATGTAATTGCCTCAATGAGCAATTTCGGCTTCCGACATCCTCAGATCGCCCGAGATGAGTTTAGGAAGCAGCGTGTCGCGTAGGGCGGCGAGGGTGCGGGATTCGTATATCGCGGCGTTGATCCGTTCGACGGTCAGTCGCATGTAGCTCCCAAACTTTTCGGCTACCGGCCGCGACGGAATCACGATTTCGTAACGTGCCATGTCGCCCCAGTTGGTCCGAGGCATCTTCGTACCCGTGGAGCCAGCGTTTGTGTGTTCGACAAACGCATCGCTCGAGGCGTGTGCTAGGACGAAACCGAACCAATGCTCGGACTTCGGGGCAACGACTACGATGTCTGTCGAGCAGACGCCATCCACGGGCGCGACACCGACCTTATGGAAATAAGGGCGGAGCTTCCCAAACAAAATCTCGCCGGTCTTGAACTCAAACTTGTTGCTCTCCAGCGCGTCCGCGGTGCCCCAGTTGGAGAGGGCAATGCAGCGCTTCGGCATGTGGTCAAGCGCGATGTACGGCGTGTCCGGCTCAATCTTCTCTGGCTGAAGGCCTCGACGTGGGTGCTCGGCAACGTCGCCTAGCTTTCCGACCTCCCACCCCGCCGGTATCTCGCCCAGCTCAGAGTCCACAAAGCATTTGGGGAAGAGGTCAGCGAGGGGCTGGGGCAGGCCGGGGTCGCGGCCTTCGGCCTTGGCGCGGACGGGGTCGAAGTCCACGAACCACGACTTGAAGAGTGCCCGCGCCATCGCCTCCAGCGTCGCGTTCATCCGCCGGTTCAGTTCGATCTTGTTGTCCAGTGTGCCGAGGGTATCAGCGATCCGGCGTTGCATGGGTGTCGGTTCTGGCGCCGAAAAGGCCAAAAAGTCTTCGCGAGCTAAGCCGAGGTTAGTGGTGCCGGTGGCGTGCGCACGGCAATATCTGCGGTACTGTGGCGTTCGGAGCAACCAGTAGAGATAGTCGAGAGGGACGTCGCCACCCTTCGGTTCCAGTTTTACCGTGTCCTGCGTCAAGCGCCCGCGAGGATGATCGAGCGGTAGCCTGGCGACCGCGCCGAGCAAATCCGCAGACTGTGTTACGTCCTTCAAAGACAGGTAAAGCTGTCCGGGCTGGACCAGCAACTTGTCCGGTGAGTGGCCGCCATATGTTTCGAGGGCATCTCTCCGGAACCCGCCATTTCGCTGAATCGTTGCAAGTCCCAATAGTACTGGCCCGGGCTGGCGCAACAGCCGGCTCTTGTACGTGGTGCCCCGTTGAATTGTAAAATAATCGCCTAGCGTGCCACGTTGCGTTTCACCCGGCAAACCGAATCTCTTCGCCGCCCGCTGAACCGCCACCTTGTCACGCTCGATGATCTTGCGAAACGACTCGCTGGTCGTCGCCCAATCCACGACGTCTACCTTGAACGGTAGGTCAGATTCAGAGAAGTCGTCGGCCAGAGCGGCACTGACGGATAGGCTCAGCGGATGTTCCCCGATGACCGCAAGGTCGAGATCGGAGTATTCTTTGGCGCTCCATTTGGCGCGCGAACCGACGGCCCATACTTCGCGATCGGGCACATGCCGTCGAAGGATGTCGACGACGATGGCCCAGTGATCAGGCCGAATATCGATCAGAGGGTCAGACATTCCGGGCTTCCAAGTTTCTCAGCAGAGCCTTTGCCTCGCTGAGGAACGCGACGGTGCCGCGATAGACCTGACGCGCTTTTTCGTGATCGTAGGTATGCGAGGTGATGTTTCTCAGCTTTCGATACTCGAACCATGCTTCCACATCCCTGACCAATCCGCGCTCCGCGGCCGTGCGCAGCAAATCCCGGAAATCGGCGAAGTCGGATTCAGCCGGCGTGGCGGCATCTAGCTCGATACGACGGCGAATCATCTTGATGCCGAGTTCATAAACGAATTCGAAGTTCTGAATAACCCCGGCAATCAGTGTGTTCCGCACCGCTTCGGTTTGGGAGTTAAACCAATTGTCGTTGCTCACCACGGTAAGTCCCTCCTCAAACGAAGCAATGGCGTCGGCAAGCGGGGTGAGGTCCAATGTCATGACTTGTCCTCCAGTGTGAACCCAAGAACCGCTAAGTTGGTGCGGATGGCTTCATCGAGCTTGGCGCTCTCGGCCATCTGTAGCTTCAACTGCGCCGTAAGGCGCTGCATCTTTTCCTCGAACGGCTCGCCGTCGTCCTCCTGCGCTTCCGCTCCGACGTAGCGGCCCGGCGTGAGCACGTGGTCGTGCTTGCGGACCTCCTCCAGCGTCGCGCTCTTGCAGAAGCCGGGAATGTCCGCGTACTCGCCCGCCTTCTTCTCGCCGCGCCAGGCGTGGTAGGTATTCGCGATCCGCGCGATGTCTTCGTTGGTCAGCTCGCGGTGCGTGCGATCGACCATGCGGCCGAGCTTGCGAGCATCGATGAAGAGGACGTGCCCGCGCCGGTCGCGAAAACGCTGGTTCTTCTTGGCGCGCGCGAGGAACCATAGGCACGCGGGGATCTGTGTCGAGTAAAAGAGCTGGCCCGGCAGCGCCACCATACAGTCCACGAGGTCGGCCTCGATGAGGCTTCGGCGGATCCCGCCCTCGCCGGACTGGTTTGAAGACATCGAGCCGTTGGCAAGCACGAAACCGGCGAGCCCCGTCGGCGATAGGTGGTGCACCATGTGCTGCACCCAGGCGAAGTTGGCGTTGCCCGTCGGTGGCACACCGAACTTCCAGCGCTTGTCCTCGCGCAGTCGCTCGCCGCCCCAGTCGCTGACGTTGAAGGGCGGATTGGCGAGAATGAAGTCGGCCTTGAGGTCGGGGTGGCGGTCGTTGTGAAAAGTATCGCCGTGGGCGATGTTGCCTTCGATGCTGCGGATGGCGAGGTTCATCTTCGCCAGGCGCCAGGTGGTGTAGTTCGACTCCTGGCCGTAGATGCTGATGTCGCCCTTTGCCTTGCCGCCGTTGCCGTTGCCATTAGCGTGGTGACGGATGAACTCAACCGATTGCACGAACATGCCCGAGGAGCCGCAGCACGGGTCGTAGACGCGGCCCTTGTAGGGCTCCAGCATCTCGACCAGGAGCTTCACCACGCTGCGCGGGGTATAGAATTCGCCGCCTTTCTTGCCCTCGGCGCTCGCGAACTGGGAAAGGAAATACTCATAGACGCGCCCGAGCACGTCCCGCGAGCGGCTCGCCGCGTCGCCAACCCGAATGTTGCTGACGAGATCGACCAGCTGGCCGAGCCGCTGCTTGTCGAGCGAGGGACGGGCGTAATCCTTGGGCAACACGCCTTTGAGCGCCGGGTTGTCGCGCTCGATGCCGGTCATGGCGTCGTCCACGAGCCGCCCGATGGTAGCCTGCCTCGCCTGGGCCTTGAGGTGTGCCCAGCGCGCCTCGGGTGGCACCCAGAAGATGTTGAGCGCCCGGTACTCGTCGGGATCCTCGGAGTCCGCCCCCTGCGCCTTCTCGGCCTCGAGCTTCGCATGCTGCTCCTCGAAGGCGTCGGAGATGTACTTGAGAAAGATCAAGCCGAGGACGACGTGCTTGTACTCGGCGGCGTCCATGCTGCCCCGCAGGGCGTCGGCCATCTGCCAAAGCCGTGCTTCGTAGCCGATGGTGGCGGCCGTGTGATTCCGTGAGGGTGAATCCTTCTTCATCTTCCGCACCTCGAAAGCACCTACCGGCGCAGACTTGAAGGACCCCGCAAGGGGGCGGTGGGCTTTGGCGCGACCGGAGCCCGCACTGGGACGTTAATGTAACGTAGTGAGGCCCCCTATTGCGACACGGGATGCGGGGTTCCATAAGAGACCGAACGCCGGATTTCTTGGCACCCGGCACGACCGGCTCGAAGCGATGGCGCCACGCCTATACTTTAAATCGGAAGCGCACGACGTCGCCGTCGCGGATCCGGTAGTCCTTCCCTTCCAGGCGCCACTTGCCGGCGTCTTTGGCGCCTTGCTCGCCGCGACCGGCGAGGTAGTCGTCGTAGCCGATGACCTCGGCGCGGATGAAGCCACGCTGGAAATCGGTGTGGATCAGGCCGGCCGCTTCGGGCGCCGTGGCGCCGATGCGCGCCGTCCAGGCGCGCACCTCCTTGGGCCCGGCGGTGAAAAAGGTCTGCAAGCCGAGGAGGGCGTAGCCGGCCTCGATGAGGCGGGCGAGCCCGGTCTCCTCGACGCCCAGCGCCTCCAGGTACTCGCGGCGCTCGGCCTCGTCGAGCTCGGCGATCGCGGACTCCAGTGCGGCGCAGACGATGAGGCTCGCCGCCCCTTCGCGCTCCGCGAGCAGCGCGAGCTCCTCGGTCCAACGGTTGCCGCCTAGCTCGTGCTCGGTGACGTTCGCGACATACAGGATGGGTTTTAGGCAGAGGAGATGCAGCTCCGCGAGCACGGCGCGCTCCGCCTCGGTAAGCACCAGAGAGCGGAGGTTCCCGCCGGTGTCGAGGCACTGCAGGGCCTTGTCGAGCGCCGCACAGGCGGTCTGTGCCAGTTTGTCCCCGGCTTTCTCACGCTTGCCGACGCGCTCGAGCGCGCGCTCCACCGTCTCGAGGTCCGCGAGCGCCAGCTCGGTGTGGACGGTCTCGATATCGGACAGGGGATCCACCCGGCCCGCGACGTGTACGATGCGCTCGTGCTCGAAACAGCGCACCACGTGCGCGATGGCCTGGGTCTCGCGGATGTGTGCGAGGAACTTGTTTCCGAGGCCCTCGCCCTGGGAGGCCCCGGCGACGAGACCGGCGATATCGACGAAGGTCATGACCGCCGGCACGACGCGCTCGGGCTTCGCGATCTCCGCGAGCGGCGCGAGGCGCGGATCCGGCACCGGCACCACGCCCAGGTTGGGGTCCACGGTGCAGAATGGATAATTCGAGGCAGCGACCGCGGCCCGTGTCAAGGCGTTGAAGAGCGTGGACTTGCCGACATTCGGCAGACCCACGATGCCGCAGCGAAAGCCCATCCCCGCGTGGTCCCCCTAATCCGAAGAAGCTCGCCCTAATCCGCAGCGGGCGCTTCGGGGGCGCGGCGGTGCAGATGGTTCATCACCGGCTCCAGATCCCCGTCCAGGATGCGCGGGAGGTGCTCGATGGCGGCATCGATGGCCGCCTCGATGGCCAGGCGTTCGTGCGAGGGTGGCGAGGACAGCACGTAGGGGGTGACCAACTCGCGTACCCCAGGATGGCCGATCCCGAGACGCAGGCGGGCGAATCCGGGATCACCGAGATGGGCGATGAGATCGCGGAGCCCGTTGTGTCCGCCGGCTCCGCCGCCGCGCTTCAGGCGCACCGCGCCCGGTGGCAGATCGAGCTCATCGTAGACCACCAGGATAGAGGCGGCCGGGATGCGGTAATAACCCGCCAGGGCCGCGACGCTCTGGCCGCTGCGGTTCATGAAGGTGCTCGGCTGGAGCACGAAGCAGCTCCGTCCGGCGTTCTCCAACCGCCCGACCCGCCCGGCGAACTTGCCTTCCTGCCGGAGGGCGACAGAGAGGCGCGTGAGGAACCAGCTCCCGGCGTTGTGACGCGTCGCGGCGTATTCGGGTCCGGGGTTGCCGAGGCCGACGATGAGCTCGATGCGCCCGCGTGTCCCGGTCTCGTCCGGCACGCGTTCAGCGACAGCGCCACACGCCACCGCATGGCACCGAAAGCCGCCCCATCAGCTCGACGTCTGCTCGGCGCCGGCCCCCGTGACGGCCTCGGCGGCCTCGCCTTCGGCCGGCTCGACGACTCTTGGGAGGTGCACCGAAACGACCGCCTGTGCCGCATCTCCACCGTGCGTCAGGGCCGCCGCCAGCACGCCTTCGGGAAGCTGGAGATCGGAGAGGTGCAAGGTCGTCCCGATGGCGACGGGCGCGAGGTCCACCGCGATGTATTCCGGCAGGTCCTTCGGGAGGCACACCACCTCGATCTCCGTCATCAGATGGCTCACGATCCCACCCGCCTGTTTGACACCGGCACACTTGTCCTCGTTGATGAAGTGGATGGGGACGCGCATAGTGAGCCGCTCGTGCTCGTCGATGCGCAGGAAATCGAGGTGCAGGATCTGCGGTTTATAGGGGTGCCGGTGCAGGTCCTTGAGCACCACCTTTTCCACACCGCCTTCCAACTTGAGGGTCAAGATACGGGAATAGAAGGCCTCATGATCGAGGTGTCGGCGCACCTCCTCGTGCTCCAGGGACAGCGATACGGGCGCCTTGCCGGCCCCATACAGTACGGCGGGGACCCGGCCCTGGCGCCTGAGCCGGCGGCATCGGCCTTTTCCTGTTTGATCGCGCAATGCGGCGGCCAGTTCGAATGGTTTCACGGTGTTTCTCCTGTGTTAAACGATGACGCTGTCCGCCGGAGCCTGTGAACGACTGGCTTCCGGTCGCGGGGGAGTGAGTTTCCGATCCCCTCCCCTGCGGAGCGGGGGAGGGCTAGGGTGGGGGTAAACGGCGCCGCGGCCGGGACAGGGCTTGGTCAGCCCGCCAAAGGCTGACCCCCACCCCCGCCCTCTCCCGTCCGCAAGCGGACAGGGGAGGGAGTGTCCCGGTGCCCTCCCGGAACGAGAAGGAGAACATAGGGTGGCCCTGCCGGAGGGAGCGCGAACTCGTCGAGGTTCCCGTAATCTCAAATAGGTTTGGTTAGATTTTTTCACAAACGCTCAGTCCATGAACATGGAGCTCAGCGACTCCCCGGAGCAGATCCGGCGTATGCTCTCGGCGAGCAAGGCGGCGACGCTGAGCTGTCGGATGCGAGGACAGGCGCGGGCCTCGGGGAGCAAGGGGACGGTATCGGTGACCACCAGCTCGTCCAGATCGGACTCGATGATGCGCGATACCGCATTCCCGGATAACACCGGGTGGGTGCAATACGCGAGCACGCTGGCGGCGCCGTTTTGCTTGAGGGCGCGGGCGGCCTCACACAGGGTACCCGCGGTATCGACCAGGTCATCTACGATGATACAGGTCTGGTCCCGGACGTCGCCGATGATGTTCATGACGCGGGCCTCGTTGGGCTTCGGCCGGCGTTTGTCGATGATGGCGAGATCGGCGTCGTCCAGGCGTTTGGCGACCGCGCGGGCGCGCACCACCCCGCCGACGTCGGGCGAGACCACCATGACGTTGGGATGCTCGTGTTTCCAGATATCGCCCAGCAACACCGGCGAGGCATAGACATTGTCGAGAGGGATATCGAAGAAGCCCTGGATCTGCTCGGAATGCAGATCGATGGTCAGCACCCGATCGGCCCCGACCCCGGCGATCATATTGGCCACCAGCTTGGCGGTGATGGGCACCCGCACCGAGCGTGGCCGGCGGTCCTGGCGTGCATAGCCCATGTAGGGGATGACGGCCGTGATCCGATAGGCCGAGGCGCGCCGGAGCGCGTCCACCATCACCAGGAGCTCCATCAGGTTTTCATTGGTCGGGGAAGAGGTCGGCTGGACCACGAACACGTCTCGGCCACGCACGTTCTCGCCGATCTCGACCATCACCTCCCCATCGCTGAAGCGATCCACGGTGGCCTTGCCGAGCGGGATCTGGAGATGGTTGGCGACCGCCTCCGCCAGCGGGGGGTTGGCGTTGCCCGTGAAAAGCATCAGATCGTCAATTGACACGGCTCCCCCCTGGTGCCTGCCTCATCTGGCTGGGGTGCCAGGATTCGAACCTGGGAATGCGGGGATCAAAACCCCGTGCCTTACCGCTTGGCTACACCCCAATCATCAACCTCTCGCGTGCTAGGTGCGCGAGCCGCGAGTCGATCACCGGCGGGTTTATATACCACGCACGCTCCCCCTCACCCTAGTCCTCTCCCGCAGGGAGTGGGGATATGAAGGAGGCGATTTATGACCATGACCTGTCATGATCGTGGTCAGTAAAGATCCTGGAGCCGATCCAACAAGGGAGATCGATTTCGCCCCTGCGCCACGAAGCCCTCCCAGCGCCGCGGCAGCTCGGTCTGGACGGCCCGCGCCTCGGCCTCGCTCGGAAAGGCCGCGAACACGCAGCTCCCGGTGCCGGTCAGCCGGGGGTGGACCCGTTCACCGAGCCAGTCCAGGGCGGCCCCGACCTCCGGGTAGCGTACTCGCACCACCGGCTCGCAGTCGTTGTGTCCCTCGCCGGCTAGAAAGCGGGCGATTGTGATGGGAGACGTATTGCGTGTCAAATCCGGGTCGTTGAAGACCGTGGCGGTCGAAATCTCGGTGTCCGGGCGGATGAGAAGGTACCAGGGTTCCTCCAGGGAGATGGGGCTAAAGTGCTCCCCGATCCCTTCCGCCCAGGTCGCCTGCCCGTGGAGAAACATCGGGACATCGGCCCCTAACCGGCGTCCGATCGCCTGGAGCTCCGGCGAGGGCAGGCCTGTACCCCACAAGTAGTCGAGGGCTGCGAGGGTGGTCGCGGCATCGGAGCTCCCGCCGCCCAATCCGGCCCCGATCGGGATGCGTTTGGAGACGCCGATGTCGGCGCCGAAGCGGGTCCCGGTGCGCGACTGGAGCAGGCGGGCGGCCCGCACGACCAGATCGGCCTCGGGCGCGACGCCGGGCAGGTCGGTTATGCGCCGCACCTCGCCGTCGTCCCGGAGAGCGAAAGACAAGGTGTCGCAGAGCCCCGCGAACTGGAACACCGTCTGTAGCTCATGGTAGCCGTCGGGACGGCGGCCGAGAATGTGGAGGAAGAGATTGACCTTGGCAGGCGCCGGCCAGCCGGACGGCGACGATGCCACTAGCCGGACGCCCAGCGCTGCACGACGATGCGGACCTTGAAGCGATCGGTGCGCAGGAAGAGCTTGGAGGGCAGATCGAGGCCATCGCGGGCCTCGTAACCGAGCACCTTGATCCGCCAGCCGGCTTGCTGGAGCTCGGTCATTCGGCCCCGATCATCTACCGTCATGGCAGCGACCGGGGCGAGCGGCTCGGGGATCCCCCGGACCCAGTAACGCAGCCCGAACACCGGCAGGGTCCAGCCGAGCTGGGCAAGGATGAGACTCTCGGGGTCCTCGGCGGTCAGGGTACGCCGGTCCGGGGTACGCATCACGACCTGGTTCGGGCCGCCGTCGAGCCCGTAGCTCCCCTGACCCAGCGGCGCGACGACGCGCAGGGAATAGTGCTCCTCGTTCTGGGTCCAATAGAGCGCGGCGTTCCAGCCTTCCTCGGGTGTCGCCAGCGCCACCCGTCCGGCGAGGTACCAGTCTTGGACCTTCGCCACGCGCTCGCGGTGCATGATCCAAAGCGTATCGCGACCCGCGCCCGCCAAAGGCCCGGCGGGCGGTGGTGCGAAGGTGGCACAGCCGGCCGCCAAGAGGGCGAGCCCGAGCGCCGATGAGCGCATCACGGGGAGAGGCGTTGCATGGCATCCAGGATCTTGCGGTCCCCGGGTGCCGACTGCAGGGCATCCTCCCAGATCATGCGGGCCCCTTTGCGATCGCCCCGGAGCCATAGGACCTCACCCAGGTGCGCCGCGACCTCGGGGTCGTTGCGGAGCTTGAGCGCACGCCGCAGATAGCCTTCGGCCTCGTCCAGCCGTCCCATCCGATAGAGTACCCAGCCCAGGCTGTCGAGGACGTAGTAATCGTTCGGGCTCAACTCGTAAGCACGCTTGATGAGGGCGTAGGCCTCCGGATAACGGGTCGTTTGATCGGCCAGCGAGTACCCCAGTGCGTTCAGTGCCTGGGAATTATCGGGTTCGCGCTCCAGGATTTGCTTTAGATCGCGCTCCAGGAGGTCCAGTCTTCCCATCTTCTCGGCCAGCATCGCGCGGCTGTACAACAGGTCGCTGTTGAAGCCCCCTTCGAGCGCGCGGTCATAGACCTCCATGGCCTCCCGGTACTTGCCTTCCTGGCTCAGGAGCTCGCCTTCGACCCGCGTGAGCCGCGTTTTTTGATCGGGGGTGGCCGGCGCGATGCCGTGGAGCTGTTCCCGTGCCGCGGGGAACCTCTTCTGCTTCATCATGGTGAGCGCCATGCCGAGCTGGGCATCGAAGTGGTTATCGCCTTCCCCGACCGAGGAATACCACTTGAGGGCCTGGTCGTAGTCCTTGCGGTTCTCCGCGAGCTGGCCGAGGTAATAGCTCGCCTCGTCGGTATATTCCTCGCTGTTCACGAGACGCCGGAACTGCACCTCCGCACCCTCCAGCGATTGGGTCTGAAGGTGCAGGATCCCTAGGGCGAAGCGCACCTCGGCATTGTCCGGCTGCATCTTCGCGAGGATCTCGAACTGTTCCTTGGCGTCATCGAAACGCCGCTGATCGGCCAAGAGCCGCGCGTAGGCCGTGCGCAGATCGAAGTCCTGCGGGTCCTTTTCGATCTGGCCTTCGAGCCATAACAGGGCGCCCTCGGTGTCGCCCTGCTTTTGGCGGATCCCGACATAGGCCATGGCCATCGGGGTGGTCGGGGCACCGCGTGAGAGGATCTGCTCCATGGCCTGGCGGGCGGCCGGTAGCTGATCGGTCTTGATCGCGAGCAAGGCATACGCGAACAGGGCATCGGGGTCGTCCTGATGGGCGGCGACCAGGCGCCGCATGACCTCCAGGGCCGCCTGCTTGTCGCCTTCGTTGCCGAGGAAGCTCGCGATCATCTTGAGACCCTGTCCGGTACCCTCCTTGGATGCGCTCATCACGAGCTCGAGGTGATGCAGGGCCTCGTCGACCTCGCCGCTGCGGATCAGGAGTGCCGCGAGTACCTGGCGGGCCTCAAGGTCCATCGGGGCGCGCTTTACCCAGAGCTCCGCTGCTTCGCGCGCCTCGGCATTGCGCTTCGCGAACACGGCGATACCGGTGGCGCGCTCGGCGATGCGGGCGTCCGGGACGCGGCGCGCCAGATCGAGGTAGTAATCGAGGGCCAGCTCGACCTGGCCGCGCTGGCCCGCGAATTCGGCTACCAGGAGCTTGTAGAGGATGTCTTCGCTCAGTTCGACCCGCGGTGGCTGTTCGACCTGCGGTGCCGGATGCGCGGGGGCCGGCGACGCTCGATCCGCCGGGGCGGGCGCGGCATCAAGCGTGCTCTTAGCGCCGGCACAGCCCCCGAGCACCAGCGTGGCCAAGAGCACACAGGCGGGGAACGAGGACATTGCGAGTCCCTTATCGATCTCCAGGGTATCGATCTCTGGGGTATCGAACCCTGATACATCGACCCCAGCCGGGTGTGATGGCGACATCGCTCGGCAAGTTGAAGTGAATGGATGATGGACGCGCACGGAACAGGCTGTCGGCACCCAGCTGGAAACTATTACTATACGCCAGTTCACCGGCTGCTTCGACCCCCTTATGTCCTCGCTACCTGGGGGCGAAGGGTCGAGCGCCGAATGGTCGCACACACTTGCGCCGGTGCTTGTATTCGGGGGAGGCATCCCGCAAAATTCCTTGTGCCGGCCGGGGGTTCTGACGGCGGCCCCGAGAGTCCCACCCTTCCATGTCGTTACTCGTCGTCGGCGTCAATCACCGGACCGCGCCGGCATCCCTGCGCGAGAAGGTCTTCTTCGATGCAGACCGACTCCCCGACGCCTTGCGTGATCTGAGCTGCACAGATGGGGTCCATGAGGCGGTCATCGTCTCGACCTGTAATCGCACCGAGATCTATTGTAGTCAATTCGATTCGGACCTCGATCGGCCGGTGCGCTGGCTAGCCCGGCAAAAGGGCCTGTGCGAGATCGATCTGACCCCTTACCTGTTCGGTCTCACGGAAGGAGAGGGCGTGCGGCACCTCTTGAGGGTGGCCTGCGGGCTCGACTCCATGGTCCTCGGTGAACCGCAGATCCTCGGGCAGATCAAGGACGCCTACCGCGCCGCCCTGACGCATCGCACCCTCGGCAGGCTGCTCAACCGGCTGTTCCAGCATGCCTTCAAGGTGGCCAAGAAGGTGCGGACCGACACCGCCATCGGCACTAGCCCGGTATCGGTGGCGTTCGCGGCCGTGCGCCTCGCCGAACAGATCTTCGGCGATCTCGGGCGCCACACGGCGCTCCTCATCGGCGCCGGCGACACCATCGCGCTGGTCGCCCGGCACCTCCACGAGCGCGGCACCCAGCGCATCATCGTCGCCAACCGCACCCTGGAGCGGGCGCAGTGTCTCGCGGTCCCGCTCGGTGGCTACGCGATCCCGCTCTCGCAGGTCGGAAACCACCTGGAAGAGGCGGACATCGTGGTCACGGCCACCTCGAGCGCCGTCCCGATCCTGGACCCGGCCGTGGTCGAGCGGGCCTTGCGGGCGCGCAAGCGCCGCCCGATGTTCCTGGTCGATATCGCCATCCCGCGCGATATCGACCCGGTCGTGGGGGGCATCCCCGATGTGTATCTCTACACCGTCGATGACCTCGAATCGGTGATCCAGGACAACCTGAACTCCCGACAGATCGCCGCGCGGCAGGCCGACGAGATCATCGCGTCCCAGGTCCATTGCTACATGGACTGGGTGGGATCGCTGGACGCGGTAGGGGTGATCCGGGCCATCCGCGCGCGGGCGGATGCGCGCCGTGAGCGTGTGCTCGTGGCGGCGCGGCGGCGCCTCGCGCTCGGAGACGATCCCAGAGACGTCCTCGAGCAACTGGCCCGCCGCCTGACCAACACGCTGATCCATCCGCCGAGCGCCAAACTCCGGGCGGCCGAGCAAACCGATCGGGAAGCGCTCATCAAGGCCGCGCGCGATCTGTTCGGCGTGGACTAGCGGGCGATGTCACGGATGAAGGTCACGATCGCGTCCTGCACCGGGGGAGGGCCCATGGAGCGGCTCGCGCGCGCGCTCACGGCCTTGGCTGCCGAGGCGCGGGTCCTCGAGGGGTTCAGCGATCAGCGCTGGCGTGGGCTGATGGCAAAAGGGGGCATCGGCCGCGCCCGCGCGCGCATCGGCTCCATGCTGGTCTTTCCGATCCGTGCCATCGCCCATGGGTTCATTCACCGTCCCGACGTGTTGGTGGCGACGACCAATCCCTTCTATCTGCCGCTCGCGCTTATCGCCACGCGACCCCTGCACCGGGTGCCCGTGGTGGCACTGGTCTACGATGTCTACCCCGATGCACTCGAGGCTACCGGGGTGGTGAATCCGCCGGGCCTCGTGGCGCGCGCCGCGGCCGGCGCGAACCGCTTCTGGCTTTCGCGTGCCGACGCCGTGGTCTTCATCGGCCCGGAGATGGCGGAGCACGTTCGCTTGTGTTACGGAAGCCCGCCCTGCTGGGAGGTGATCGAAACCGGGGCCAGCGTCTCGGAGTTCGAGCCGGGATGCGCCCGTGCCGCCGATGCCGAGAGCGAGCTGGAGCGTTGGTGCCGGGGCAAGGTCGTGGTGAGCTATGTCGGTAACCTGGGGCAGATGCATGACTGGGAGACGGTCTGCCGGGCCGTGCCCCGGGTGCTCGCGGATCCGGCCCTCGCGCACCTCTGCTTCGTGGTGGCGGCGTCCGGGGCGGGGGCGGAATACCTGGCCAGGCGGTGGTCCGGTCTCGCCCCAGATCGGGTCCGCTTCGAGCCTCCGCTACCCGATCCGGCATGGGCGCGATTGTTGTCGTCTTCCAGCATCGCGCTGGTGACCTTGAAGGAAGCGGCAAGCAAGACCTCGATTCCGTCCAAGACCTTCAGCGCCATGGCCGCCAGCAACGCGGTGATCGCGGTGACGCCGGCGGGATCGGATCTGGCGGCCGTGGTCGCGAAAGAGCGCTGCGGTGCGGTGGTGTCTCCGGGGGATGTGGATGGCCTGGTGCACGCACTCCGGGGTCTAGCCTTGGATCCGGAGGCGCTGCGCCTGGCGCGGGATCGAGGTCGGGGCGCAGTCGCGGCGCGTTATGACATCGGTGTCCTCGCCGGCCGATGGCTCTCGGTCCTCACGGCGGCGACCGAGAACCCGAGAGGTCGCCGTCTCCCGATGGCGATCGTCAAGCGTGCACTGGATGTGAGCATCGCCCTGGCGGGGCTCGTCGTCTCGGCGCCGCTCCTCGGGGTGGTGGCGGCGGCCATCCGGCTGACGATGGGCAGGCCGGTCTTCTTCCGGCAGGAACGGCCGGGCCGCGGCGGCAGGCCCTTCCGGCTCGTCAAGTTCCGGACGATGCGGGACACAGAGCCGGGGGAGGATCCTCTGACGAGCGATGCGATGCGTCTCTGCACCCTCGGGGGCTGGCTGCGCAGGACCAGCCTCGACGAGTTGCCCACGCTCTGGAACGTCCTCTCCGGCGATATGAGTCTGGTCGGGCCGCGGCCGTTGCTGATGCGGTACCTCGGCCGCTACTCGGCCGAGCAGGCCCGGCGCCACGAGGTCAAGCCCGGTATTACGGGATGGGCTCAGGTGAACGGTCGAAACGCGATCTCGTGGGAGGAGAAGTTCCAGTACGACGTCTGGTATGTGGACCATCAGAGCCTGGCGCTGGATCTTCGGATCTTGGCTAGGACGGTGCTCAAGGTCCTGAAGGGAGAAGGGATCAACGCACAGGACCATGCGACGATGCCGGAGTTCATGGGCGCCGAAGCGAAGACGCCGTGACGGACGCCCCATGAGGGACTTGTATGTCTACGGGGCCGGAGGGCACGGAAAGGTAGTCGCGGACCTCTTGCTCGCGGCCGGCCGGGAGCGCCTCTCCGGCTTCATCGACGACGGCGTGCCACCCGGGAGCCTGGTCCTCGGCCATCCGGTCCACGGGCCGTGGGCCTGGCTTGCGAGCCGAGCGGCCCATGTCCCGATGGGGATCGCCCTCGGCATCGGCGACAACGAAGTACGGGCGCGCATCGCCAGGACCGCGGCGGGGATCGGGGTCGAAGTGCTCACGGTCGTCCATCCGCGGGCGACCGTAGCGCCGTCGGCGGCTCTCGGACTGGGCACCGTGATCATGGCCGGCGCGATGATCAACCCCGATGCGCGGATAGGCGAGGGCGTGATCGTCAACACCGGGGCCGTGGTCGAGCACGACGTCGTCGTCGGCGCCTACGCCCACGTCTCGTCGGGCGCCGCACTCGGCGGCGGTTCCGAGCTCGGGACCTACGCGCACCTCGGGCTCGGCGGGGTGCTCCTGCCCGGGGTCCGGGTGGGGGCAAGGGCGATCATCGGCGCCGGTGCGGTCGTGACCCGGGACATCTCCGATGGCGTCATCGCGGTGGGCGTACCCGCACGCGTCCTCCGCTCGGCTCGAGCGGACATGACGCCCTCCGCTCGGGGTTTGTGAAACGATCTGCTGCTCTCGCGGGGTGCGGCGCGACCCCATTACTCCCCCGCCCCCAACGGAGAAGGCACCGCGCAGTTTGCGAAACCGCATTGAATATGTTATCCTTCAACCGCTGTTTCTATCCTAGAACGTCAAGGTCAAGAGTCTACGAGGGATTACCAATGAAACTCGTAAACCTAAGGGCTGTATCGCAAGGTCAATCCGTACCCATCAAGGACCTGGACGCCGATCAAATTACCGAGCTACAGAGCGCGGTTGCCAGACTCGGCTATCCAACGGGAGATATCGATGGCAAATACGGGCCAAAAACGCGTAATGCCTGGGCCGAATTCATCGCCGACGCCCAACAGGGCGATCCAGAGTCGATCGATGCGGATTCCGTTAGCAGACTTCAGCAGAGGTTGGACGAGGCCAAACCTGCCCAGGACCACGACTTCACCACTAAAGACGGGACAATCGAGGCCATCAAGAGCGAATGCCTCCGCCAGGGCATCGGCCTGAAAACCCAGATCGCCTATGTTCTCGCGACCGCCGACCATGAGACGAACCATACGTTCAGGCCGGTCACCGAGGCCTATTGGCTGCCCGATCCAGACGCCTATCTCAAAAAACACCATGCCGATTATTATCCCTACTATGGCCGCGGATATGTCCAACTGACCTGGAAGAACAACTACGAGAAGTACGGCAAACTGCTGGGCCGGGATCTGGTCGGGCATCCCGAGCTGGCGCTAGGCCCCGAGACCGCCTTGTTCGTGTTGGTCCATGGTTTTAAGACCGGGATATTTACCGGTCGGAAGATATCGGATTATATAGACGCGCATAAAACGGACTTCTTCAATGCCCGTCGCTGCATCAACGGAACCGATAAGGCCAAGGAGATCGCCGCAGTGGCGGAGAGCTATCTAGCGAAGGTCTAAGTTGAATGGAAGCTCCGAGGCAAAGGGTTCGGATCCGTTGCCGCGGTGGTTTGCCTACGGAAATACGCGAGGATCCCAACCAGTTTAGCCCGGGATGGCTCCACACGGAGCGCCGGATGATGCAAAAGACATCGTTCTATTTCGTACCGAGCCGAACCCTCGTATTCGCCGTGATTTGCGGGACATCCCTCGCGGGGGAGTTGCCCGAAGGCCATGCAGCCCCGTCTTTACCGGCCGTGACCTCGAATCCCCTACGGGTGGCCGAGGCCAGCACGGTCCTATCCGAATTCGAGGGCCGCTACAGAGTCGGCAACACCACCTGCACTGTCAACCCTATCAAAATGGCGTTCGAAGTGAGATGGGCCAAGGGTAGGGGCGCCATGCGGTTTTTCTTCGACAGTACAACGGCCGAAGGTAAACCCATATTTGTATCCGAAGATTCCGGAAAAGGCACGGATAGATTTATCTTCGACGATAACCGCTTTAACTCCGGTCAATTCATCCGGGCCGATGGCAGGGCGTTGGTCGTCGAAAGGGTGAAGTAATGCGGTGGTGCAATGTACAACGCGAACGGGGAGGGTGACGTGCATCGACAGTCGGCAATTTTAGCCGATGCAAGACCGCCGTTCCGAGATTGCGTTTCGGTCAATACCTTTCGAGGCCAAAGTAGGGGGAGTCCATATACACAGACCCGTTAGCCTCCACAAAGGGGGTGCAGATTCTAGTCGCCAATGCTGGGAGGTAAGTTCTTCGTCCGAACCAGTTCTGACAACTTGAGAGTTCATCAACTCATGAGACCGCAAGCTTTGAAGGCTTTGTGCAGCGCCCTTATGGCTACGTTGCTCCTCCTTAGCGGAGGGTGCTACGTTACCTTGGTGCAACCCTACGACGAGAAACTTCTCACCGAGACCGAGGCGATTTTCAAGAAGGCATCCGCAATGATTGACGATGGAATCGCGGCGAGTCCCACAACCGATGAGAATCGTTCGTCAATCAAGAAGCCTGAAGATCATCCCGCACACATTTCGAAGTTTGACGAGCGATATAGATCCCTGAGCACCGATGCCGACGCATTAGTCTTGCGCGCATTGGCGAAGAGTCAGGACGTCAGCCCTGTGGGTGACAAGTTGCAGAAAAAGATCAGCGATCTCATCGAGCAAGCTCTTCCGTCCCAATGCGAGGACCTCGAGGGAGAGCCTGGCGTTAGCACTTCGAGCCTTACCGTCAAGAACTACATTGACCTAAAGTGCATTCTGGTTCGATGGGAGGCACAACATGCTGATGTAAAGCTCACTCAAGGTACGCAGATCCTAAAAAGGACTAACTGGGAGTTGCGCAAGACGACGATATTTGGTGCGATCCTCGCTATCCAAAAAGCAGAAACTAGCAAAGGCCATTAAATTAAGCTCTTCCTGGAATTTGGAGAAAGCATGTGCCGACCATCAACCGGGTTGATTTCAATAAGGTAGCAAAGGATGCCTTGGATGCCGCAAAAGCGGTCGCGAATGATGAAAACGCGTGGAGGAGCCTGAAAGACATCGTAAAGAACATTTCGGCTGGCCTCACGGCAGACGTTCAGCTGATTGCAAAGAAGAAATCGAGTGGTGAGTTTAATGAAGACGATGCCCGCGTCTACCTTGAAGACCAAAAAATGGTTGCTCGCATTCGAATTCGCTCTGTTGCAATAATCAGCCTGCAACTTGCTGAAAGAATTTGGAACGCCATCGCTGCTGTCTTTCGAAGCGCCATCAATAAGGCTATTGGTTGGAACATCATTTGATCCAACCCGGAAAGCCGTTCAAATGACTTCCATCCGTCACCGCCATTGGCGTCGTGGAGGCCAGCTGTTGTGTTGTCATGCCCTTCGGCGAGAAGCCGTATTCCTCGGTTCCGAGCGTGTCTGAATGGACTGTTAATAACAAGCGAGGGAAGCACGTCATTGCTGGCGAGATCAAGGCGAAGCTCTTGGAGCAAGGGCATCGTCCCGTCTACTTCGAGCACGGCATCCCGGCGGGTCGGAACTGGGAGAAGGAGCTTTACGCGAGGCTACGTTGCGGTGGTGGGAAAAGCACCTACAACGAACTCGGTCCAGCATTTCAGTGGGAATGATAGGCCATCTCGATCAATTGATCGATTTCGTCCGCATGGCCGTTTTGCGTTTCTTTGGCTTGCACACGTTGAAGGGACGCGCGGCCTAATGTGGTGTATCGTAATTACGCGTCATTTTTTTGCCATAGAGGGTGCGAAGCTTCCTGACTAGGCGACCCCGACCTTCATGAGCTTTGAGCAGACCGCCGCTGACGAATATCACAGACTCGGTGCCGAAGAACTGGCCCGCCTCGCCGACGACTTCACCTGGTTCCACGCCATCGAATGCGACCATTTCCAGACCTCCGGGCGGTTCAAGCGGGGCACGCCGCAGAACTACACGCTGTACGGCGCCTTTGACCTCATCCGTCAAATGGACCTACGCAGCCAGGCCTGCCTTGACATCGGTACCGCCGACGGGCTGCTCGCCTTTGGCATGAAGGCGCTGGGCGCGACACCGTGATCGCCGCGGACACCTACCGGCTCAAGTCCTTCGATCTGGCGCGCGCCGCGGTCTGCGCCAACGTCGACTACCGTCCAGGGCTGCAGGTCAAAGACCTGCTACGCACCTTCCAGCCGGCTTCATTCGACTTCATCGCCTGTGCCGGCATCATCTACCACATGCTGGATCCGCTCAGCGCGTTGCTAGTCGGTCGCCAATTGGTCAAAGAGCGCGGCTATTTTCTCGTCGAGACCGCCTACGCGCCCGGCATGCTCTGCTTCGGATCGGCATTGAGACGATGGACCGGATCTGGGCGCATCGCGGCGAAGATCACCCGCCTACTAGCTGAGCTCGTGCCCGGCAACACGACCGCCGCGATGGTCTTTAATCCGGTCGAAGAGCTCGATGCCGAGAAACACACCTACTGGCTACCGACTCGGACCGCGCTTGAGGGCATGATGCGCATGTCGAGTTTTGAGGTCGTTGCGACGCGAACGATTCATCGCCTACCGCGCATCACCGTGCTCGGCCGGGCCGTTAAGCCCAGCGAGGTCAGTCAGCGCTCGGCCTTGCTCCAAAAGATGCACAAAGTCGATTTCTGCGATCAGGAGTTTCGCTTCAAGCGGCTCTTCGCCGATGACCGCGCCCGATCATCGATCACCATGCAATCGGTCCCAGTGTACGAAGACATCGACCCCAAGCGCTGGTCGGGCAGCTACCCCTACCACCCGCGCACGCTGATAAATCCCAAAGGCCGCAGCCGCTGGAGTACCGCCGACGGCAACGTGTAAGGCCACTGCCCGCTCGACACCGCGCCTGTAAAAAAAGCGACCTCGGAGGTCGACATCGGGGCAGTATACAAGCGAGAATAAGGATTTTGTTAAAACGCCCTTTTTCCGCTGTAGTGCTGGGCTCGTGAGCTGTCAAGCAAAGGGCGTCCTCAGCCTGGAAGCGGGGCGTTTTCGGGCTCTTCATGGGCCCGAGGCGCCAAGTTTCGAGGTGTATTAGCGTCTCGGGCAAGTGAGGTGCAAGGGGGATGGTTGGCTCGGGGAGATGAGCCGGAGAGAGGAAGATCGGATTCGGATTAGGCGATTGGAGTCGGTCGATCCGTGGTGGGGATCGGGGCGCTACGAGAGCCTGATACGGGTCTTCGAATGGTTCGGCGGCGTCAAGCTGATCGTAACACTTCAGCCTCCTGCGCTACGCTGCAAGTCCCCTGAGCGGCCGAGTGGGGATCACCCCCGGCCCCGGATCGTGGAGGTCTCCGGCGCGCAGCGTTATCTTTGGTCCAGCCTTGCGCCTGGCAACCAGCGAGAGGAGGCGAGGACGGACAGCGAGGCGAGGGGAATCAAGGTCGCGAGCGCGTTGTCAAGGCAGCGCTATGGACCGCAATTTGGGCCCGCTCACGCCTAGCTAGCGAATGGGCCCTCTACGACGACATCAGGGCTAATCGCCTCGGGCACCGCGTGCGGCTCAAACGAGAGCGGATCGGATTCCTGTGGCTGCGAGTTGCTTTGAAGGTGCTGTGGCCCGTCCCTGCTGCGCCGCAATGCGAGCCGCGCCGATGTACAAACGGCACGACACTCAGTTATCGTTCACCGGCATGACGGCTGTCAAGCGCTTGAGCGCCGGCGGCCGGCCGTCGATAAACGCCGCCAATACCAGTCAATCAGTCTATCCCATGTTCACCCGCCATTACGCCCACTGGCCGCCGGCCCGGCCGAGGTCGCTGTCGCTACCAAGGACGAGCGTCTATGCCAACCTCGAGGCCTCGGCCCGGCGCGACCCCGGGCGCTGCGCGCTCGACTACTACGGCGACCGAATCGTCTATGCCGAGCTGCGGCGCCAGGTGGATGCCCTGGCGGGGTTCCTCCAGGGGCGTTTGGGCATAGAACGCGGCGATCGCGTCCTGCTCTACACGCAAAACAGCCCTCAATACGTGATCGGCTATTACGCCATCCTGCGCGCCGATGCCGTGGTCGTGCCGGTCAATCCCATGAACCGCACCGAGGAGATCCGCCATTACCTCGAGGATGCCGGGGCGCGGGTCATCGTCGCGACCCAAGAGCTTTGGGAAGAGATCGCGCCGCTTCTCGGAACGAGTGGGCTCGAGCACGTCGTCCTCGGGGCGTATTCGGATTATGTCTCGGTGGATCACCTTTCGGCGGACCATGGCTCGGGCCCGAGTGGGTTGCCGGTGCCGGAATTCGTGCGGGCACCCAGGCAGGTGATCTCCGCACCTGGGGTGACCGCGTTTGCGGAGGCGGTCGCCGCCGGGCTCGTGCCGCGGGAGCACCTCGCCCGAGACCATGACCTCGCCGTCATGCCCTATACCTCCGGCACCACCGGCAAGGCCAAGGGGTGCCTACACACCCACCTGTCCGTGCAGGCCACGGCGAGCGCGATCGGCGCGTGGCGCGGGGATGCGCGCCAAAGCGTCGTGCTCGCCGTCTTGCCCCTATTCCACGTAACCGGCATGCAGTCGGGCATGAACACCCCCTTGCAACTCGGCAGCACCATCGTGCTCATGACGCGCTGGGACCGCGATTGCGCCGCGCGCCTGGTGGAGCGCACCCGCGTCACGACGCTCACCGCGATCACGACCATGATGGTGGATTTCCTCGCCAACCCCGAGCTCGACCGTTACGATCTCTCCTCACTCTCGTGGATGGGCGGCGGCGGCGCGGCCATGCCCGAGGCGGTGGCGCGTCTCCTGGAGGCCAGGATCGGTCTACCCTATATCGAAGGCTATGGGCTCTCGGAGACCATGGCGCCCACGCATTTCAACCCGACGCAAAGGCCCAAGAGACAGTGCGCCGGGATCCCGATGTTCGATGTCGATGCGCGCGTCCTGGACCCCGAGACCTTCGGCGAGCGCGGGCCGATGGAGATCGGCGAGATCGTCCTCCACGGCCCGCAGCTCTTCCAGGGATACTGGAAGAACCCCGTCGCCACGGAAGAGGCCTTCCTCCAGCACGACGGGAAGCGCTTCTTCCGCACCGGCGATTTGGGCTATTACGATGAGGACGGGTATTTTTTCATCACCGATCGCTTGAAGCGCATGATCAACGCCGCCGGTTTCAAGGTCTGGCCCGCGGAAGTCGAGGCCCTGCTCTACGCACATCCCGACATCCAGGAGGCGTGCGTGATCGCCTCTCGCGATCCCTATCGCGGCGAGACGGTCAAGGCCGTGATCGTCCCGAGGCCCAAGGCGTCCGAGGATCTGCGAGGCGAGGACATCACCGCCTGGGCGCGCGGGCGCATGGCGGCCTACAAGGTGCCGCGTATCGTCGAGTTCGTAGCGGAGCTGCCGAAGACCGCGAGCGGCAAGATCCTGTGGCGCCAACTCCAGGAAGACGAGCACCGCCGCACCGCGATGATTGCTGAAAATGGCGCTTGACACTTGAAATTGAAATGGGGCCATGCTCGTGAGGGCACCGACGGAGCGATCTCCTACCCGCCCCGGACCCCCGCAGGCCCCTCATCACCGCCATCCACCGCGACATGGCCTTGCGAAACCACATTGACTCGATTATCCTTTCATCACAGAACGTTCAAGAGCGGCGGGGAAAGTCATGTCTATGTTCAGGACATGAGAACGCCACGTGTGGTACAAGTGGTGAGGAAAGCGCCCCTCAAGCGAGGACGGTCGGATTTGGCGTACTGGCAAACCCAGTCCTACGAGGCTCGTTTAGCCGCGCTGGAAGAGATCCGTCGCGAGTATCATCGGTGGAAGTACGGTGCTGAGCCAAGATTTCAAAGAGTTTATAGGATCGTTAAACGATAACGGCGTCGAATACCTGATTATTGGAGGATACGCTGTCGCATTTCACGGGCACCCACGATATACCAAAGACCTCGATATATGGATTCGAGTATCTACAGACAACGCAACGCGCATGATTAATGCGCTTGCAGACTTCGGTTTTGCATCGTTGGGATTGACCGAGAATGATTTCATGGAGCAGGATCACGTCATTCAACTCGGCCATCCCCCGAACCGTATCGATGTAATTACAGGAATAGATGGAGTGGAATTCAGCCGATGTTATCCATCGCGCTTGAAAATAGAAATCGACGGCGTTGAAGTATGCTTTATCGACCTCGATAATTTGAAGAGGAACAAGAAAGCGTCAGGGCGGCATCAAGACCTGGCTGATCTGGAAAACCTAACGAACTGAGGGAGCCGGGCCTTCCATGACTATCGTCATCGTGGACTTAAGACCGGAACCGCCCCCCGGTCGCTTTTTGTCAGGGACGCCGCGTCGATTCTCGTCTTCTACGCTACACCGCGCTTCTTGCCGGTAATCGAGGCCCATGCTCTACGCGCGCGCGGCCCCCCTTTCGATGTCGCCGGGTACGCGCGCTTTCACGCAGGAGATCGGCGACCGCGACTGCCCGGCTCGCTCCAGTGGACACGGGGAGTTTGAAAGGAATTTATAGAGGCCCCCTTATGTGTTTCCCGCGCGCACGCGCTTGGTGGACCCGCTCTCCGGGCTAGAGCGTCGGCACCACGCCGACCAGAAGGTGCTGCAGCGAGCGATGCAGCACGCCGTGCGAAGCGGCATCAGCAAGTTGGCCACGTTCCCGTCCGTTCAGGCGACCGGGTCGAGCCTCGGCCCGGTCGCTTTTTGTCAGGGACGGCGCGTCGATCCTCCTCTTTATACGCTACACCGCGCTTCTTGCCGGTAATCGAGGCGCATGCGCTACGCGCCCGCGGCCCCCGCTTCGATGTCGCCGGGTACGCGCGGTTTCACGGCAGCAGATCGGCGACCGCGACTGCCCGGCTCGCTCCGTTTGGCACGAGCGTTTCGCCCTTTCCGAGGATACGGCGCTCGAGATAGTCCAAACCCTGCGGGTGGCGACCGCTACATCACCCGCTCCGCCTGCCTATTGACGCTCTAATGTGCGCCGGGCGGCGCGTTGTGGCGCCGGTTGGTCCTCCGGTGGCCAAACGCCCACTTTTCAGCGGACTGCTCTAACGCAGCATCTCAAGTTTGCGCAAGAGCCAGGCAAACCCCTTCAAGCGATAACTAGGTTCGCCCTCTCTTGGCGGACAACCTAAGACGCCTCTTGCGTGGAGGGGTTCGAGGTAATCTGTCAAGAACTCCCCGGGAGATCCGAAGCTGAAACGCCCGTAGTCGCCCTTGGTGACCGCATCCTCACCGATCAACTGGAGTAGCTCAACAGTCCGCGGGCTTTTCCGGATGTCCGCTGTGGCATCGGTTGTTATTTTTTTTAATGTAGTGATCGCCAAGTCGTCGGGTATCTGGCGATCGATCAATAACTCTTTCAAAGCCGCGGTCAGCGCCCTCTCGAGAACAGTCGAAGACGCTAATCCTACCAGCTCGCTCTTGGCACTGGCGCGAACGCTAGTGACGATTTCAGTTACCAACGTGTTGGCAGTATCAAAGACGAAGCGGACTTCGCCGCAGGCCGCCTGGAAGAGAAGATCGTGGAGCTTCATAGATAAAGGACTGACGGCGTCCTCGCGGTTGCGATAGGCACGGACCCTTCGCTCGATCGCGTCTTGGAATTGCTGCACGTCGAGGTGTGATAATTCGACTCCGTTCCCGCTGATTCGTTGAGACACCCGACGATCGATCGCATCAATTTGTTCGTACAACCGCGACTGCCCAATCAACACCCACCAGATGCCCTTGATGCTAAAAAGAGTGTCCCGATACGACATCAATACACTGGTGAGCTGCGACTGGGTCAGTGTCTCAGCGTTGTCGAGACAGACGATGAAGCCGCTCACGCGCATCTCCTTGCGCACCTCACCCGCCATAGCTTCGAGCACATCGCGCCATGTTTCAAGGGTAGCATCGCCGACTGGGGGCAGGGACCAATTCTGTCCCACACCCAGTAAACCGAGGGTCAGCTGGTAGCCCGATGGGGACGCACGGAACGAGAGCCAGTCCCGAATCGTTTCACACGTGCGGGGGACCCGAATCACATTGCGAGCGCAGTAATACTCGATGTTTTGGACGGCATCATGAACGATGCGCCGCGCAAGCAAGGTTGGATCGTCCGCAATCGTCAATGGCGTAATACGCAGGCAAGGAGCGAGCTTTTGACCCCAACCAGCCATGTCGGCTCCCAATACGTGCTGCTGAATGTTGACGAAACTAGTCTTGCCGATGCCAATGTCGCCGGATACCACGACGAACGCGCCCTCAGAAGAGTCCATCATCGTCTGGAACTTGTCACCCTCCCGGTCACGGCTCGTAAATAGATCGAAGTCTGCTGCGTTCGCTTCCAAGGGCGTGACGCGATAGGGGGTTTGTGTGAATCCAAATTCCTCCCACATGCTTTTCATTGAAAACACCTCATTTCGGCAGTAAGTCGTCCTTTGTGACGCCATCGATCGCCTTCTCTACCGCTTCCCTTACGGCCTCTTTGGCCTGTACGATGAGCCTCTCTTCCAGCTCTCTCACCACACTGTTGTAAAGATGTTCCTCGACGAGCGGTCGGGCCATGAGCCGGATCACGTTGATTACGACGGTCGGATCCGCATCAGAGTAGCGCGGCCGCTGGTAGGTGGAAAGGTCCCCGGGCAGCGTCCAGTCGATCTTCAGGAGCGGCGCCATGGCGCTGAGGCCGAGCCCCAAATGACGACAACGGATACCGTCGACACTGACGGAATACTGCTGCGAGGTCCAGACGGGACTTACCAAATAACACTTTGGCGCCCCATCGAGCGCGTGCCAGGCATAAAACGGCAATAAGGGGAACCTCGCGTACCGTTCAATTGCGTTCAGGGCATTGCCGACCGTGTCGGGTTTCGGGGTCATGCCCAGCAGCGCGAGAAACCTGGGGATGCTGCGCTGGATCGCCGCATTTAGCTCTTCGTCTGAAACCGCCTCCGTAATGCCAACGTCCTGAAAGGCCCCGATTGCGGTGCCAAACTTCAGGATAGCTCGCCGTTCGATATCCCCATTGATTGGCGCAGTGGAACGCATGCCGAGTAGCTCCCACTCCGACCTGAGGCATGTACTCGCGCCGGCGATCAGATCCCATGCCGCCCGGAGTTCAGCGAACCGCTCATCACCAGAGCGTTCTATGCTAAAGAGATCAGCGTTGTCCCACGGGCATGTTCGCAAGACCGGCTTTGGTTGATCTAACCCCAGTGCGAGTTGATCCAGTGGAAGCTCGGCCGTGCCTAAGTCGACGGCGGCCACAAGGGACCGCCACGCAAGCATGGTGAAAAGCATTTCGCCAAGGGTGACATAATGAACTGCATGAGTCTTCCGGACGCGGCGATCCTCGTTGGACATGCACAGACCCAAACCTGGCCCGTTGTCCTTTGGCACGTGACGAAAGTAGTCCTCGGTTCGCGCCTGAGCCCGCTTTGCCTGCGTGGATTGAGTTGTCCGCACATGAACAAAGAGCCAATGCACGAGATCTGACCATCGTGAGCCGGCCCTCTCGTTCATCCAAAGGTACTGAGTCCGGTACGTTTGTGGCTCGCTACCGGTGTCCTCATCGAAGAAGCGCGTCATCCCGCGGTTGACATCGAAGAACAGAAACCCGCTGCTCGCAATCCCGAGGTTCGCGCAAAGGGAACGAACTGTTTGATCGTTTAGTACGTTCTCCATTTCACGTACGATAGAATCCAGGGCACCGGAAACACGCAGCGTCGCTTCGTCTATCCGCAGCCATCCAGGATCAGCAAGTTCCAATTTCACCGATGGACTGTTCGACATGTGGCGACTCTCATTTGGAGGCGACCAGGACGGCGCTCTGAAAATGTCTCGCTGGCACCTCCACCCCTGCAAACCCCGCTTCGCGCAGAAGACACTCTTCGGATGTCGTTCCCCGCAGATGTTCGGGGACACCGTATAGTGGTACGATTGGCAACGGCGAATTCTCATTACGGATATGAGCAACCCACGCTTCCTTCAGACGAGTCCGACTCGGTCCGAGCAAAGCATGCAAATGATCGGCGTTGGTAAATTGGAGATCAAACTGGCGGAGGACCCAATCCTCCTCCTCCTCTTGAGCAAGGCGATCGAGCCAGGGTGTTCCGAACGCGTAAAGATCAGCGTTAACAAAGATAGAATCTGCTTGAAGGTGCGCACCGATACTCCGGTATACATCCAACTTCGCTTCTGCAGCAAGGTGGTGAAGCGCATAAACACTCACCGCTGCATCGAACTGTGTACTCAGGCCGTCCAGCGCGCATTTCGCCCGCGCACGATCGAGCCACGCCGTTTCCCGGAAGTCAACGTCGGCTAAGGCGAGTCTGCCGTCAGCTGTTTCGTTCCCGTACGCCCGAACTACTTTCTCCCTGAACCGACTAAGCATGAGAGGGCTGTGGTCGACGCAAAGCAGCCGACTGCAAGGTACTCTGCAGAGAATTCTCATAGCTTCCGCGCCGGTACCACACCCAATATCCAATATCCAAACCGGAGCGTTGGGAGCCTCATGACGTCTACGCTGGGTTAGCCAGAAACCCAGCACCCGAGTCAAGACATCGTGGACGAGGTCGTAGGCACGGTCCGTCATACGAACGGTCTCGTCGTAGAACGTTGCGTCTACGCCGGCATAGAAGTAGGTCGAGCACACTCGTTCTTGGTAGCGTTTCACACTCCCTCCCTTTACGCTAGGCTACGCGAGAGATTAACGTAGATCTGAAGACCATCCGATCTTGGGGACTCGAGGCACTCGATTCCGCCTGATTCGATAACCGATCCTGCATCCAGAAAAACGACACGGGGCGTACGTGACATGGAAAGGATTTGTCGGGCAAAGCCAAGATGGTGGCTCACCACAAGCAGGCCCATACCGTTGCTGACCGCATTACGAAGGACATCGAGGATCAGTGCGACATGCTGCACGTCCTGAGCGGACGTGATCTCGTCGAGCAACAAGATTTTCGGCTGCAAGAGCAGCGCTCGTGCTAGCGCGGTACGTTGGCGCTGCCCCACGCTTATCTGGTTAGGATATCGACTGAGGAAGTCGCTGACACCCAACGCGTCGCACAGGTGGTCCGCCCTATCCACTGGCTTTCCTCGTAGCTGTGCCGGAAGCAGAATATTCTGGCGGAGGGTGACGTGCGGCCACAGGTAGAACTGTTGAAACACCAGCGTCACATCGGGCCAGAGCTGCGTAGTTGTAGCCTGATCCATCCTAGTCTCATCTGGAAAGAACGTTTTACCATCCAAGGACACCCTTCCCGATTGCGGGCGGTCGACCAGCGACAGCGTTCGCAAGAGGGTGCTCTTCCCACTACCACTCTTGCCGAGAAGAACCGTGGCCCCACCCTCATCGACGGTGATCGTCACGTCGCGAATGATCTGGACACTATCGTATTCCTGAAAGAGCCGTTCACCTACAAGCACACTCGTCCCCTTACGTATCGGAGAAGTCCCGAACGAAACGTCGGCGCAGGATATAGGCGAGAAAGTACATCGGCAGGCAGACAATTAGAAAGAACAACGCGAGGGCCGAGTAGATCTCAACAGGCCTGTAAATAGCTGAGTTGACCCTATCGTTGCATAAATTGTCGCTTACTTGGGGATCTCAGGCGGCTTGCAGTGCCTCTAGATAATGCAACAATTCCTTTTGGACCGCCGGATTGGCAGACATACTGAGGGTGAGCTGCCCCT
>JBOIDR010000030.1:0-37582 GCA_050740695.1 Gammaproteobacteria bacterium | reverse complement strand
GAAGGAATCAGCCGCCCGCCTTGCCAAACGCGCACAGACCGCCTAAAGTCCACACGTCTCGCCGCCTCGGGGGTGGGGGAATTTGACCCGGCCACAAGTGGAGGACTTTGAGGTGGCCACCGGGGTTCTGGCCTCGAAGAATCAGTTGGATCTTGTGCTCGCCTGGGGACCGACCTTTTTCCGACCGGTCAGGTGTCACCGTCCAGAGGTACAAGCGGACGCGCCCCACTCCAGGCACGGACGCCAGTGCGGGGTGGACGTCTGCGGGACCAGTGTCGAAACGCGTCCCTTCAGGGAGAGCACCGGCCAACTTGGAACGGAGGACACCGTTCGGTAGCGCAGGCATGCCCGAGCCTGCGCTAAGCGGCGATTACCCTCACGACGCTCGCCCCCAAAGATCCATTTGCGCCGCTCGTGGCCGAGAGGTCTTCACGGGCTGGGCCTTCGCCGCGGCCGCCTTGAGTGGCCGTGTCTTCCCGCCGTCCACGGCGAGCGACGCCTCGCGTACTCCATTCCACGTGAGACCGGGTCGATAGGCTTTGTAATAACCGGGCTCCTCGTCGTCGCTTTGGACTTGCTCCATGCGCTTTGGAGCGCGAGGCGCCTTTTTGAAGCGTCCTACGGCTCCCTGCAGGTACTTCTCGACGAGGTCGATACAGGCCCACTTCCTCCCGAGCCTTTGGCAAACCTCGCCCGTGACACAGCTGCCGGCGAACGGGTCCACCACGAGGTCACCCGGGTCCGTCAGCATCCGGATGAAGTACTCGGGAAGCTCGGCAGGATAGCGCGCGGGGTGAGCTTTGATTCCGAGTTCCTTGCAGTAGCGAAGGTATTGCCCGTTGCTCTCTGTGTGAGCGAGCGCGATGAGGTTTGGCGGAATGGCCGCCCCGTTGTCTATCCCGAATTTTTCACTGATGTCGTGTCCCGAAGGCCGCTTCATCGGCTTGTAGCCGTTGCGCAGCAAGTCCCGCATGCTCTCGCTGTACGGCTGGAGCACCCGCCGGTTTTCCGCCCGGGGCCAGGGCGTCGGTGACAGCCACCAGACGCAGTTGATGGCGTCCTTCACCCGGATCCGCCGCACCGTCACCCACTCGGCCGGCGTCGGCAGCTTCGCCGGGTTCCACCAGTAGAACTCCTGCGCAAGGTGGAAGCCGTATTCTTCGCACAGCATGATGAGGAGTTTGAAGTGGTACAGGCTGCGCGTCGGCTGTCCCGGGAGCCAGGCGCCCCCGATGTCGATGACGAGACTCCCGTTCTCCTTCAAGACTCCCTTGAAAGCGTCGGCGAACGGACGAAACCAGTCGAGGTACTCGTGAGCGTCGGCGTTTCCGTAGTCCTTCTTCCGCACGAGCCCAAAGGGCGGGCTGGTCATGATCAGATCGACCGAGCCGGGCTTCATCTCATGGCTCAGGACCTCCACCGAGTCGCCGTGGAGGATCTTCCCGAGACGGGTGGTGTAGAACGGCTTCATCTGTCCCTTTAGACCTCCCAAACCACCGGCCAGATCATCGCACAAGGCCCGGCCGGCCGAGGCCGGATCAGCCACCACCGTTTCGACGCGGCATCGGGCGCCAGCACGACCCGTACCCCTTTCGCTTCCGTCTGCACGGCGAGCGGCGGCGCCATTCGGAGCGCGCCGGCCAGGCAGATCGGGGCCGCAGCCCGCCAGTCCAGGGCAGGATAGGCGATTCAACTCGGTTTCGCAACGCGTAGCTGGGTGAGGTGGGGGTGAGGTGTGGGTGAGGTGAGAGCGGACGGGCGGCGACGGGGCGACCGCCACTGGGACGGGACTCGACTACACGCTGTACCGCCGATATTTCCTCCTGTGGGCCTTGGCGTTATACAACAACCGGTGTGAAGAGCGATTAACATCGCGACCTCTGCGGCCTCGACCGGCATGGTGCCGACGCGTAGCGAATCGCTACGCCTGCACCGCAATAGGCCGGCTCGCGGAGGGCTGGATCACGGTAGAATGGCCAGACGCCATGAAGGATACGCTCCTACAGAAACTCGAGCGCCTGCGCACCCGCTCGCAGGAGCTGACCGGGCTCTTGTCGAACGAGGGGGTCTGGAATGACCAGGCGGTCTTCCGGGAGCTGGGCCGCGAGCAATCCGAGCTGCGGGTAGTGGTCGAGTGCTTCGAGAGCTATCTCCGAAACCGCCGGGCGATCGAAGAGGCGCGGCGCATGCTCGATGAGGAGGACGCGGGGCTGCGCGAGCTGGCCGCGGAAGAGCTCAAGAGGAATCAGGCGCGCGACGAGGCCCTGGAGCGCGATCTGCACCGCTTCCTGCTCCCGCAGGACCCCTCGGATCGCAGCAATATCTTCCTCGAGGTGCGCGCCGGGACCGGCGGCGAGGAGGCGGCGTTGTTTGCGGCCGCGCTGTTCCGCATGTACGGGCGCTATGTCGAAACACGCGGCTGGACCTCTGAGGTCCTGAGCACGAGCCGCGCGGAGGCCGGCGGGATCAAAGAGGTGATCGCGCGCATCGTGGGGCAGGGGGCGTATTCGCGCCTCAAGTTCGAATCCGGGGTGCACCGGGTGCAGCGCGTCCCCGAGACCGAGGCCCAGGGGCGCATCCACACCTCTGCCTGTACCGTGGCGGTGTTGCCCGAGGTCGATGAAGTGACCGACATCGAGGTGTCGCCGTCCGATCTCCGCATCGACACGTTCCGGGCCTCGGGGGCCGGCGGCCAGCACGTCAACAAGACAGATTCCGCCATCCGTATCACCCACCTCCCGAGCGGCCTCGTGGTGGAGTGCCAGGACGAGCGCTCCCAGCACAAGAACCGCTCGCGCGCCATGAGCCTCCTCAAGGCCAGGCTGGTGTCGGCGGAGCGCGAGCGCCAGCGCGAGAAACAGGCAGAGAGCCGCCGCAATCTGGTGGGGAGCGGGGATCGTTCGGAGCGCATCCGCACCTATAACTTCCCGCAGGGGCGCGTCACCGATCACCGCATCAACCTGACGGTGTACAAGCTCGAAGCGATCATGCTCGGGGAGCTGGACCACGTGATCGACCCGCTCATCAGCGAGCACCAGGCCGATCTCATGGCCGCGGTGGGCAATTGAGAGTCCCGGCCGCCCCGAGAAACGAGGGCTCCGGGCCGGTAGCGACGATGGCCGGGCTCCTCCGTCACGCCGAGGCCCTCCTGTCGGATGCGGACAGCGCGCGCCTGGACGCCGAGGTATTGCTCGGCCACGTCCTGGGTGTCGGGCGGGTACGGCTCGTCACCCGGGCGGACCATCCGGTCGCGGCGGCAGAGGTGCGGCGTTACCTCGATCTGGTCGCGGGGCGCGCGCGGGGCATCCCGGTCGCCTATCTCGTCGGCCGGCGCGAGTTCTGGTCGATGCCGTTACAGGTCGATGAGCACACGCTGGTGCCGCGCCCCGAGACCGAGCACTTGGTCGAGGCGGCGCTTGAGCTCATTACGGCCCATGGCCTCCGCGAGGTCCTGGACCTCGGCACCGGATCGGGGGCCATCGCCCTCGCGATCCGCCGGGGATCGACGGAATGCCGGGTCACGGCCACCGACGTTTCCGCCCCGGCGCTTGCGATCGCGAGGCACAACGCGGGGCGCCTCGGGCTTCGCGATATCGTGTTCGTGGAAGGGGACTGGTACCGGCCGCTCGGCGGCGTGCGCTTCGACCTCATCGCGTCCAATCCGCCTTATGTCCCGGACGCCGAGCTCTGGAGGGCCGGCCTCTGCCATGAGCCGCGCGTCGCCTTGTCCGGAGGCGATGACGGTCTCAACGCCTTGCGCACCGTCATTGCCGGCGCACCGCGACACCTGCGCGATGGCGGATGGCTCGCGCTGGAGCACGGTGCCGATCAGAAACAGCCGGTGTGGACGATGCTCGGCGCGGCGGGCTTCCGTGCCCGTGCCACGATCCTAGATTACGCCGGGCTCGACCGGGTGACGATGGGTAAATGGCAGCGGGCGGAATGAGACCCGCCCGTTGCGCCCCGCACCATGGCTATACGGGTCGGGGTGATCAACCGGCTGCGCAGATCCTCGGGCAGTCGGCGCCGGCCTTGTCTTTCCCATAGCTGTCGGGCTCACAGGTGTCCTTCGGGTCATCGACGCAGGTCTGACCGCTGGGGCATTGCATAGCGGTGACGCCGCCGCAGACCGCGCCGGTCACTTCCTCCTTCTTCTCGCCGCATCCCATGAGGAAGAGCGCAAGGAATAGGGTCGCGATTCTCAATAGCATAACAGTTACCTCACTTTTGGGGGTTACCTACCGCACGTGCTCACCCGACCACCGGGTCCCCTCTCCCTCCTCGAAAGGCCTGGGTGAAGGGATCGAAGAGCGGGGTTCAAAAAGCGGGATCTGAGACCCCGCGCTATAGCCTACTTGCAGATCCCCGGGCAGTCGGCGCCGCCCTGCTTGGGATCACAGGTGTCGGCCGGGTCATCGACGCAGGTCTTACCCTCCGGGCATTGCACAGCGGCGATGCCGCCGCAGGCCTGGGCGCTCGGTTCCTCCTTCTTCTCGCATCCCAGAAGGAAGAGCGCAAGGAATAGGGTCGCGATTCTCAAAGGCATAACAGTTACCTCGCTGTGGGTATGTACCGCATGTGCTCACCCGACCATTGGGCCTTCACCGCCCCGACTGGTCGCTTCGACATGGTACGGGAAAGCCGGACGGTACACCATGGCGCTCACGAGGGACCGGGCGGCCGTCCGGAGGTCGGGCAGAACGGCACGAGTGGACGAAGCGCCGGAGCAACGGGAGGGCGCGGCGCGACAGGTCGTCGAACAGGGCGCGGCGGCGGGCATGCCGCCCTCGGCGTTGATCCGCACCATGGTCGGAACGAAGACGGCGTGCAGCGGCTCGAGCTCCTCCGGTGAAGGGTCCCAGGGCTCAGTATCCAGCACTTGCAGTAGCGAAATCAGCACGCCGAGGACGATGACACAGATGGCAAAGGCCAAATATCGGCGCTTCTGTTTCCGGGCGCCCTTCGAGTACCACTCGCGCTGGCCGGCCAGGACCGTTCGGAAATAAAAGTCGGCACGTGCCTGGCGCGTTTCGATGGGCGACATCCAGTCGGGTTTGACCGTTGGGACATCGTTCTCTGACGGCATGGGCGACTCCCCTCTTATATTTTAAAAATTTCGGCTGATCAGTTAGCCCCTATGAGCCTCGTTTCGCATCGTCGAACGCCAAGCCGAAGCCTCCCATCATATACCACGCACGGCCGCGGATTGCGCGTTTCGATCCCCCCACGCTGGGATCCCCTCACCCTGGCCCTTCCTCGGAGCGAGAGGGGATCCAAGGAGGCGATCGATGACCGTGGCCGATAGAGCGCCGTGGGCGGTGCGGAGGGCCGCAGAGGCCCGGTTCGCCCCCCGTTGCTGCCTTATAGTAGGATCCCGCTCGCCAAACTACGTTGGGCAACGCCATGCCGGAGCCGAGTAGCCCCCTCGCCGATGTCACCTCTTTGCGCGAACGCCTCGTGGCGCTCAGGGGTTTCTTTGACTATCCGGCCAAGCGCCGGCGCCTGACGGAGATCGTGCAGGCCCTGGAGGACCCCTCGGTGTGGGCCGACCGGGAAGAGACGCAGGCGCTCGGCAAGGAGCGGGTCGCGCTGGAGCGTGTCGTGACGGATCTGGACGCCCTGGAGCGCGGCATCCGGGAGGGCTCGGAGCTCCTGGAGATCGCCGTGGCCGAGGGCGATGAGGCAATCGCCGACGGGGTGCGGGCCGATCTCGTCGCGATCGAGCGGCGCCTCGCCGATCTGGAGTTCGCGCGCATGTTTTCCGGCGAGATGGATCCAAAGAACGCCTTCTTGGACGTCCAGGCGGGCTCGGGCGGGACCGAGGCGCAGGACTGGGCCGAGATGCTGCTCCGTATGTATCTCAAATGGGGAGATCGGCGTGGCTTCAAGACCGAGCTCATCGAGGCCTCTGCGGGCGAGGTCGCGGGCATCAAGAGCGCGACCGTGTATTTCCAGGGGGATTACGCCTATGGCTGGCTCCGGACCGAGACCGGCGTGCACCGCCTGGTGCGGAAATCCCCTTTCGATTCCGGGAACCGCAGACACACGTCTTTCGCCTCCGTGTTCGTCTCGCCGGAGATCGACGACGACGTGGACATCGTGATCAACCCGGCCGATCTGCGCGTCGACACCTACCGTGCCGGGGGAGCCGGCGGCCAGCACGTCAACAAGACCGATTCGGCCATCCGCATCACCCACCTCCCGAGCGGCGTGGTTGTGCAGTGTCAGAACGAGCGCTCCCAACACAAGAACCGCTCGCGCGCCATGAAACAGCTACAGGCCAAGCTATACGAGCTCGAGATGCACAAGCGCGATAGCGTGAAGCAGGCCATCGAGGATACCAAGGCCGACATCGGCTGGGGTAACCAGATCCGCTCCTATGTGCTCGATCAGTCGAGAGTGAAAGATCTGCGCACTGGTGTCGAGAGCGGCAATCCGACGGCCATCCTGGACGGCGATCTGGACCGCTTCATCGAGGCGACCCTCAAGACCGGTGCCTGAGATGAAGATCGAGATCGATTCCAACGATCAGCCGGCGCAGCGCCGCCACAAGCTCGCTGCGCTGCGCCGGATCGGTAACGCCTATCCCAACGATTTCGGGCGCGACGCGCTGTGCGCCGATCTCCACGCCCGCTATGCCGCGCGGGAGGCGGAACCGATAACGGTGCGCATCGCGGGCCGGCTCATGACCCGCCGCGTGATGGGCAAGGCGGCCTTCGCCCACCTCCAGGACATGAGCGGCCGCATCCAGATCTATCTCCGTCGCGAGGATCTGCCCGAGGGTTGTTACGAGTCTTTCAAGCAGTGGGACCTCGGCGACATCGTGGGCGCCGAGGGAGCGCTCTTCACGACCAAGACCGGCGAGCTGTCGGTCCATGTACGAGAGGCGCGGTTGCTGGTGAAATCCCTCCACCCCTTACCCGAGAAGTTCCACGGCTTGGCCGATCAGGAGACTCGCTACCGCAAGCGCTACCTAGACCTCGTCATGAACGAGGCGACCCGGCGGGTCTTCGAGCGGCGCGCCGCGATCGTGGATTTCATCCGCGCGTTTTTGAAGGCGCGCGGGTTCCTTGAGGTCGAGACCCCCATGATGCAACCGATCGCCGGGGGCGCCGCCGCGCGACCATTCGTGACCCATCACAACACCCTCGACATGACGCTGTACCTGCGCATCGCCCCCGAGCTGTACCTGAAAAGGCTGCTCGTGGGCGGGCTGGAGAAGGTATTCGAGATCAACCGCAATTTCCGCAACGAGGGGCTCTCGACACGCCACAACCCCGAATTCACGATGCTCGAGTTCTATGAGGCCTATGCGAGCTTCGAGGACCTCATGGGTCTGACCGAAACGCTGATCCGCGGTCTCGCCGTGACGGTGCTCGGCGACACCCGGTTGCCCTACCAGGGCGTGGAATACGAGCTCTCCAAGCCGTTCTCGCGCATGACGGTCAAGGAGGCGATCCTGCGTTTCAATCCCGATATCGATCCGGCGACCTTGGGGTCCCTCGACCTCGCGCGGCGCTGCGCCCGCGAGCGCGGCCTCTCCATCGAGGAGGGCTGGGGGCTCGGCAAGGTCCAGCTGGAACTGTTCGAGAAGACCGCCGAGGAGCGTCTCGGCGAGCCTTGTTTCATCACCGCCTTTCCGACCGAGGTCTCACCGCTGGCGCGCCGGAACGAGCGCGACCCGTTCGTCACCGACCGTTTCGAGCTCTTCGTCGCCGGCCACGAGATCGCGAACGGTTTCTCGGAGCTGAACGATCCCGAGGACCAGGCCGAGCGCTTCCGGTGCCAGGCGGCGGAAAAAGACGCAGGCCACGGCGAGGCGATGTCGTACGATGCCGATTACCTCGAGGCCCTGGAACACGGCATGCCGCCCGCCGCCGGCTGTGGGATCGGGATCGATCGGCTGGTGATGCTGTTCACCGACTCGCGCTCGATCCGCGACGTCTTGCTCTTCCCGCTCCTGAGGCCCAAGGCGAGCGGGCCCTAGCACGAAGGATTGGCTCGCCCTCGGCTTCGACCGTGACCGGCGGGCCGTCGACCGATGCTGGTGCCGCCGGATAAACCCGACGGAGGAACGGCACGCCCGAAGCGCGCGACCGCTACTTCGGATCGCTGCGCGGTATCATCGGCTCCACGCCGCTCGATGAGGGCTCTGCGCCCGGTTCGCGCATCCGGTTTTTTAGCGCGGCCAGATACGCCTGGTCGCGTTCGAGATCGGGGTGTTTGAGCGCCTCTTCGATGCGCACCGAGTTTTCGAGTAACGGGAGGGCTCGCGTGAGGTCCCCGTGGTGCTCGTATGCGAGACCGAGATTCCAGCTCGTCAGCGCCTCGCCGACGCGATCGCCTATCTCCCGGAAGATCGCGAGGCTCCGCTCCAGCGTCTTCAAGGCCTCCTGGTACCGGCCCCAGGCATCGTAGATCTTGGAGATGTTGTTGAGCGCCATCGCCTCGCCCGCGCGATCGCCGATCTCGCGGTAAATTGCAAGGCTCTGCTCCAGAAGCTTCAAGGCCTCCTCGTTACGGCCCCAGTCATGGTAGATCTGCGAGATATTGTTGAGCGTCACCGCCCCGCCTTTTCGATCGCCGATCTCCCAGTAGATCGCGCGGCTCTGCTCCAGAAACTTCAAGGCCTCCTCGTTACGGCCCCGGGCATGGTAGATCTGCGAGATGTTGCTGAGCGTCCCCGCCTCGCCCGCGCGATTGCCGATCTCCCGCTTGATCGCGAGGCTCTGCTCCAGGGTCTTCAAGGTCTCCTCGTACCGACCCCAGGCATGGTAGATCTGCGAGATGTTGTTGAGCGTCACCGCCTCGCCCCCGCGATCGCCTATCTCGTGGCGGATCGCGAGGCTCTGCTTCAGAAGCTTCAAGGCCTCCTCGTACTGGCCCCAGTCATGGTAGATCTGCGAGATGTTATTGAGCATCACCGCCTCGCCTGCGCGATCGCCGATCTCCCGGCAGACCGCGAGGCTCTGCTCGTAATGGTGCAGCGCTTCCGGCAGTTGCGAGCTTTTGTGCAGGGCATCACCGAGCTCGCCTTCCAGATCAGCACGAAGATCGGTTCGAGCATCCCCCAGCTCGCTCAGCCCTTCGAGGGCCGCCTCCGCCGCGAGGCCTGCGGCATTGCGCCGCGTCAAAAAGCGGCAGAGATCAAGGAGCAGCCCGGCCTTGGTCTCGTGATCCGCGGCGCCGTCGACGACGGCCCGCACCCCGGCGAGATGGCGGTCGATCGACTCGCGCTCGGCCGCCGGCAAGGGCAGCGCCGCGCCGCGCTCGGCCATCGTCTGCCAGAGCCCCTCGCCGCGCGGGTCGGCCGGACGCTCGAGCCAGTAGGTGCGGTGGCGGAAATCCCACATATCCCCGGCGAGGCGCACGAAGCCTTCCATCTCGACGACGTGGAGGAACACGAGAAACCGCAGCCGGTCTCGCGCGATGCGGTCGCGGTGGAGGTTGAAGTATTCCAGGAACGCCGGTTCGAGCGCCGCGCCGCCGGTTTTCCGTGGCAGATCCGACACCAGGCTCAAGGCGCGCGGGCCACACTCGGCGAGCGCGGCATAGAAGCGGCCCAGGCCGTGGTCGGGGCGGTGGCGCGGGTCCAAGGTCTGAGTCGTATAGCCTTCTTCGAGCAAGCGCCGGCGCAGCACCTCGAGCAGGCGCAGCTTGTCGCCCTCATGCTCGTAGATCGCGATCAGGAACAACGGCTGGCCGTGCCGGACCGCCCGCCCGAGTAGATCGGCGATCTCGGCGGCGATCGCCGTCGACTCCGCTTCATTCGCGGCGGGCTCAGGATGGCGCGGGGCTTGGGGCCTGGAGCTTACGGACATAGGGCTTGAGCAAGGAACGCAGGTCCAGCCACAGATCGCCGTTCTCGTATTCGACCACCGCCCGGTTCTGCAAAAACGGCTCGACGCCGGGCACCCAGCCTTCGGTGCTCGGGAGCACCTCTTTCAACACCTTCACGGCCTCACCGCGGATCATGGGTTGATACTCCTTCTTGATGCGGGTCGCCACCGCATCCGCGTCCGCCATCGTGATGCGCTCCCCGGCGCCGCGACGCAAGGCGAGATAGGCGGCGTCCCGCACGCTGCGTGCGGTCTCGCGGAAGAGCCCGCTGCCGATGAGCAGGAGCTTTTCGAGGACGGCCTCGGATCCGAACACGATTCCCCATTCGGCCAGACGGCTCTCGACGAAATCGCGCATGAACTTGTAGCCCTCGGCGTTTTTGTCGAGCGGCGGGTCGTCTTCCTGCTTGGACGCCTGGTCGTACAGGCGCAAGGCCGAGAACGCGAACAGCTCCTGGGGTTGGATGCGGCTCCCCGGCAAGGCCCGAAAGTAGATGGGCAGGGTGTAGACCATGGAGAAGCGCGGCTGCATCAGGACGTCGTAGTGCTCCTCGAAGATCCGCGCGTGCATCTCGCGATGGGCCTCGGATTCGCCCTTTTCGATGTCGTCCACGAAGACCAGCACGCGCTTTCCGCTCTTGTTGTTTAGGTCCGCCGCCATGAGATTCAGGATGTCGATGAGATCGCGCACCCGTGGCTCCAGGATCTGTTTCTCCTCGGCCTTCCATTCGCGGCGCGTGCTGAGCTGTGCCTTGAAGAAGGCCAGCCAGGCGTTGGCCTTGGCGCCGACCTCGGCTTGCACGGCCTCATCATGCAGGAAGGTGCGCACGATCTCTTTGCCCCAGTTCGCGAGGTTTTCGTGCAGCTCGGTGTCCATGCCGCGCCTTTGCCCTTCGCGCCCGAGCGCGAGGCCGATCTCCACCATCAGCGCGTCGTGGCTCAGATGCACGGACTCGGACCCGAACTCTTGGATCGTGAGATAGATGGGAAGGAACTTCTCGCCGATCGCTGCATCCGCCGCGAGGCGCTTCAATTCGGTGGTCTTGCCGCTGCCCCGGTGTCCGCACAGAAAGGCGTGGAAATCACCGCGAGCGCGCATAAGCTCGAAGCGCAGGCTATGGAGCCGATCGTCCTGGCGGGCGATGTAGAACTGGGTGGCAGGGTCCACCGCCAAGGTGGGATCGAAGTTCGCCCACACCTCTTCGAGCGTTTGTGCCTTGCGCTCGACGACCGGCTCCTTCGGCAGATCAATCCCGGTTGCTGGCGTTTCCAAGTTGGTGCTCATAGACCGGTCTCGAAGAGAGGGTAGCGGAGGCGCCGTGAAGAATAGGAGGTTCAATACCCTTTTGCAACGGTACTATCTCGTCTGTACTATCTCGTCGCAGGGGCGGGCAGTGATTGGGCGGTCCGTAGACCGCGACCTATCTGCTCACGTAGTCGCTACCGATAGGCCAGCAGGGTGCGCTCGCGGAGATAACCGCTCGCGCGACGATGGGCGATGAGGATGGGCCGCGCCACGCTCTTCGCCGCCTGAAGAGGATCACGGGAGAAGAACGCCTTAAAAAACAGGGGCGATTGCCGGCCACACCCGCGGACACTGTACCAATAGCGCCCTTATGCGCTATCTCCTCGCCCTCGACCAAGGCACGACCAGCTCGCGGTGGGGGACGGGGGGTGATGGGGTGGGCCCGTGCTGGATCCGGAAGCACTTATCCGTCGGCAGACCGCGGTGACGGTTGACCAAGGCCGTACCACCGCTGAGCTATACTGCGTGAGTGAGCCAAAAAGTACCAACGCTTGCACAAGACCGCCGCGCTATTCCGATACCGCGCACCTTGCTGCACGGTAACGTCGGGGCGCCTATCGCGAGGATGTCGATGAGTGAGGGACGTGCTGCGCGGGATAGACGAGGAGAGCGCAAGCAGTGGCTCTACCCGCGCCTCATCCTGGCGCCACTCGCAAGTTGCTCGACTCGTCTATCGTCATCCTGACCCGGCTCAAGACGTGCCGGGGCGACCCATGGCGCTGGTGACGCAGGTGCACCGGCTGGCCGACCTCGCCAACACATCGGCCGGTGCCTGAGCGGATGGCGCGCCATGCGGTGCTCGTTCTGTTGCTCTTGCATGTCATGCTGTCGGGCTGCTCCTATTTTCGCGGGGGAAACGGCGAGGACGAGCTCGAGCCGGAGCCGCAGATCGGCATCCGCTACGGGGTGGAGATCGACGGCGAGGGCGTCGACGACGAGATCAGGAGCACGCTTCAGAGCGCCTCGGACGCCAACCAGGCGATCTCTAGGCCGCCGGCCAGCGAGTTCGTGCTGCGCCGTCGTGCGGAAGCAGACCTCCCCAACCTCGAGAGCGGGCTCAGGAGCCTCGGGTATTACGAGGGTACCGCCAGCTATGAGGTAAGGACGGTGCGCGACGACAACCAGACCGCCCAGGCCACCGTGGGCAAGCTCCGCGACAATGTGGAGGACTTTTTTAAGGGCGCGCCGACGATCCTCACCTACCATGTCGTGCCCGGGCCGCGCTACACATTGGGCTCGGTCAAGGTGGTGGTCACAGACCCCAAGAACGGCTTCCTCGCCCCGACGCCGAAAGCGCTCAAGCTCGAGCCGGGCCAGCCGGCGGCAGCGCAGCCCGTCCTCGATGCGCACGGCGAGCTCGTCTCGCAGGCGCAGCGTTTGGGCTACGCCTTCGCCAAGGCCGACAAGCTCGGCGCGGTCATCGCAAAGGACACGAAGCGGATGGACGTGACCCTGCCGGTGACAACGGGTCCCATCGTTCATTTGGGCGAATTCACGATCGTCGGTGCCGACCATGTCGACCAGCGCTTCCTGCGACGGCGGGTCCTGTTCCGCCCGGGTGACCGCTACCACCCCGATGTCATGGACAAGACCCGGCAGTCGCTCATCGACACCAACCTGTTCTCGACCGTCGTCGTCGCAGAGCCCGATAAATTGGATGCGAGCGGCCGCTTACCCATCAGTTACACGGTGACGGAGCGAAAGCCGCGCTCCATCGGCGCCGGTGCCGGCTACGCCACCGATGAGGGTCCGATCGTCTCTTTCTTCTGGGAGCACCGCAACTTCTTGGGTGCCGGCGAGAAGTTCGAAAGCAATCTCTACTTCTCGCCCTTGCGCCAGGAACTCTCGACCAATTTCATTAAACCCGACGTCGGCGCGCGCAAGCATAACCTGCTCGCCAGCACCTCGGTCAAAGCCGAGGACACGGATGCCTATGAGAGCAAGAGTGTCGGCGCAGGTGTGGCGATCGAGCGGCCGCTCTGGTCGGACCGGGTGACGGGCTCGCTCGGCGTCGCCTACCGGCTCGCCAAGATCAAGCGCAGAGACGAGGAGGAGGAGGACTTTGGCCTCCTCTCCCTGCCGGGAATGATCAAGATGGACTACTCGGACAACCTGCTCGACCCGACCAAGGGCTGGCGGCTCAACTTCCTGGCCGCCCCCTATACCGACACCCTCGATGCCGGCGTCATCTTCCTTAAGACCCAGGTGACGGGGACCACCTATGTGCGGCTGACCGACAGCGCGAAATACATCCTCGCCCTGCGCGGCAACCTCGGGTCCATCGCCGGTACCAGTCGCAACGACATCCCCGCGGACGAGCGGTTCTACGCCGGCGGCGGCGGCTCGATCCGCGGCTATGGCTATCAGCTTGCGGGACCGCTCGACGACGAGAACGACCCGGTAGGCGGCCGCTCGCTGATCGAGCTCAACAGCGAGCTCCGCTACCGCATGACGGATACGATCGGGCTCGTCTACTTTATCGACGGCGGCACCGTCGCCGACAGTGCGCTACCGAGCCTCGAGGAGAGGCTCTTCATCGGCACCGGCATCGGCCTTCGCTATATTACGCCGATCGGCCCCTTGCGGCTGGATGCCGGCATCCCGATCGACCGCCGCTCGGATGTCGACGACATCTTCCAGATCTATGTCAGCATCGGACAGGCGTACTGACGCTGCCGTTACCGAGACGCGGCGAGCTAGGCCCGTTCGGCGGGTCTTCCGCGTGCTCGGATGGACGAACCCGGGACCTCATGTGGCGTTAGCCGTGCGTCGGTCCACCCCACGAGGCCTTTACCCCCCACAACGTCAGGTCATGGGAAGAGCCGGTCACTCATTCTTGGAATAGGGCTCTGCCGTTTCGTTAAACTGGGTCCATCCGTCGGCGCGCCACTCGGCAGCACGCTCGTCGATGTCCATCGCATGGCGGCGCTCCATGATCGCAGTGGCCGCATCGACCTGTTCCTCCGGGGCTCGCACCGAGACCAGGATGCCACCCCGCCGCACCGCTTCGGCGTAGTAGCCGGTCTGGTCCTTGGGGACGCCTAACTCGTCGATCGCTGCCTTTAGACCACCGGCCGCTGCGCCCACACCGGCGCCGAGGAGGGTCGTAGCGAGGGCGCCGGCGGCGGCCACCGGGCCGATCCCGGGGATCGCGAACATCCCGAGGCCGGCGAATAGCCCGCCCAAACCACCCACCACTGTGCCCGTGCCCACCCCGCTGCCGATCTCTTCGGACGTCAGCTCAGCGCCCTCGACAGTAGAGGCTTCGTATCGAGACCATTCACCCGCTGCATCACTGGCGAGCAAGCTGAGATCGTCGCGGGAATATCCGGACGAAATGAGATCGCGCACCGCACTCTCTGCGTCGGTGACGCTATCGAATAAACCAATCACAGTTTTCATGATCGTACCTCTCAACAATCGCGGCGAACGCTGGTGCCCTTTTCTCGCCCCGGTTGCGCCAGCCATGTGCTCGATCTTCTGTTTGGCTAGCATGTTGCCGGATTCCGCACCAGGAACCAGCAGGATGTCGCGTAACGGGCCACCGGCGAATCGATGCCCTTGGCTTGGGCCACGGCATTATCGAGAGCGAGTTGGGCGCCAATGCGCTAAGACCCTGTGGCTAATATCGCAATACCGCTGCCGAAAGGTCTCCACCTGGCACTTCGCCCGGCTTAACAACGTATACGGTTCCGCCGTTGAGGTAGGTTTGCACTGCCGCGAGATCGAGCAGGTCCTCATTGTTCGGATGCGCGACCTCGTGCAGCTCGATCACACGTTTCTTTGCATCGAAGGTGCCCCATTGGCGCACTCCTTTGGCGAGAAACAAGGTCTCGATCCGACCATCGACGGCTGCAAATAAAACCTCGGTGAGTCGGTTCGAACTCTTTTCCTGGCTCGCCATGGCATAGAACCTCTCTCGCGCTTCGTTGCGTCTGGCATTAAAGCGAGGGCTGACGAGCTGCCACGCTTGCTCGTGCAGCGCTTCACCACCTCGGGTCTCAGGATTTCCGGTGATCCCCTCTTCTAGCACCTCGGGATAGTCGCTCACGGCGCGGTAGATCGGCAACAGATAGTCCACACCTGCTAGAACAAGCGGCGCGCGGGAATCGCCGAGATACTTCTTCAGCCCTTCATCGAGCAACGATAAAAACCTGCGGAGCTCCGGCTTGACATCGTCTTTTCCAGCGCCTTGGGCATGATAGATAGGCGAGCCGGCATCGCCACCACCGGTGTGAAACTGTAGGTGTTCTTCCGTGAGGTCATGGCCGAGCGCATCGGCAAGCGAGCGGGGAACCTCATCGCCCAGTATGATTTCAGTGATGTGATAGCGGCTGCCCTGAAATAACCGCACCTGGTTTTGGCTAAGGGCAAGCAGGTAGAAAGCCCCATCTCCGCTGATCAGAGGAAACAGCGGCTTCAAGTGAAAGCGGTGCTCTACCACAGCCAGTTCTTCGAATCTCTCCGCCAGGCAAAATGATTGCGCGAACTCCCGTGCAAGGAAAAAGGCGAGTCCGTCGGATTGCCGCTGCCAAAAGTTGCCATCCTGAAGACGCTCTTGCGCGGGACTCAACAGGGCTTCGATCTCCGGTTTTCTGATCTCTTGCTCCTTGAGTTGAGATTCAAGCTCGCTTAGCAGGTTCTTGAAGCGAATCGGGCCCTGTTGGACCTCGGCACCCGCGCGCGCGGTCGGCATGAATAGCGACACATGCGGTCCCTCTTCCCGATGCCCTGCTAGGGCGCGCAGCTCGTCGTTCGAAATCATCATTGTTCGGCTTTACTCGTGTAATGCGCACTCACGACTTGCGGTCGCAGAATTATCGCGACGGCTCGAGGCGCGACGTCTCTCTCGCGCCCGCGGTCTGGATGCAAAAGGCAGCAGCGTGCAATCGTCGGCCGCGCCGGTGAGGAAGTGCGCCGCTTGGCACACGAGGCTGGCCAATCGATTGCTATTCGTCTCTGGCATACGCAGCTGCTCTTGGCTGACGCCTCTTAAAAATCCCCAATCGTGGTTGGCAGAGAAACAATTACCGGCGTATGTATCTCTTACCGATCCGAACCCACGCCGCGATCGCGATAGGCGGCATAGATATAAAGAAAAACCATACGCTTTTCAGGATCTTGCGCGGGGGAGCCCGATCGGTCGTACCACACTCTTCCGAGGCACATGCGTTGCTGTATTCTGTAGAGAACAAAGCGTGCCAGCTCCTGGCGAGTGTCACGTGGCTTACTCGACTGGCAAAGACAGGCAGGCCAAGAGTGCCCTTTCGGAGACTTCCGTGACCAAAGCAATCCGTCCCATCCAAGGTTATTTCAAGAGCCTGCTGCTCTTGGATCTCATCAAAGGTCTAGCGATCACCGGGCGCCATCTGGTTCGGCGCAAGGTCACGGTCTTCTACCCCGAAGAGAAGACCCCCAGTCACCGCGCTTCCGCGGGCTTCACGCGCTGCGCCGCTACGCCAACGGGGAAGAACGCTGCATCGCCTGCAAGCTCTGCGAGGCGGTCTGCCCGGCGGTATGCATCACCATCGAGGGGGAGGAGTCGGCCGACGGCACGCGGCGCGCCAAGCGTTACGACATCAATCAGTTCAAGTGTGTCTACTGCGGTTTTTGCGAGGAGGCCTGCCCGGTGGATGCCATCGTGCTCACGCGCATCTTCGAATACCATTACGAAAAACGCGGCGATGAGGTGACCAGCAAGGAGCAATTGCTGGCGATCGGCGATCGGATGGAGGCGAGCATTGCGAAGGACCGTGCGCAGGATGCACGCTACCGATAATCTTTCTCTCCGATCGACCGCAAGCTGGCAGCGTTGACCCCCGGTGCACAACCATGTTACTCGGCCGCCCGGAGGGTACCACAGCACCCGAACGCTTCTTTGGGCGCAAGTCTAGAGACGAGCGCTCGGCCGATGAATCCGCCGCTGCCCGTGATGACCACCGTGTCTTTGCGGTCCCGCATGAGCCCGTCGTCCTCTCCTCCTGACATATGGGACTTCACCATGTGAGCTTGACGTGCGTCCCCATGCAGGTCGTGCATCCGGTTATCGCTGATAGGTATGACAGCTCGCGCACGGACCCGTTGCCGAAGAAGACCTTTTCGCCATGGACCTTGCGCATCGGGCCAGTCGGCCAGCACCTCGTCATTCCCACTCGCCACACTGGCGCTGGCAGAAATCCAGGACCAGGCCGAGGACTGGTGTGCTTGCCCGCTCACGAGCCAACCCTTAACTATGCCTTTTTAAGATCCCAGCACCGAAAGCGGGTGATCGAGGGCAGACTCACCCTCACGCGGGGATTTTTCTTTTGTCTATGGCGTTGCTTATGGGCGCCCTCCGCCACCGGCCGCGGTCGTCCCTTTGGTATTCCATCTCGATAGCGAGCAACGCCGCCTTGTGTGCCGCCTCTGCCGTGTCTTCTTCGTCATAGTCCTCGGATGCTGCGCCTTGCTCCCAAGTCCGGTTATATGCGGCCATATAAATCTCCTGCGCGCCGCGCGGGAACTCGTTGCGTACCGATAACGGAAGGTGTGATAGCTTCTTGTACGTCACCTGGGAAGCCGGATAAGTTCTCGCGTTGATCTTGGGCAAAACAGCACACACAGGGGCGCCCTTCTTTTCACATACATAACAAACCTCGACGAATAAACGCAAGAGCTAACAACGCCCTGGTATCATGCTTCAAAAGCGTCCCGCGGGCATCTCACGAAACTCATCGGCCCGCGGCGCCCATGGCAATGTCTGCCTCGACACTCTCTTACATGAACTTTCGCAAACCCTTTGCCAGACCCCTCCTTTCGAAGATAAACACGACGGGTCAATAAGATATGCGACAGTTGCCGGGATAGTAAAAAACGCACGCGGGAAGCCGCTTCGGTAAGGAGTGCCGGGACGTTTGTAAGTCTTACACGGGCCGTTCGTTACAACGGGCATGTTGATAATAATCGCAGCGGCGCCGGCTGACCGAGCCCGCCGACGCCGACACATCGGCCGGTGCCTGAGCGATGGCGCGCCATGCCGTGCTCGTTCTGCTGCTCTTGCACGTCCTGCTGTCGGGCTTTCGCGGGGGAGACGGCGAGGACGAGCTCGAGGCGGAGCCGCAGACCGACTGCGGGCCCGTTCGGCGGAACCTTCCGCATGCTCGGATGGACGCTCTTGGCGCTCGTCCTCCTGATCCTCGGCACCCTCGCCGGTGCTTTGGGCGTACCCGTGGCCTCGATGCGGACACTGAGCACTGAGTCCGGGTGTCAAGGCCGAGCCGAGCCGCCGGAGAAAGAGTCGCCCCTCAGGGAAACGTCGCCAGGATCCCGGCCACGACCACGCCGCGGTTCCGTCCGGGCGTGGCCGAAGGGTCGGTCGGGGCGCGCCGCGCGTCGCGGCGTTGCTCCACGTGAATGAACCGCGAAGGCCCCACCGGGACGCTGCCGGTCGGGCAGATGCTCGCGTGCGGCAGGCCCGAGGCGAATCTCATCTGCATGTTGTCCGTCCCGCGAAGGGCGCAGTCGCCCGCCGCGTCGTAGACGTCGGCCACGAGGACGGGCCCGCCCGCCGCCGCGGCCGTCGAGGCCGCCTCGATGTTCGCTTTCAGCGCATAGAGCGTGGCCGGCGCGGCCGCGACGCCGTTCTGGCATGTGGCGTTCCCGTGGAACTGGAGGTGCCACGTGGACACGTCGCTCGAGTAGATCTCCTCGAAGGCCATCTGGAAGACCGACTCCGCCGTATGTCCCACGTCGGCCTCCAGGTAGGGGCGGCTCGACTGATCGCAGGGCGCGAGCGCCGTGTTCTGGTCCCGGTCGGTCCCCGCAAGGAGGAGGGTACGGGCCCCCAGGGCCACGTAGGCTTCGACCGCTTCGTCGGCCGTCTCGAGGTCGTCCTTGGGGTGCGGCGCCGAGAGGCTCAGGGCCCGCAGGGGCTGCGCATTGAAGGCATAGGTGCCCCAGCCCCGGCGCGTGGGGTCGGCGGCATCGGTGATGGTCACGCCCGACGGATGGCACGCGGGGGGCGGGGATCTGGCTCGGCACGCCCTCCATGAGGACGTAATGGGTCCGGCCCGTGGGAGCATCGAGGAACTGGACCACGTTGTAGGTGGAGCTGATCATCCGGGCCTGGATGTGCGCCGGGCCAAAGGCGCCGGCCAGGAGGCTCTGGAAGACGGTGCGCCACGAGGCCAACTGGGACGGGGTGGGGAGCACGTATTCGTTGTGCTGGTCGGCGGGATCCGCCGTGGCGCCGGATCCGCGCACGTTCGTGATCGAGGGCAGGAGCTCCGTCTTGACGAAGGCCGCGAAATCGCCGGTGGCCGCGGGGAGCGTCCAGCAAGAGTCAAGTATTTTATACATGATGACCACGTTATCTATGATGAAGTCATCGATGTCGTTACCGGCCCCACCACTTGAATCGCGAGATTCTACGTGCAATACGTTACCTGTCGCTTTCAATTGGTGGCGGGGTTCTATGAGCAGGATGTTGCCGTTCCATGCATCTCTCGCAGGGCTTGCCGGTAACCCGCCGAACACATCGACTCCATTGATTCGAAGGCCGTTTCGTCGATGGTCGACATCACGCGATTGAAACATCAAGAAGGCGGTTTCGCCCGGATTGACACCTGGGCAATCGAACGAGAAGTCCCTTGTCGATCCCACGAATGGAACGTCGGGTTCGATATCGTTAAAGGTGCCTGGCTCATTCCCAAAGTGTTGCCTTTGGAATAGAATTACGGTGAAATTGGTCGCCATGGTTCTCGCCACTTCGCGTTTTGGGTTGGGTCAGATTCAGTCCATGGAGTAATCGTTTGTTCTACTGAGGCAGCTTTGTCTTCAACTTCATCACCTACCGCCGCCGAGGACAATTGCGAAAAGCCCTTCGTCTTCGAAGCCGGCAGCGAAGACCATGGCAGCCTACCTGACTCAAAAGCGTCTGTTCATCGGCACCGACATCGGCCTACGCTATAGTACGCCGATCGGCCCCTTGCGGCTGGCGGCGTCCCGCTCGACCGCCGCTCGGGTGTCGATGACATCGTCCAGATCTATGTCAGTATCGGACAAGCGTACTGACGCTGCCGTTACCGAGACGCGGCGAGGGCAACCGGTGATCGGACAGGCCGCCTGCAGGATCGACGGCATGCGACCGACCGTAAGACGCGGACACCACCGGGTTGTCTCTCCTTCACAGGTCTTCTATACGCAGCTTCACCGTCGCATCCTTCCATGCGGCATTGAATCGCTGTGCCACGAGCGCCGCTTCATTATCACGTTTCTGCGCCAGTAAGCTCTGCCACAGGCCAAAGAGCAGCCGGCCGTCGCGCGGACGCTGCGCGAGCGCCTCGCGGAAAACGATTTCCGCCTCTTTCGCCTGTCCGTTGCGCAAGAGCGCGGCCGCGAGCGGCTGCCGGACAGGGTAGCACCAGGCTGGCGGCTCGTCGTACTGGATCGAGGACTCGAGCTCGACCGCACGGCGCCACTCGTCGATGGACTTGTCCTTCCCCCCGCGCGTCCAGGCGAGCTGTGCGTCGAGCGTGGCTGCAGCAAGCGCCAACAGATCCGGGGATTTATTGTTGATGAGGTACCGTGATTCCGCCGGGACCGCCCGACGTCGCGCCTCGAACTGCCGCTGCCCCGCCACCGCTTCTTTCAGCTTCCCCTGCGCGGCCAGGGCCATCGCTCGTGCGTACTGCCAAAACGCGTGGTGAAGCTGCTGTTCGAGCTTGGGAGCCGGGGCCGTGAGGATGTCGTCCCAGCGATGAAAACGGAGGTCGGTCATCAACGGGTAGAGGTGAAATCCCTCCAGCATCTGCATCTGCGCATCCGCGTCCCCGACGTTGTGTACCATGTCCTGCGCCGCCTGCTTCGCCTCCTCGTAGCGGCCCTGCTGGGCCCGCGCGTAGGAGATGAAGTGAATGTTATGCGTCGAGTACATCAGCGGGTACATGCCGGTCGCGCCGGTGCGCTCAACGAACGCCTTGTCCGCGGCTGCAGCCTTCACGTTCGTCGTGGCGGCCAGCTCGTAGTCGCCGGTCTGGAGGAAAATATGCCCAGGCATGTGGACCAGATGGCCGGCTCCCGGAATCAACGTCATTAATCGAATTGCGCTCGGAATGGCGCGTTCGAGGTTCGGCGAGGCTTCCACGGCGTGGATGTACAAGTGGTTCGCCCCGGAGTGATCGGGATCGCGCTCGAGGACGGACTCCAGCACGGCGACCAGCTCCGGCGTCCCGGGTCGCGGCTTCCCATCCAGCGTCCAGAGCTGCCACGGCCGCAGCATCATCAGGCTCTCGGCGAACAGGGTGGCGGCATCAAGGTCATCGGGGTAGGTGTTTACCACCTCACGCATGGCGTTGCCGTAGTCGAGGTGGAACCGCTTCCAGTCTGACGTCGCCTCCGGCGACGGGTAGCGCTTCGCCAGGGCGCGGATGTAGTCCTGTTCGCGGGCACTCGCCTTCGGCGCACGCGCAACTGCCTGCCGCACGGCGTCATAGCTCGCTTTCGCGCGGTTCTCATCTACCGCGGTGTCGTTGTAGTTGGGCCCGATCGCGAGCGCGAGGCCCCAGTAGGGCATCGCCGCTTCGGGATCGAGCTCAGCAGCGCGCCGAAAGTAGCGGGCGGCTTCGTCGTGGTTGAAGCCGTAAACAAGCATCAGTCCCTGGTTGAAGTAGGTTTGCGCTTCAGGGTTCTTCGTGGTGATGGTGTGGTGGTAGCTGCCGAGCCCAGGATGAAGTTCAAGCCCTGTTGTAATTTGAGCTCTGTGCTGATCCTGTGCCACCGCGGGAGCAACGCAAAGCGCCAGAACCCAACAGATCACTACCGTTCGCACTCTTTGCCTCGGTTTTTCTATGCCTCGACATCCTAGCTGGGCCGCGACTGCGCATCCGTGGAGGGTCCTCGGCCTGGAATCGGGACATTTTCACCGATAGTGAGGTTCAGCGCAACGCTACAAACTCGCTGCAACCCGTCTGCGCCCTTTCGTGGCGATCCGCGTGGAAGTTTATGCAACTGAAGGGTTTACCCACACTTCGGTAGGAGTGGGCATGCAAAACTTCGCCAGCTCGATGCGGAAATGATGGGTATTGGCGTTGACCGGCACGCGCGGAATGATCGTCATAGGCGCTGAGGTTCTGGCGCAAGGCCCAGATCCGGGGAAGCAGAATCGAGTGAGAGTAGCGTTCGAGGGGAAAATCGGCGAGAGCCGCGAGAGCCTGCCGGGCCCGCGGCTCCGGGATCTCGCCTTGTGCAACAAACCGGCGTAGAACCTGAGCGACCTCAACGTCCAAGAGATGGGGCGCGTGAAGCGATGAGTCGGACGTGAGGAGGCGTTCAGCGACCGGTGCTCCCGCCTCGGTTTGCAAAAGTATCTCTAGGACGGTCGAGCCATCGAGGACGATCACGGATTTTCGCGCTCCGCCGCCACCGCCTTTGCCACGGGCTCGGAGAGATCCACCCGACCGTGTTGCCTGAGTCGCTGCAGCAGCTCGTCCGGGGTGGGACGCGCGAGCGACTTCTCGATCTCCCGGAGGAGGTACTCCGAGATCGACATGCCAGCAAGCGCAGCCCTCGCCTTGAGCTTGCGATGGAGATCCTCGGGAACGTTGCGGATCTGCACCATTACTGCCATGCGCCAAGCATACTTGCATGCGCAGCGCATGTCGCGCCGCCGAGGACATTGTGAAAAAGCCTTCGCCTTCGACGCCGGCAGCGAAGACCATGGCAAGAGTCGTCTGCCTAGCTGACTCGAGGAGGGTTCATCGGCACTCGCGTCGGCCTGCGCTATAGTACACCGATCGGTCCCTTGCGGCTGAACGCCGGCGTCCCGCTCGACCGCCGCTCGGGTGTCGACGAAATCGTCCAGATCTATGTCAGTATCGGACAAGCCATCTGAGCCATCTGACCCTGCCTTGACCGAGCCCCGGCGATCCGGGCCCGTTCGGCGGGCCTTTCGCGTGCTCGGATGGACGCTCTTGGCGCTCGTCCTCCTGATCCTGGCCACTCTGGCCGGTGCTTTCGGCTTGCTGCAGACGGGGTGGGGCAAGCGTGAGATCGCCTCGCTCGCGAGCGGGGCGCTCTCGGGCGAGGGCAAGACCGCGGAGATCACCGGCATCGAAGGCTTACTGCCCTTCGACATGCGGGTCGACCGGGTGCGCCTGGGCGATCCGGGCCATTGGCTGGAGATCGATGGCGCCCGCTTCCACCTCGTACCCTCGGCCCTCCTGCGCCTGAAGGTCGAGATCACGATGGTGGGCGCGGAGCGCGTCGCCCTGAACCGCCTGCCGCCTTCGGCGCCGACCCCCGAGCCGCCAGAGCCATTCACGGTCCCGAGCCTGCCCGAGCTTCCGAAATCCCTGCCGGTGGCGGTCGACGTCATGCGGATTTTCGTCGATCGGCTCGAGCTGGGGCAGCCGGTGATCGGACAGGCCGCCGCCTTCCGGATCGATGGCCATGCACGGACCAACGAGGCCGCGAACCGGCTCACCGCCGCCCTCGGCATCGACCGTATCGATCAACCGATGGCGGACACAAGGCTTGCGCTCGATGCCGATCTCGCCGGCAGTGCGCTCGATCTCACCCTGAAGGCCAACGAGACGGGTGGCCTGCTCGCGGCAGTCTCGGACCGCCCGGAGGCCGGCGAGCTGCATCTCGATCTCGGCGGAAAGGGGCCGCTCGCCGACTGGCGCGGGCGGCTCGTACTCGAGGCGCAGGGCCTCGCGAGCCTTGAGACCGACCTCGAGCTCGGACTCGCCGATTTGCCGCGCATCGGCATCGACGGCCGCCTGGACGTGGATCCGGGCGTGTTGCCGCCGGATGTGGAGCCCCTGATCGGGCGGACGATCGATCTCAGCGTCCGGCTGCAGCCAACCTCGCCGCAGCGGGTCGAACTCCAGGCGGTCTCCTGCCCGGTAGAAAATGTGAATTTCTCACAGACAATGTCCGCGTGTCCTGGTTAGGATACGCCAGCGTATCCCTGGCCTTTGGGTCCGCGAGGAGATCTCAGCCGGAAGCACGATGTCCTGACGTAAGACAAACGACGTGCGGCGGTGCGGGAGGACCTCAACAGACTGGGCTGTCGACAGTGCTTGTTCCAGCAAAGGACCGGGCAGCGTCCGCGGTTGCCTGAACGCTTGCAATACGGCGTAGTCTATCTCATTTAACCTGTTAGGTCGTCATAACCCGCCACATTTGTGATAACTACTTCGTTGTCGGGCAGAGCACTCTTGCCTTCAATGACAGCTACCAGCCAGTACGCAAGGTCCGTATTGGCCCTGCACCTGTCGAATCCGAGTCCGTGAGGTGAGCGAGAAGCCATAGCTACGATGCCTACATCTACATACAAGATCGCCATTATCGGTGCCGGTCCAGGGGGGCTCAGCGCCGCCGCTCGCGCGGCAGAGCTCGGCGTCTCCCATATCCTACTCGAGGCCGCCCCGCACCTCTCGAACACCATCTATCGCTTTTCGAAGGGCAAGCTGGTGATGGCGGAGCCGGTCGTCATTCCGCTGCGGAGCTCGATCGGCTTCGAGGCCGGCTCGCGAGAACGCGTGCTGTCGGTTTGGGACGACGCGGCGGGGCGCCTGCGGGTACACATGCGTCACAATGCAAAGGTCAAGACCATCACTGGATCACGCGGCAACTTCTCGGTGGCCATGGAAGGCGGGCAGGCGGTGCGCACAGAGTTCGTGGTGTTGGCCATGGGGAAGGGCAACCTGCGCAAGCTCGGGGTCCCGGGGGAGAACTTGCCTTTCGTGCAGTATCAGCTCGATGATCCGGAGGAATACGAAAACGAAACGATCGTGGTGGTCGGGGCCGGCGATTCCGCCATCGAGAACGCCGTCGCCCTCTCCGCATGGAATCGAGTCATCCTCGTCAACCGGCGAGACGAATTCGACCGCGCCAAGGAAGGGAATCGCAGCTTGATTCTTCGGGCCATCGAGGACGGCAGGATCCAGTGCATGTACCAGAGTGCCCCGGTACGGGTGGAAACATCGGAGGGGCGGGAAGAGAGTCCGGGCATCATGGTATTGAAGACCAAGGAAGGTGAGATGACCATCGCCTGCGATCGCGTGATCGCGCGGCTCGGCGCGATGCCGCCGAGGAGCTTCGTCGAGTCCTGCGGCATCGAGTTTCCCAACTCCGATCCCAATGCGGTGCCGGCCGTGAGCGCCCAATATGAATCCAACGTGCCGGGTCTCTACATCATCGGCGCCCTGGCCGGCTATGATCTCATTAAGCAGGCGATGAACCAAGGCTATGAGGTCATCGAGTTCATCGAGGGGCGCGCCGTCGAGCCCGCCGACGAGCCGGTGCTGCGCGAAAAGTTCCGATCCTTCCCCGAGCTCAAGACGGTCGGCATGGCCCTGCATCTGATCAAGAGAAACGTGCCGGTGCTGTCGGGCTTGACTACCTTGCAGCTACGGGATTTTCGCCTCGATAGCGCCGTGGTCACACCGAGACGCGGCGAGGTGCTGTTCCGCTATAACGACTTCTCGAACACGTTCTTCTCTATCGTGCGCGGCGCGGTCGATATCCAGATTGACCACAAGGACGCCTCCAAGCGAGTAACTCTTCGCCAGGGCGAGTTCTTCGGGGAGATGAGCCTCATCTCCGGGCGGCGGCGCAACGCCACCGTGATCGCCGGCGACGCGTGCATGTTGATTGAGACACCACGTCGGTCGATGAACAAGCTCATCAATTCGGTGGAGTCGGTCAAGCGGGTCATCGACGAGACCTTCCTGAGAAGGGCCATCCAGTCCCGGATCGCGCCGGAGCTTCCTGCCGAGGCCTTGCGGGAGGTGGCCGCGAGCGCCAGCACACAACAGTACGATGCCGGGGAGGAGCTCTTCCACGAGGGGGATGACGGAGACTGCCTGCACTTGATCCGCAGGGGATCGGTCACCGTGTCGCGCGAGATCGGGGGGCGGGACTGCGTACTTCGCTATGTGGCGGCCGGGAATTACGTCGGCGAGATGGCGCTCCTCTCGGACAGCCCGCGTTCCGCAACGGTGCGCGCAGCGATCGGGCACACGGAGACCATTCGGGTCGACGGCAAGGCGTTCAAGGCCCTGCTCGGGCGTTGGCCGGAAATACAAGGCAAGATGCAGCGAAAGGCGCGCGACCACCTGGTGAGTCAGGCGGCCAAGGTACAGAAAGGCCCCGCAGCCGCCAGCGACGTCGTCCCCTTCCTCACCGTTACGGAGGGCGTTAAGGGGCTGGGCGGCGAGGCCGTGGACGCATTGCTCATCGACGATTCCTTGTGCATCCGCTGCGATCACTGCGAAAAGGCCTGTGCCGAGACCCACGACGGTATCTCCCGCCTCGACCGGGAGGCGGGACCGACATTCGCGCACATCCATGTCCCGACGGCCTGCCGGCACTGCGAGCATCCGCAATGCATGAAGGACTGGCCGCCGGATGCTATCCAGCGGGGGTCGAATGGCGAGGTCTACATCCTGGATAGCTGCATCGGTTGCGAGAATTGCGTCACCAATTGTCCTTATGGGGTGATCAAGATGGCGCCAAAGGAAAAACCGAAGCCCGTGAACCTCATATCCTGGCTCTTGTTCGGCAAGGGCCGAGCCCCGGGCGAGGAGATCTCCCTCGGGCATACCCCGGGAGCGCAGACCATCGCCACCAAGTGCGATATGTGTAAGGATGTTGCCGGCGGTCCTGCTTGCGTGCGTGCATGCCCGACCGGCGCGGCGATACGCGTAAGCCACGAAAAATTCATGGAGCACCTCGCGGGCGGGAGGGGGCGGTGTGACTCACGCTAGAGCCAGTCCGCTAGCCAGGCGATAAGTGCGACCGGCAGGCCGGTCAGGATCGCAAACAGCCCGAGAGCGACGGCGGAGCGCCAGCACGAGAGGCTCAGCGCCCGCCGGTGAGCGCCCCACGAGATGAGGCCCCACACCGGCAGTGCAGCCATGAGCGGGAGGGTCACGGCCGCGGCCACGGCGGTCTCGGGCCCCTGAACTCCCTCGCCGAGGCGCATGCTTCGCTGGAGCTTCTCCTCCGTGCCGATCTGCGCCGATCTGAGGACGGCCAAAGCCTTGTCTACGAACTCGCTGTCCTGTAAACCTATCGCTACCCCTATGGCCATCAGTACGAGGTAGCAGCCGAGGTAGAGGATGCCGGCTTGGTAGAACAGCGTGACCACCACGCGGCCAGGGGCACGGCCGCCGACGAGCCGCCAGGCCAGGCAGAGCGGAAGGGCCAGGAGGAAGACGAGCAGGACGGCGACGATTCGGCCGGTCACGACGAACCCGAGGTCCTTCTCCCGGTACGGCAGCGACGTCAGAAACAGCACGTTGCCGATCACGGCGGAGACGATCAGGAACGACAGTGCGGCAGCGAGGTCCGTGCGCCGCCCGAGGTTGCGCCGGGCCAGGAACCTCTTGGGAGCGCGCGCAAGGTCCACCACGGCGCGCAAATAGGCGACGGCGGCGGCCGCCAGTCGAACGTGGGCGGCGGCAGGCGGGGCCCCTCCTCCTCGACGGGTTCGACGCCTAGCGCCGTTTGCAGATGATCCAGCAACCGCCCGCAATCGTAGTCCCAGCGCTTGTCCGTCAGCTCGTGCGCGTGGCGCAAGGCCAGCGCCGCCAGCGCCGGGCACAGCTCCCTCGCCGAGGGCATCGCCGCCCCCTCGACCAGTACGGGGATGACAGGGATCTGCGCCTCGAGTGCGGCCTCGATCTCCCGCCGGACGTAGTCCTCAGAGTCGTCCAGGCGCCGGCGGCCGTCGGGGTGGCGGCTGTCCGTCCACGAGCGCCCGATGATCAGCAGGAGGACGCTGCTGGCCCGGATGGCATCGAGGATGGCGCGGGCGAAGTCGGCGCCGGCCTCGATGCCGTCGAGATCGCGGAAGACCTGCCCCTCGCCGAATCGCTGCCGGAGTCGGTCGGTGAGGCGCCCGGTCGCGCCCGCACTGTCACTGCGGCGATAGCTGACAAAGATCTCCAACGGAGGTCTCCTTGGCCGCCGGCAGGCCCGACCGCGCGGTCCTCGGGTCCAGCCGAGGCCCCGAGCCGATGTGAAACGCGGCGAGTGCCAGTCCCTTGGGCCCGCGCCCCGTAGTCTGGTTCGACACTCCCTTTCCAGGCGAGACGGCGAAAATCATGGGGAATCATGATAGATACGGGCGAGGACGGGAATCATAGCGCAGATCGAGCTTGCTCACGAGTCCCGGTGCAGTTTCCAAGGTGGACAAAACCGGCACGAACCGGGCACGGCGCGGGCAAGCGGGAGCGGACATAATCCTGGACACGAAGTGGCTTGCTTCTGTACGTTTGGGCCTCGCTTCACCGTCCGGTACGCGCGGCGCCCACTCGACCGACTCCGTCTTCGCTTCCGCCCCGGCGCGGACCGCTTGCAGACCGCCAGATCACCCAGCCGTCCGACGAAACAATAACCGTTGCGAACCCGCGTTGAATTTCCTATCCTTGCTTCATTCGGGCCGCGATGGGACACCGCCTTCTGGACCTCATCGCGAGCAAGAAGGTCCCGGTCGCTCGCGTGCAGCGGGATGCGCTCTACCGTTTGTGGATGAAGTGGTGGCTCGCGCTCCACGTTCCGTTCTTAATTGCGCTCCTCGCGGCCCTGACGATCCATGTCATCACCGTCTTTTTCTATTGGTGACGAGCATCCATGTGTTGCCTAGGCCCGTTTTCATCGTTCACGGGGCCGGTCCCTGAGACGTGAGAGGAGCGCGCGAGATCCTACGGGAGCTCCACGAGCGGTGGGCGGGTCGCCACACCGCGAACGCGCCTCCGCCCGTCGATTCCAGGCACGGATCGATCACCGACCCGTTTGTCGGCCGCGCGGTTGCCGAAAGGTACCAAGTCCAGAGAAAAATCGGTCAGGGAAGCATGGGATCGGTCTATCAGGCGTGGGACCCCAGGCTGCGTCGGGCCGTGGTCGTGAAGCGATTGAACCCGTTGTATTCGCAGTATCCGCAGCTCGGTGATTGGTTCGAGCGCGAGGCGCACCTCGCGAGCCAAATCCAGCACCCGAACGCGATCACGATTCACGACTATGGCTTCGACCAAGGTGCCCCCTACCTCGTGATGGAGTACCTGGAGGGCCCTACACTCGCTGACATCATGCACGGAGATCAGGATCCCGGGAAACACCCGTTTACGCCGGCGCGGATATACGAGCTCGTCTCACCGATCGCGAATGCCCTGGCCAAGGCCCATTCGCTCGGCATCGTCCATCGCGACCTCAAGCCGGAAAACGTCATGGTCATCCGCGACGCCGCGTATGGGGAGCTGGTCAAGGTGCTGGATTTCGGGATCGCGAAGCTCCTGCGTGACGAGACGTTAAGCCCGGCCGGCGCCATCGTCGGCACGCCTTACTATATGGCCCCCGAGCAGGCGGGCACACAGGCTGTGGACGCCCGCGCCGATCTTTACGCCCTGGGCGTCATCCTTTATGAGATGCTCGCGGGCCGGCGGCCGTTCGAGGGAGATGTCCACGTGGTCCTCAACCAGAAGACCAACCTCGATTCCCCGTCGCTCGATCAGGCGGGACGGAAGCCTCCGGTGCCGGCGGCACTCGCCCAAGTCGTCGATCGAGCCATTCGTCGAGACCCGCGTGATCGCTACGAGTCGGCCGTCGACATGATGAGCGCCCTCAAGGGGGCCATCTTTCCGGCCGCCGCTGCCATACGAGGAGCTCTGGGAGTGGGAGGCTCGGCGGCGAGGACCGGGCCGCCGGAGCCAGTCTACTCGGTGGACGAGCTGGTCGAGATCCTCGACCGCGCGCAGCGCGAGCACGATACGGGAGGCTTCCTGGCAGCGTTCGAGGCCATCGCACCGGCCCTCGACAATGGAGTCCGCGATCCCCGCCTCATCTACCTGGCGATCCTGAGTCTCGCACGCTGCGGGGCATCCAGGCCGGCGCTCGAGCATTATCGCCGGTTCCGGAGGTTCCTTACCGCAACCGAGGACCATAGCGCGCTGGGCGCCCGGCTGAGGAAGGATCGGTTCCTGGCGGCGAAGAGCGGCGACGAAAGGGAGCAACTGGGGTCGAAGGCCTTCAACGCCTACCGGTTGATCTTCGCGCGCACCGGCGGTTTCTTTCCCGCTATCAACGCCGCGACGATCGCGTTCCTGAAAGGGGATGGGGCCCTCGCCCGGAATTGCGCCGAGCAGGCGCTTAGCGCCCTGCACTCCGGTCGCGAAGACGACTATTGGGTGTACGCCACGCGCGCCGAGGCGGACCTCATCCTCGGTCGAAGCAATGAGGTCGGTCACTCCCTCGAAACAGCCCTGCGCTGTCCCAACGCCACGGTGGCGAACCGCGTGAGCACGCTCCGGCAACTCCTTCTGCTCTCGGAGAAGCGCGGGGAAGAGCTAGCCGCGCTGGAGATCCTGAGGCCGCCGGCCTGTGCCCACTACACGGGGCACATGATCGACGGCATCGGCTCGACGCCCGGCATCGATCCGGCTGATGAGGCGAGCTTGCGGGAGAGGGCTCGCGAGCTTATCCGCGCAGAGCGGATCGGGACCGCCTTCGGATCACTCGCGTGCGGAGCCGATCTGATCGTTGCGGAGGAGCTCTTCGAGGCCGGTGCCGAGCTCGGCATCGTCCTTCCGTTCGGCGTGGAAACCTTTCGCCGGGTATCGGTCGCGCCGGCCGGGGAAGTGTGGTGCGCCGCGTTCGACCGCGTCCTCTCGAAAGTGAGAGCGTCGAACTTGACGATCGTGGACGAAGACCCGTGCGAGGACCAGGAGCTCCTGTTTCATCTCGCCTCCCGGCAGGCGATGGGGATGGCCCGCCTGCGGGCGCGAGCCCTCCAGTCCCGGTCGCTACAGATCGCCCTTTGGAACGGACACGACGGGGACGGGCGCGTTGGCACGGCGGCCGACGTGTCGGCCTGGCGGGCCCTCGGCGGTACTCTTCGCCACGTGCAGGTTGCGGCCCCGCGTGCGGGCGTATCGGTCGATCGGAAAATCGACGCCGCGGGGACAGCGGCTTCGAGGAGAGAGCTCGTCGCCGTGATCTTCGCTGACGTGCAGGGCTTCAGCCGCATCCGTGATCGGAAGCTGCTCGCGTTCTTCGCCGAGTGGTACGCGAGGCTCGAGGAGATCCTCAACGGCAGACGCGAGCTCCTGGCGCATGCGAACACCTGGGGCGATGGCCTTTACCTGGTGATGCGGGACTTGACACAAGCGGTGGCGATCGCCGATTCGCTGTCCAGGATCTCCCTCGACGGCCCGCACCGCGTGCGCGTTAGCCTCCATGCGGGACCGGCCTTTCCAGTTTACGATCCGATCGTGGAAAAAATGGGGTTCTCCGGTTCGAGCGTGAGCCTCGCGGCACGCATGGAGGCCTGCACTCCAGAAGGATCGGTCTTCGCAACCGAGTCGTTTGCCGCCTTGCTGGAGACGGCCGGCGCACCCGGCTTCCGGTTGACCTACAGTGGGCTCACGACGCTCCCGAAGGGCATGGGGCAGCAGCGCATGTACTACATCGAAAGGGTGTGAGCCCTGTTGTTGGGCCGAGGATGGTTCGCGGAAAGGAAGGAATCCATGTGGTTTGCCGCAACCGTTGGCCAGGTGGGCAGCAATGACGGCCGAAGATGAAAGGGGCCTGGAAGCGCTGCCCTTCTCAGCATCGTTCTAGCCGGGGGCGATGGCGATGACGACGATACGGATCTTCGTCTTCCTCTCCGGGGGATGTCGGCGAGGAGCGCCTCCGCGCCCAGCGCGTCATCGGGCGCCTCCAGGGGGAATTCCTCAGCCGGGAAGCCCTGACCCCCGTCTTTTGGGAACATGAGCCACGAATAGCTGGGTTGCCGAGGTTAGATTCGCACGTGACGCTTTGGGGAATCCCACCGAGATCGCGATGTTCGGTGCTGAAGGCAACCCGACGCTTGGAAAACTCGGGGTAGCGCGGATGACGGCGAGCTACGATTCGTATGGTAATCATCGTGAGACGGCGTTTTTTGATCGTGATGGCCGCCCGATCGCCCCACTGTGTAGGTGTGCTAAATCTACCATTGCCTATGATGTTCAGGGCAATCCGGGAGGGCTTCGAATGAGCGGAGGCGTTCGGCGACATCGGGGGGCGCTAGGTGAATCCCCATCGTCGGCAAGGAGATCCTCACGTGACGGGCGCCGGCGAGGCGCTGGGTAGCTCAACCGAGTTGCGCTAGCTAGCTACCTAGGCGTTCATATTCTGCTTCTGTGACGGCATATCTGTGACCCACGTTTTCATTAGCTACGCGAGGGAAGACCGCGCACGAGCCAAGCGCTTGGCAGAAGCCCTCGTGGCGCGCGGTTTGTCTGTCTGGTGGGACCGCGAGATCCTCGCCGGCCAAGCCTTCGACGACGTTATCGAGGCCGAGCTCGAACGGGCGAAGAGCGTGGTCGTCCTCTGGTCTAAGCATTCGGTCGTCTCTGACTGGGTCAAGGGCGAAGCCACCGAAGCCCGAGAGCGGGGCGTCCTCGTGCCAGCGCTGATCGACGCCGTCAAGCCTCCACTCGAGTTCCGGCGGAAAGAAACCGTTGATCTAGTCGGCTGGGAGGGCGAACCGGCACATGCGGAATTCGAGGCGCTATGCCGCGGTATTTCCGCACAGCTCGCTAAAGAATTGACACCGCAGCCGGCCCCGCCTGCGACCCTTGACTCACCTATAAAACGTCGGCGGAGCGTCTTCGCATTTTCGTGGACCGGTTTTGCATTGCTTATCCTGATTGGGTCGGCTCTCGGGTACTGGGATGCGTTTCACCGCCCCCATATCGAGTACTACGCCAACGTGATGAAACGATGGGGGCTGCCCGAAGGCATAGGGCGGCTCACCGACGAAGAGGTGCGCCATCGCGCCGTGTCGTTGGCGTTTCACAAGCGCGGCCGGTGGGGAGTCGTTCATGAGATCCGCGCCGTCAACAGCCAGGGCGGGTACCCTCCGGCGTTCGTGTACGTACCTTCCCCATCTTTCGTGGATCTCCATCCTTTCGCACATGAGTTGTCGGAGAGGGTGGGTCTATTCCGCGTCACGTTTACGCGTGATGGCGATGGGCGGATCGTCGCGCAAATCGGTTATAACAGGAGTGATCGGCGGCTCTACACGCTCCATTACCCGCAACCGGATGTCGCCGAGTACAAGGAAGGCGCTTTCACGGCGCCGAAGGAGGCATCTGGGATTACCCACATCAAGTTTATCCGGCCCGAGACCGGGCCCGAGGCCGGCCTCGACAAGGAGCTTCTGTACTTCGACAGAGACGGTCAACCGCAACCTGACCGTGATGGGACTTATGGTTACCGGCGGACGTTCAACGCGCTCGGCCGAGCAGTTGAAACGACTAGTTTGGGGGCAGACCGCCAGCCGGCTGTCAGCCGGGACGGAACAGCACGACTAACCTCTACCTATGATGGCCAGGGAAATGTGACCCGCCAGGCGTCCTTCGGGGCTCATGGCGAAGCTGTCCTCGGTGCAAGCGGCGGAGCCGCTGAAGTGAAATGCCGCTATGACCCATACGGAAACCTCACTGAGTGTGCCACTTTTGGCACCGAGGGACAGCTCGTCACCTCGAAGGACCTCGGGGCCGCCGGACTGACGCGCGCCTATGACGATGACGGGAACGTCGTCGAGAACACGTTTTTTGGGCCGGATCGCCAGCCTGTGATAGGAGACTCAGGCATCGCCAAAGCGAAGATCACCTGGGATAAGCAGGGCAGGTCGCTAGAGAGCTACTTCGGTCCCGACGGCAAGCCCGTCCCTATAACGGGCAGGGTTATCAAGCATAGAGTGCTTTGGGACGAGCGGGGTTACCTGGTAGAAATCGCCGGTTTCGATGAGAACGATCGTTCCGTTCGTGACGAGTATGGATGTGCCAAGAGGCGCTTCGCTTATGACGACCAGGGAAACGTGGCAGAAACCACCTGCTTCGATGCAGGTGACCAACCGACCCGAGATACTCAGGGGGCTTCACGGGCTAAACGTGTCTACGACGACCGGGGGAATTTGGTCGAAGAAAGCTATTATGGGGCCAACAATCAACCGGGACTCTATGAGGAGAACTATGTAAAAACGCGACTGAAATATGATTCGCAAGGCAAAAAGACAGAAGAAGCGTACTTCGATGCGGCAGGTAAGCCTGCGAAGAACAGGGACGGCTATGCAAAGGTCACCTACGGTTATGACCTGCAGGGGAAGATGGTCGAGGTCGTTTACTTCGATGACAAAGGCCAGCCGACAGAGAGAAAGGATGGATACGCGAGGATCGCGCGGACCTACGACGTGCATGGCCATATGATCGACGAACGCGTCTTCGACACTCAGGGTAAACCGGTGCGACGCGGCGCCGGCTTCTTCAAGGCCAAGATGGCGTATGACGATCGCGGCTACCCTATAGAATACGCCTACTACGACGAACAGGGCCGTCCCGCGATGCACGAAGATGGATACGCCAAGGTGCGGAAAAAATATAACGATCAAGGCCGCTTGATCGAGGAATCATTTTTTGGGCTCGATGGTTCCCCCATCATTCGTGAAAAGTATGGATACGCCAGGAGAAGATGGATATATGGCGCCAACGGCAAAGCTTCACAGCTCGCTTACTTTGATCTCGATGACCGTCTCGTGCTGCATTCCTACGGCTATGCTACGGTTCGATACGCCTATGACAAGCTCGGGCGGGAAACGAAGCGCGAGTTCTATGATGTCGGTAGCGCGCAGGTATCGACGCGGGTGACGATTTCCAAGGTTGAACCGGACGGCAAAGCGAAGCGCGTTGGCCTCCAGGAAGGGGACATCGTCCAGAGCTATGACGGCGAAGAAGTAGCCAACACACACGCGTTTAACGAGCTGGAGCTGGTAAAAGGGGAGCGGCCGCGGGTGCTCACCATTCAACGGGATGGCAGGGTCCTGAATGTCGATGTCCCTTCCGGACGCCTCACGGGTCTCGAAACCGCCGATAAGGTTCTCGCGGAGGCGGGAAAGGCAAGTGTATCAGCTCAAGAAACGCCACCCGAGCCGAGCGAACATGGGTTTCCCCTTGCCCTCGGCGCTGCTTGCGGATGGTCTCATCCCGGCCGGCCCGATCGGCTCGGGAGACACGTACCTGGCGGAGGAGCGCGTCGCGCTCCATAATGTCGAATGCGGTGCTCGTTTGACGAGCGCTGGCGTCGACTATATCGTCCAGATCTATGTCAGTATCGGACAGGCGTTCTGACCCTGCCTTGACCGAGCCCCGGCGATCCGGGCCCGTTCGGCGGATCTTCCGCCTGCTCGGATGGACGCTCTTGGCGCTGGTTCTCCTGATCCTCGCCACCCTCGCCGGTGCTTTCGGCTTGCTGCAGACGGGGTGGGGCAAGCGCGAGGTTGCCTCGCTCGCGAGCGGGGCGCTCTCGGGCGAGGGCAAGACCGCGGAGATCGCCGGCATCAAAGGCTTACTGCCCTTCGACCTGCGGGTCGACCGGGTGCGCCTGGGCGATCCGCAGGGCCATTGGCTGGAGATCGATGGCGCCCGCTTCCACCTCGTGCCCTCGGCCCTCCTGCGCCTGAAGGTCGAGATCACGATGGTGGGCGCGGAGCGCGTCGCCCTGAACCGCCTGCCGCCTTCGGCGCCGACCCCCGAGCCGCCAGAGCCATTCACGGTCCCGAGCCTGCCGGAGCTTCCGAAATCCCTGCCGGTGGCGGTCGACGTCATGCGGATCTTCGTCGATCGGCTCGAGCTGGGGCAGCCGGTGATCGGACAGGCCGCCGCCTTCCGGATCGATGGCCATGCACGGACCAACGAGGCCGCGAACCGGCTCACCGCCACCCTCGGCATCGACCGTATCGATCAACCGACGGCGGACACAAGGCTTGCGCTCGATGCCGATCTCGCCGGCAGTGCGCTCGATCTCACCCTGAAGGCCAACGAGACGGGTGGCCTGCTCGCGGCAGTCTCGGAGCGCCCGGAGGCCGGCGAGCTGCATCTCGATCTCGGCGGCAAGGGGCCGCTCGCCGACTGGCGCGGGCGGCTCGCACTCGAGGCGGGGGGGCTCGCGAGCCTTGAGACCGACCTCGAGCTCGGGCTCGCCGATCGGCCGCGCATCGGGATCGACGGCCGCCTGGACGTGGTTCCGGGCGTGTTGCCGCCCGATGTGGAGCCTCTGATCGGACGGACGATCGATCTTGGCGTCCGGCTGCAGCCGACCTCGCCGCAGCGGGTCGAGCTCCAAGCGCTCCATTTGGGTGCCGCCGGCTTCGGATTGGAAGGTCAGGGCAATGGGGACCTCGCCGCCAACACCGTCGAGGGCAGGGTCACGCTCGAGGTAACGGATCTCGGGGTGGCGAGCGGGCTCGCGGGGGCGCCGCTCCAGGGCCGCGCGGCCCTGAGCCTGACCGCGACCGGTGCCCTCGATCAGCCGCAGGTCGATCTCACGCTCGATGCCGGCGGGCTCGGATATGACACCTACGGAGTACAACAGCTCGCGGTGGCGCTGCAGATGAAGCTCCTGGCGCCGTTCGAGACGACGTTCCCGGGCGCCACCTTGACGGGCAATGCCAGCGTCACGGGCGTGAGCCAGGGCGGCAGGCCGGTGGTTCCGGAGGGGGCGCAAGGCACGCTTTTGACGCTCGATCTGGCGGCCATGGCACCGGCAGAAGGGCCGATCGACATCCAGAAGGCCCTCCTGCAGGCGCTGGGCACGCAGCCAGCCTCGGTGGCCAGTTCGACCCAGAGCGCATGGCTGGCCGCCTGCGGCTAGACTTCGATGTGCCGACGCTGCGGCCGCTGGTGGCGGCGGCCATCCCCGACCAAAACTCCCGACCGCCGATCGACGGCAAGATCGACCTCGGATCCGACGTCACGATCGGCGAGGGAGCGGGAACGATCGACGCCGTCCTGGCGCTGCGAACGGTGGCGTTGCAGGGTCTGCCGCCGGGCGCTGCCGAGCTCCTGGGCCGGGGGCCGCGACTCGACCTTAGGGCGTCCGTAGAGACCGGCAAGTCCGTGCAAATCTCGGAGTTCGGCTTCCAGGGGGCGGCGATCGACCTCACCGGCAAGGGTACCCTGCAGCTGGCCGGCGAAGAAACGTTTGCGGCCGATCTCGACCTCGAGCTGCCGCGGCTGGCCGCGGCTTCCGGTTTGGCGGGACAGCCGCTCTCGGGCAGCCTCGCGGCGAACGTGAAAGCGTCCGGTAGCATGCTGACCGGCCGAACCGACCTCGCCCGGATCGCCCGGATCCTCGTGCTCGACGGACAGCGGCTCCAGGGCCTCCTCACCATCGACGCGCGCTTCGCCGGAACGCTCGACCGCCCGCTTGCCGACGGCAGCATCGCGGTCGCCAACGGGTTGGTCGAGGACTCGATCTCGGGGGTGCTGTTGCGCGATCTCAACCTTGCGCATCGTAGGCGATCAGGGCCGGATCAACCTGGCCACCCTGAGCGCGCGCGATCGCCGCGACGGCACCTTGAACGGGTCGGGCAGCCTCGATCTCGGCGGCACGTCCCTGACCGGCTTGA
>JBOIDR010000029.1:24758-38999 GCA_050740695.1 Gammaproteobacteria bacterium | reverse complement strand
CACAGAGATCACGCCCACGGTAGCGAAATAGGATCGGTTCCATGAAGGCCCCCCCACAGTCGAGGAAACCTTACACGAAAGCCGACGCTGACGCCAGTGGCTCTTTCAGGAGGCTAAAGTGTTACAACTGTGGAAGAAGTATCAGGGAAATATGAAGCGTTACTAAATACCTACGCTAAACAGGGCTGGAGACTGGTGTCGAGTGACCCTATGTTCATTTTTGAGAAATAAGAAAGCCCGTCGGGTAGGTCGGGCCGGCCTAATAGCGGCCACTGTCGATTAACGGCAGCGATGCCTAACTGGGCGCTGGAGAGGAACGCCGCTAAAAGTGCGGCGCCCTTCAGCTTGTTCGTGAGCTTTGTCGTTGGGCTTCAAAAAGCATGAACGCAGAAACAGGAAAGGGCTTGCAGCCCGCATCGACGGTGAAGGTAGCAGATAGGCCGTGGAGCTCCCATCAAACGCCATTAGAGAATCGCTATGCCCATGCCCTGCGAGTTGGCGAGGTGGTGACCAGACCCGGCCAAGAGCACCAGAGTCCCGTTGGCTATGTCGCCGCGAGTCTTCAACGCCTCACAGAAAACCCGTCGCGGCTTGTCTCCGAGGCTCCGTGGGCGGATACTTCTAGTTGGGCTTCAAAGGCAATGAAAGCAGAAACAGCGATAGGTCGGTAGCCCGCAACGAGCATAACGCGAAGCCGCATAGCCCATGGGCTCCAATCCAGCGCAAATACAGAACGGCCATATCCAGGTTCCGCGAGTTCGCGATGGGGACAGCTCCACTCAACCAAGAGCACCAGGGTCCCGTCGGCAGCGTCGCTGCGAGTCTTCAGCGCTTCACCGGAAACCCATCGCCGCTTGTCCGGAGATAAAGAGAGATAAAGGGGTCAGAGCCCTTTAATGGTCCTCTATAGCTTTGCCAGTTCGGGGTCAGGGTGAAAACTGCTAAAGAGATTTCGTTGCGAAAAAGGGGTCAGAGCTCTTTTATACTTTTATATACAGGAACAGCCAGGTAGGGTGGGCAAAACTGAAGCATTGGCCATCCAAACCGCCTAACTTTCGCATCAACTCGGACTGCCAACTGCCGGACTTGGTGATCCCCCCGAGCCTTCGTGTGTTTCCGGTCGAGTACTCGGAGGGAGTGAGCCCGAGATAACTCATGAGCTGTCTGGGGCTATCAAAACGGCTGAGATCTCCGAGCTTATCGCGTGCAGAACCTGGAGGCCCTGGCGCCCTGGCCTTGACCGGCGCCTCGCAGGAACGCGGGCTCATCTCGCTCATCGCGCTCGAGATGGGCAGCTCGTCGCGCCTGTGCGCGCTCTGGAAACCGGGCGATCCGCTGGTCGTCATGGGCGTGACCGGCGCCCCGACCGACATCCCCTCGGGCGGACCATCGTGAATGGTCCCGTCTCGGCTATGAGGATCAATGCGGTGCGTGATCGAGCCAAAGTTAAATCAAAGTGCCGTCTGCCCGAACAACGCGCTAGAGTTGTCGCGCCAGCGCCGCGAGCAGGGCCTGGTTTTCTTCGGCGCTGCCGACCGTGATGCGGATGCAGTCTGCCAGGAGAGGATGCGCGCCGTGTAGGGATTTGACCAGGATGCCCTCCGCTTTCAGTCCGGCGTAGAGCGACTCGCCGAGTCCCGGCGCACGCATCAGGAGGAAATTGGTGTGGCTCACCCACACCTCGAGGACCTCGAAACGTCGCAGGGCCGAGCACAGGGCATCGCGATCGCGGCGGATGCGGAGCGCCTGCTCGCGCAACACCTCGGCGTGGGACAGGGCCCAATCGGCGCTCGCCTGCGACAGAGCGCCGATGTTGTAGGGCAGTCGTACCTTGTTGATGTCGGCCAACCACCCTGGGTCTCCGATGAGGAAGCCCACGCGCAGCCCGGCCAGGCCGATCTTGGAAAGAGTCCGCAGTACCAAGACCGGGGGCCTTCCGGTGATCCGGTCGAGCAACGTCTCGCCGGAGAAGTCGAAATACGCCTCGTCGATGAGCACGAGCCCCGGACTGGCTTCGATGACGGCCTCGATCGATCGGCGCTCGAAGAGATTGCCGGTCGGATTGTTCGGGTAGCTCAGAACGACCACGGCCGGCTGGTGCCGATCGATCGCCCGGAGCATTGCCTCCTGGTCCAGATCGAAGTCCCGGCCACAGAGCGGGACCCCGACATACCGCATGCCGGTGACCGCGGCCAGGATGCGGTACATCGAGAAGCTCGGCTCCGGGCACAGGAGGCAGCGGCCCGGTCCGCCGATGGTCAGGCCGATCATCTGGATGAGCTCATCGGAGCCGTTTCCGAGCAGGAGGCCGGTGTCGTCCGACAGCCCGAGATGGCCCCGCAGCCGCTCTTTCAGGGCCCGCGCCTCACCGTCGGGGTAACGGTTGAGCTCGACGGAGCGCAGCGCCTCGACCAAGCCCCCGCGGAGCTCGGCCGGCCACGGGTGGGGGTTCTCCATCGCGTCGAGCTTGATGAGGCCGGCGGCGTCCTCGATGTGATAGGGCTTTAGCTCACGCACCGCCGGGCGCACCCAGCGTGCCAGCCCCGGTTCGGGCGGCGTGCCCGATGGGCCCCGATCGGGATTCACCGGCGCGCTCGCTCGGGCTCCGCGAGCCGGCACTCCGCCGCGCGGGCATGGGCGGTTAGCCCCTCGGCGCGCGCCAGGAGGGAGGCGACGCCACACAGCTCGCGGGAGGTCTCTACCGAGCAGCGGATCACCGAGGAGCGCTTCTGGAAGTCGTAGACGCCGAGCGGTGAGGAGAACCGCGCCGTGCCGGCGGTCGGGAGCACGTGGTTGGGGCCGGCGCAGTAGTCGCCCAGGACCTCGGCGGCGTGGTAGCCGAGGAAGATCGCGCCGGCATGGCGCACCTTGGGCAGCCAGGCCTCGGGGTCCGCCACCGCCAGCTCCAGGTGCTCGGGGGCGATGGTGTTGGCAAGCCCCAGTGCCTCCTCGAGGTCCCGCACGCGGATCAGGGCCCCGCGCCCGCGGAGAGAGGCACCGATGATGGCGGCGCGTTCCATCCCCGGGAGCTCGCGCGCGATGCACGCGGCTACGGCCTCGATGAAATCGGGATCCGGGCATAGCAGGATCGCCTGGGCCTCTGCGTCGTGCTCGGCCTGGGCGAAGAGGTCCATCGTCACCCACTCGGCGGGGGCCGTGCCGTCGCAGACAACCAACACCTCGGTGGGACCGGCGATCAGGTCGATGCCGACTTGTCCGAAGACCATGGCCTTGGCGGCGGCCACATAGCAGTTGCCGGGGCCGACGATCTTGTCCACCCGCGGGACGGTCTCGGTGCCATAAGCGAGCGCCGCGATCGCCTGCGCCCCGCCGATGGTGAAGACCCGGTCGACCCCGGCGATGGCGGCGGCGGCGAGGACGATGGGGTCGATCTCGCCCCCCGGCGCCGGGACGGCCATGATCACCTCGCCGACCCCGGCGACCTTGGCCGGGATGACGTCCATGAGCACGGTCGAAGGATAGGCGGCCTTGCCCCCCGGGACATAGACCCCGACCCGCTCCAGGGGCGTCACGCGCTGGCCGAGGAGGTCACCCTGGCGCTCGGCAATGGTCCAGGGCTCAATCCTCTCATGCTCGTGATAGCGACGGATGCGCGCCGCGGCCGCCTGGAGGGCATCGCAGAGGCGCGGGTCGCAGTCATGCGCGGCCGCCGCGAGCCGCTCGCGCGGCAACTCCAGCGCGGTGGCCGACGCGACCTCGTGACGGTCGAAACGCCGGGTGTAATCGCAGAGCGCCGCATCGCCACGCGTGCGGATGGCGGCGATGATCTCCCGGACCGTGGCCATCACGGCAGCGTCGGCGGTGTCCTCATGGGCGAGGAGGGATCGGAAGCGCTCGGGAAACCCCGGATCGCGGGTGTCCAATCTGAGAATCGAACTCGGCTGGATCTTCATGGGGTGCCCCGCTCTGATGATATTTGGGTGCCCTGCCCCGCCGCGCGCGCAAACGCCGCGAGCATGCGTTTGACCTCTAGCTTCTTCATCTTCATGGCGGCCTTGTTGACGATGAGCCGGGCGCTGATGCCGGCGATGGTTTCGAGTCTGGGCCCTGTCGGGCCTCCAGCCGTTTCTGCAAGGATTGAGGACTCTCTGCCGAGCGCCGACCGGCCAGCAGGCCTGCGACGGTCAAATCCTCGTCTAGATCCGGCCAATGGATATATGCGCCATCCCCGAAGATCTCAAAATGACTGCGCTCCCCAGGTGTGCCATGCCACAGACGAGGGTACCATACCAGGGGCACGATGATGGTCCGCCCATCCACGAGGTCTACGGTTAAGGCGTCTTCAATGACCGTCACTGATTGAGCCCTAGCCTCTTGTATGTCAACGGCCAAAGAATTCATACCATCTTTCCAGAAATGTCTCACGATGTTCATGGACGAGGTTCACGATTGCGTTCAGCTCCGCCCGATTAAATCCTCCCGCGCGTTCCAATACCACAGGATCCAGCCAGACTTTGGCTACCATGTTCTCGCGTCTCACATGAATATGAGGAGGTTCACCACGATCGAGGGAGACAAAGAAAAAACGGTACGCGCCTAGTCTCAAAACAGTTGGCATTTCTCTTCCACTGCGATTTTACCACCGCGCCGAAATCGCTCGAGGTCAGTACACCGGAGGCGACTAGCACTCCGATTTCTTCGAGGAACCCGGGCCCTGCCCCGCCGCGCGCGCAAACGCCGCGAGGACGCGTTTGACCTCCAGGTTCTTCATCTTCATGGCGGCCTTGTTGACGATGAGCCGGGCGCTGATGCCGGCGATGGTTTCGAGCACGGCGAGCCCGTTGGCGCGCAGCGTATTTCCGGTGTCGACCAGATCGACGATGCGATCGGCGAGGCCCACGAGCGGCGCCAGCTCCATGGAGCCGTAGAGCCGGATCACCTCGACCTGATCCCCCTTTTCGGCGAAATACCGGCGCGTGGTCCGGACATATTTCGTCGCGATCCTGAGCTGGCGGGTCGTGCCTCCGGCGCCGCCCGCGGGTCCCGCGACCACCAGTCTACACCGGGCGATGCCGAGGTCGAGTGGTTCATAGAGCCCTTCCCCCGGGTACTCCAGGAGCACGTCCTTGCCGGCCACGCCGAGGTCCGCGGCGCCGTATTCCACGTAGGTCGGGACATCCGCGGCGCGCACGATCACGAGCCGCAGCGCCCCGCCACGGGCCGGGATGATCAGGCTGCGCGAGGTCTCCGGGTCCTCGGTGGGCTCGATGCCCATGCCGGCGAGGAGCGGCAGGAGGTCGGCGAGGATGCGGCCCTTCGAGACCGCCAAGGTCAGCCCGTGGCTCATGTGCATGGCTTAAAGGGGGCCCGGCAAGGGCGGTGCTGGCGCAGAGTTTGTGAAAAAATCGTCGCGAGCGAAGGGAGGTCGCGTTCCGCCGGAGCGCAGGAATCGGAGTGTATGTTGAAATACATGAGGATTCCGAGCACCGCCGGAACGCGAGATCCCGAGCGCAGTAGATTTTTTCACAAACTCTCAGCCCCGCACGCGGCGGACCTTCGCGCCGAGCTGGGCGAGCTTCTCCTCGATCGCTTCGTAGCCGCGATCCACGTGGTAGATGCGGTCCACGAGCGTGTCTCCCTGGGCGACCAAACCGGCCAGGACCAGGCTGGCCGAGGCCCGGAGATCGGTCGCCATCACCGGCGCGCCGACCAGGCGCTCGACCCCGGACGTGATCACGGTATTGCCCTCCAGGCGCACCCCGGCGCCCATGCGCTCCAGCTCCGGCACGTGCATGAAGCGGTTCTCGAACACCGATTCCGTGATGGCCCCGGTGCCTTCGGCGATACAGTTCATGGCCGTGAACTGGGCCTGCATGTCGGTCGGGAACCCGGGATAGGGCAAGGTATGGGCATCGACGGCCCGCGGTCGGCTTCGCGCCATCGTGAGGGTGATCCAATCCGGACCCGACTCGATGTCCGCGCCGGCCTCGATGAGCTTCGCGATCACCGCCTCCAGGTAGTGGGGCTCGGCGCCCTTGAGCCTGACCTCGCCCCCGCTCATGGCGGTCGCCACCAGATAGGTACCGGCCTCGATCCGATCGGGCATGACGTGATGGCGCGTACCGATCAGCCGGTCGACGCCATGCACGCGGATGGTGTCGCTGCCGGCACCCTCGATGCGCGCGCCCATGTGATTGAGGCAGGTCGCCAGGTCCACCACCTCGGGCTCGCGCGCGGCGTTGCAGATCACGGTCTCGCCCTGCGCGAGCGTGGCGGCCATCATCAGGTTCTCGGTCCCGGTCACGGTGCACAGGTCCAGGACCAGGTGCGCCCCATGGAGGCGATCCGCCGAGGCGTGGATGTAGCCGCCCTCGACCGTGATGTCCGCGCCCATCGCCGCGAGGCCCTGGAGATGCAGGTTGACGGGCCGTGACCCGATGGCGCAGCCGCCCGGCAGGGACACCTCCGCGCGGCCGTAGCGCGTCAGCAAGGGGCCCAGCACCAGTATCGAGGCGCGCATGGTCCGCACCAGCTCGTAGGGGGCACGCACGTCGTTCAACGTGCCGCCGTCCACCTCGATGTTCATCTGATCATCCACCATGAGCTCGACGCCCATGCGTCCCAGGAGCTCCAGGGTGGTGGTGATGTCGCGTAGGTGCGGCACGTTGCCGATGGTCACCACGCCGTCGCAGAGGAGGGTGGCTGCCAGGATCGGCAAGGCCGCGTTCTTGGCTCCCGAGACGCGGATCTCGCCGCGCAGGGGGACGCCGCCCGTAATGATCAGCTTGTCCACGGCCGCGCCGCCCGCGATCGCTGCGCCATGGCCATCATCGAGCGAGGTGGCGGGCTACTCCGCGCCGCCGCCCCGCACGCGTAAGCGGGTATCCTGTTCCTCGGGGGTCAGGGTCTCGATCGACAGGGCATGGATAGCGCTCTCCAGGGAGCGCCCGAGGCTCTGGTAGACGAGGCGGTGTCTCTGCAGGGCGTTGAGACCACGGAAGGCGGGGCTGACGACCGAGGCCTCGAAGTGCACCCCGTCCTCCCCCCGGACTTCGGCGCGGCTACCCGGGATCCCATCCTCGATCAAGCGCTGGATATCCGTGGGGCTCATGGCTTCAGGGAGCTCACGCTTAGGGGTCGGGCGGGAGTCCGGCGGATGCCGGCAGCGGCTCCCGAGTCCGGAAGGCCTCTGCGGGCAGGATGGCGCAGAGTCCGTAGACCTCGGCGATCGCCGCGATGCCCACGGGCAGGTTGCGAAAGCGCAGCTTGGTGCGACGGCCGCGCGCCCGTCCCTGCCAGTCCACCAGGAGCGCGAGCCCGGCGCTGTCCATGCGCGTCACATCGCAGAGGTCCACGAGCACCTCCGGGGTATCGACGAGCGCGTCGGCCGCGTCCCTTACGGTCGGTACGGACGTCATGTCCAGCACCCCGGCCAGGTGCCACACACCTCCACCTCCCTCCCGCTGAGACAGGGTCACGCTACTGCGGGGGCTGCGGGGGCGGTTTCGTCGCATTCTTGGCCGCGAGGCTGTCGATGAGGCCGTCGATACCGCCCTTGCGGACCTCCGATCGAAACGACGCCTGGTAGGTGTTCACCAGGCTCACCCCATCGACCGTGATATCGCTCACCTTCCACGCATCGCCGGTGATGTGCAGGCGATAGCTGATCAACATGGCGGCCCCGCCCGGCCGATCGATCTCGGTCTTGACCGTGACCATCTGGGCGCCGGGCTCGGCGCGCACCGGGAAATAGCGGACCTCCCGATCGACATAGTCGAGCAGCGCCAGCGCGTAGGTGCGGATCAACAACTTGCGAAACTCATCGATGAAGCGCTCGCGCTGCGTGCTGCTGGCACCCTGCCAGTGCTTGCCGAGGACCCGCTGGGACATCTGGGTGAAATCGAAGTGCGGCAGGATCAGGTCATCGACGAGCTGATGCAGGCGTTCGCGGTCGGTACGCAGGGTATCGCGCTCGACGGCCACCCGCGCCCGTACCTGTTCGGCGGTCGTCTTGATCAGCTCCGAGGGATCCCGCGGTACCGCGGCCAACGCCAGGCTGAAGAAGCCGAGCACGGCCATGAGGCCCATGCGACCTATCCTTTTCATGACTCTACCTCTCGCGCCAGCTGGTGAGGGATGGTGTTGCGATAGACACGTCCCGCGAACCGTGGGGCCCGTGACCGCTCCGTAAACCTTGGAGTATAAACTAAGCGAGGAATGCGCATCGCGCAACCGAGCCCGGTGCGGATCCTTGGTGGCCGCACACGGCGGGTCTTGAGGTATAGTGCGGCGCCATCGCGGCTTGAGATCGTGAGCTTAGAACCTCCTGGGCGGTGAAAATCCTGGCCCGCTACATCGGGAGGACGGTCATGGCCTCGACCGCCACTGCCCTCGTGGCCTTGACGGCCATCTTTTCGTTCTTCGAATTCGTCGATGAGATGGGCGATCTCGGCCGCGGACACTATGGGGTCTTGCAGGTCGTCGAGTTCGTGCTGTTGAGCATCCCGCGGCTCTGCTACGACCTGTTCCCGGTCGCCGCCCTCCTAGGCAGCCTGTTCGCGCTCGGTGCGTTGGTCAGCACCAGCGAGATGAGCGTCATCCGGGCCGCGGGGGTGTCGCTGTCGAAGACCGTCTATTGGGTGATGAATGCAGGGGCGGTCATCATGATCGCCTGCCTGCTCATCGGCGAGCTGGTGGCCCCCCCGTGCGAGCAATTGGCCCAACAGCGCCGCTCCATCGCCACCACCGACAAGATCGCGCTCAAGACCCGCAACGGCTTCTGGGCCAGGGATGGCCAGAGCTTCGTGAACATCCGTACCATCCTGCCGGGCAACCGGGTGGAGCGGATCTTCATCTACGAGTTCGACGAGCAAGGGCGGCTAAAGACCAGCACCCGCGCTACGCGTGCCTACTACAGCGACGGGCGCTGGTTGCTCGAAGGTATCGAACAAACGCTGTTTCTGAACGATCGGATCGAGGTACGCCGCGTGCGGAGCGCCAACTGGGAATCGCTGCTCAACCCCGATCTCATCAGCCTGGTGGCGATCGATCCCAACCACCTGTCGGTCGTGGACCTGTACCGCTATGTCGATTTCCTCGAGACCAACGGCCAGGACAGCCGGCAGTATCGGCATGCCCTGTGGCTCAAGGGTGCTTATCCCCTGGGGACCGGCGCCATGGTCTTGCTGGCCATCCCGATCGTGCTCGGCAACCCGCGTCGGGCAGGCACTGGCCGGCGCGTGGTGCTCGGCTCCTGTATCGGTGCCGTGTTTCACCTCGTCAACAAGGCCGCCGGCTCGCTGGGCGTGGTATTCAACCTGTATCCGGCGCTCTCCGCCATGGCGCCGGCCCTGGTGACGCTCGCGGTCGCGCTCGTGCTCCTGCGCCGAGTGCCCTGAACTGCCCCCACCCTAACCCTCCCCCGCTCCGCAGGGGAGGGGATCGGGGAGCTCCCTCCCCTGTCGCGCTTTGTGCGGACCGGGGAGGGTCGGGGTGGGGGTCCGGCCCTAGCCCAGGTCGGACTCGCCGCAGCGGCGGAGGATCTGTTCGCGTGCCGCATCGCGCAGGGCGACGGCGGCGTCCCAACCCTCTCCCTCGGGCCAGATCGGCTCCCCCACCGCGACCAATATCGGGTGGCGGCGCGGGAGCCAGGTGTCCCGCGGCAATACAGAGCGCGCGCCCCGGAGCGCGACCGGCACGACCGGCAGCCCCGCCGAGGCCGCAATCGCGAAGGCGCCCATCCGGAACGGCCGCAGCCCGGCGCCGCGGCGGAACCTGCCCTCTGCAAAGACCATGAGCGAGCCGCCGCCGCGCGCGACCTCTTTCAACCGCTCGGTGTCGGCGGCGCCCTTCTCTGCATCGAAGCGCTCGACGAACTGGGCGCCGAGCCGCGAGAACAGGATCCGCAACACGGCGATGCGCAGGAACTCGCGCTTGGCGACGAAGTGCAGCGGTCCGGGGAGCATCGCGATGAGCACCAGTGCATCGAGATAGCTCGTATGGTTGGCGACGAACACCCGCGCCTCGTTGACCGATAGCCCCTCGATACCCTCGGTCTGCACCGGAAGCATGACGAGGCGCAAGAGCAGGCGGATGAGCCCCCTCGTGGCTTGCCAGCGCCACTTCAGCGATGGGGTGATGAGCACGGTGACCCAGTCGATGAGCGCCACCAGCGCGAAGGCGACCCACGCATAGGCCGCGTACAGGTACGCCGCCGTGGCGCGCATGAGGCGCGTGAGCTGCCCCGGCGCTCCGCTCAAGGCCAGCCTCGCGATCTGCAACCAGGGGGCACCCGCGGTGCGCCCGAGCTTGCCGAGCCGATAAAGCTCGCGCGTTCCGGCACGGCGGATCTTGCCGCTCGAGGTCTTGAGCACGCTCTGCGGCGGTGCCAGCACCACCTCGTCCACCGGCGTCTCGATGAGCTCTACCGCGAGCGCGTTGATGCGCTGGCGCAGCCCTTCGAGCACCGACGGCTCGCCCTCGCGTGTCTCGGCAACCACCACCAGCCGCTCGGTGCCCCCGCCAGGATCCGGCACCCCGAAGACCGCGACGCAGCCCTTACGGATCCCAGGCAGGCCTCCGACCGCTTCCTCCAGCGCGTGCGGCAGGATGTTGCGCCCGCCGCGGATGATCGTGTCCTTCACCCGGCCGGTGACGTAGAGATCGCCGTCGGCGAGGTAGCCGAGATCGCCGCTGTCGAGCCACGTACCGTGGATCAAGCGAGCGGTCTCGTCCGGATTGCGAAAGTAACCGCGCGTCGCCGACGGGCCGCGGAACTGCAGGTGACCCACCTTGCGCTCGGGCAGCTCGCGGTCCTCGTGGTCTGCGATGCGCATCTCGTGACCGGGGAGCACCCGCCCGCAGGCGACGAATTCGAGCGCCTGCTCGTCGTCGGCACGCACGGGCACGGCAAGGCGCCGTTCGATGAAGGGGGCACGCTCGATTCGGTCTACGATCGGCTTCCTGCCCATCGGCGGAATCGCGAGGCCCACTGTGCATTCGGCGAGGCCGAATACCGGGGCCATCGTTTCTGGGCGGAAGCCATAAGGCGAGAAGCGTTCCGTGAAGCGCCGCAGGGTGTCCGGGATCACGGGCTCCGCGCCGTTGGCCGCGAGCCGCCAGGAGCCGAGGTCCAGGCCCTCGATGTCGCGGTCCTCGATCCTGCGCAGGCAGAGCTCGAAGGCGAAGTTCGGCGCCGCGGACGCCGTCCCCCGATGGGTATGGATCGCCCACAGCCAGCGCTCGGGCCGCGCCAGGAAGTCGAGCGGAGACAGGAGCACGAGCGAGCCCCCGTTGTACAGGCTCCCAAGCCAGGCGCCGATGAGCCCCAAGTCGTGATAGAGCGGTAGCCAGCTTACCGCCACATCGTTCGAATCGAAGCGCGCCGCGCGCCCCCACGCCCGCAGGTTCGCAAGCAGGTTCGCATGGGTCAGGACGACGCCCTTGGGGTTCCCGGTGCTGCCGGACGTGTATTGCAGAAATGCGACGTCATCGGCCTGGATCCGTGGCCTGAGGGCATTCGGCCCCGCCGCTCGCAGCTCGCCGACGGTCGCGATCTCGCGCAGCTCGGGCGCATGGCCCTTGAGGAGGCGCGCCGCGAGCGTCGCCTCCCGGACCGTGATGAGGATGGGCGCGAGGCAGTTACGCAGGATCCCCGCCTGCCGTTTGAGGTGGTCCTCGAGCTGCGAGAGGCGTGCAGGCGGATAAAGCGGGACCGGAACGCCGCCCGCGAGCAGGCTGCCGAAGAAGGCGAAAAAGAACTCGAAGCCGCTCGGCAGCATGATCGCGACGGCCTGGCCCGGTGCCAGGCCGCGCTCGCTCAGCCCGGCCGCGACCGCGCCGGCGCCGCGCCACAGCTCGCCGTAGGTGAGCGTTTCGATCTCATCGGCGGTCCGGTAGAAGAGGGCATGGCGGCGCTCGGGGTGCGCCTCGACGTGCCAGGACAGCGCCTCGGTGAGGGTGCTCGCGCCTTCGGGCACCGGGAGAACGCCACCGCGGTGCTCGTCGGCCGCAACCCTGCGGTGGGCCTCGATCCGTGGACCCGCGGCCAAAAGCGCCCGCAGCAGATCGCGCAGCGTCTCCGCCGCGCCCAGCGCGTCTCCGGGCATCTCGACCGAGAAGCTGCGCTCGATCCTAGTGAGCAGCTCGACTCTCGCCAAGCTGTCGAGCCCGAGATCCTTTTCGAGCGAGCTGTCGAGCGTGGCCTCGATCACGCGATGGCGATCCGGGTGCCCCTCCTCCAAAAGCGCGTGCACGAGATCGACCAGCCGGGAAGCCGCCTCGCCGGCATCCGGAGCGTACGGCCCAGAGCCCGCATCCATCCCCGCCCTCAAGCTTCGCGAGGGCGAGCCGGCGGGTCGCTGTTCGGTGGCGATGGCCATGAGGGATTGTGGCGGCCCTATGTCTTCGCGATGGTGTCGGTGCCCGCGTCCGGGTCAGGGGCCTATTATCATGCCATGATGTCATCGGTGAGTCAGCGCAGGCCGGCGACGGACTCACGGGCCGGGGCGGGGTGCTTGAACTGCGAGGAGAGAGTTTGGGGTTACAGCAGCGACGAAGCGGCGCGACAGCGGGAAGAGGCACATAGGCGTCTGCAAGAGAGGCACTCGGACCTCGGCCCATGCGGCGATGGTGGACAGGGCTTGCCGACGCCGCACGTCCTGACCACCACCCTCGCTCTGCCGGCGCTCGTGATGGCGCGAAACAGGGACTCGGCCAGGGTTCTCTGTTCCGGGAAGAGTGCCGTCAGCACCTCCTCGGTGTGACCATCCAGGGCATGCCCCCGCCGCCCATCCCCTCGGCCGCCGCCCAGCCCATCGCGGGGGGCTGTCGGGCTAGCTTTCTCCGCCTCTCGCCACATGCCAATGAGGCCGCGGCGAATCGCCGCGGAAAACTGTGCTAATCCAGGCAACGCCAGCCCCTTGAGATAGGCTTCAATGAGGCCGCGGCGAATCGCCGCGGAAAACGTTGCGCGGAGCGTGGTGCGCCAGCCGACCGGCATCGCTTCAATGAGGCCGCGGCGAATCGCCGCGGAAAACTTAACTCTTTCATAGGGAATTGACATGGCGAAAACAGGCTTCAATGAGGCCGCGGCGATTCGCCGCGGAAAACTTCGAGAGTTTGCGGAGTCAATGACAAGGAGGATCCGCTTCAATGAGGCCGCGGCGATTCGCCGCGGAAAACCGCTCTGCTGCGTCGGCGTGAAGGTCGGCCATGTCAGCTTCAATGAGGCCGCGGCGATTCGCCGCGGAAAACAGCACAGCGAGGTGATTTATGCTAATAACTGATGTAGCTTCAATGAGGCCGCGGCGATTCGCCGCGGAAAACCGTACCAGTGAGAGTGCCGTGAACCAGACCGTGACGGCGCTTCAATGAGGCCGCGGCGATTCGCCGCGGAAAACGCGACTCCTAGGGAATTCGCGGAGGCCATCGGAGAGCTTCAATGAGGCCGCGGCGATTCGCCGCGGAAAACGCGACTCCTAGGGAATTCGCGGAGGCCATCGGAGAGCTTCAATGAGGCCGCGGCGATTCGCCGCGGAAAACAGGACCAGTTCGGACAGATAGCGCTGAAGAAAGGGAGGCTTCAATGAGGCCGCGGCGATTCGCCGCGGAAAACATCATGGAAACCGACGACCGGGGGTGGCTCATCGAGCTTCAATGAGGCCGCGGCGATTCGCCGCGGAAAACTTGAGGCCCGCGTCTGGACACTGGACTGCCACGTAATGCTTCAATGAGGCCGCGGCGATTCGCCGCGGAAAACCAGATTGACGATGGGAGCCTCAACGGATTCCATATTGCTTCAATGAGGCCGCGGCGATTCGCCGCGGAAAACATGTATGAATACGAATACATTTCGCAAGGCCGAGCGGCTTCAATGAGGCCGCGGCGATTCGCCGCGGAAAACCGGTCGGTATCGGCCGCGTGCCATGGGCTACACGCGCTTCAATGAGGCCGCGGCGATTCGCCGCGGAAAACGGGTCAGTCGAATGTGTAGCGGTCGAGCAGCCACTCGCTTCAATGAGGCCGCGGCGATTCGCCGCGGAAAACGCGACCAAGGCGGTCGTGCGGCACATCCACGTGCAGCTTCAATGAGGCCGCGGCGATTCGCCGCGGAAAACTGCCGAGCACAGTAATCGCGCCGCGCATGTGATCGATGCTTCAATGAGGCCGCGGCGATTCGCCGCGGAAAACCGGATCCTGGACCCGGTGCTCGATCGCAGTATGCTTGCTTCAATGAGGCCGCGGCGATTCGCCGCGGAAAACGGATGGGCAATCGCCTTG
>JBOIDR010000029.1:15701-24658 GCA_050740695.1 Gammaproteobacteria bacterium | reverse complement strand
TGCTTCAATGAGGCCGCGGCGATTCGCCGCGGAAAACCGGATCCTGGACCCGGTGCTCGATCGCAGTATGCTTGCTTCAATGAGGCCGCGGCGATTCGCCGCGGAAAACGGATGGGCAATCGCCTTGGCCGGAGAAGCTGGTAAGCTTCAATGAGGCCGCGGCGATTCGCCGCGGAAAACGACAACCATCATTATATGGTCCGAGTACGACACGGAGCTTCAATGAGGCCGCGGCGATTCGCCGCGGAAAACGTGGTCATAATGCCTATCCTCCTTGGCGCGCACAAGCTTCAATGAGGCCGCGGCGATTCGCCGCGGAAAACCGCGCAGCCGGCGCACGCACTCGGGTTCAGATCACGGCTTCAATGAGGCCGCGGCGATTCGCCGCGGAAAACACCGCCCGAGTGCGCCGCGCGAGCCGCGCCACGAGCGGCTTCAATGAGGCCGCGGCGATTCGCCGCGGAAAACGCCGAAGGCGTCCACGATCCCGCCGTTTACATCCAGCTTCAATGAGGCCGCGGCGATTCGCCGCGGAAAACCGCTGGTTCAACGACGACCCGCCCGGCCGTGTAAACGCTTCAATGAGGCCGCGGCGATTCGCCGCGGAAAACGACGCTCACCGCCGCGGAGACCGCGGTGTACTACGCGCTTCAATGAGGCCGCGGCGATTCGCCGCGGAAAACCTTCTATGTCCACTATCATATGGCCTAGATTTGCAGAGCTTCAATGAGGCCGCGGCGATTCGCCGCGGAAAACAGTCCTAGCGATAGCGACTATATGCCGCAAGTCAGCGCTTCAATGAGGCCGCGGCGATTCGCCGCGGAAAACTACGTTGATCGGTCAATCTTGCGTGTACGGTAGCCGGCTTCAATGAGGCCGCGGCGATTCGCCGCGGAAAACGCGTCCGCGTTCTCGGGCTTGATACTGCCCGACCAGCTTCAATGAGGCCGCGGCGATTCGCCGCGGAAAACAACATGTCCGCCCCGTGGTATCCGGACCTCTTTTCAGCTTCAATGAGGCCGCGGCGATTCGCCGCGGAAAACGTCTATGGTTAGGCGGTCTGTGGACGGTGGATACGCGCTTCAATGAGGCCGCGGCGATTCGCCGCGGAAAACCATATAGAAAAGAGAGCGCCGCGGATTCAGACAGCCCGCTTCAATGAGGCCGCGGCGATTCGCCGCGGAAAACGCCCAACCCCGGCCCCTCAAGGAGAGGGAGGGAATAGCTTCAATGAGGCCGCGGCGATTCGCCGCGGAAAACGGGTGCAAGGAAAGGGACGCGATGGGGCTGATCTGGCTTCAATGAGGCCGCGGCGATTCGCCGCGGAAAACATGCGACAACACGTACCAAGCCGGGTGTGGCTTCGCGCTTCAATGAGGCCGCGGCGATTCGCCGCGGAAAACTACGGTTTAGGCGGCTTGCGGGACCGGCCGGGCGGCGCTTCAATGAGGCCGCGGCGATTCGCCGCGGAAAACCGTTCAGCGCGTCCACTAGGCTCGCGCATAAAGGCGGCTTCAATGAGGCCGCGGCGATTCGCCGCGGAAAACCTCAATCCGGTACATCTGGTCCACCGTCTTGTCGAAGCTTCAATGAGGCCGCGGCGATTCGCCGCGGAAAACGGTGGCGGGCCAGGACACACAACGTAACCGGGGGAGCTTCAATGAGGCCGCGGCGATTCGCCGCGGAAAACATGAGATCCTTCCAAGAAATCGCGCTCGGGGGGCGCTTCAATGAGGCCGCGGCGATTCGCCGCGGAAAACATGGCCCTGGCGGCATCGACACCCGAGCAGGCGCGGCTTCAATGAGGCCGCGGCGATTCGCCGCGGAAAACGTCACTCGGGATCGCGATCCCGGCGTACACCGGCGCGCTTCACTGAGGCCGCGGCGATTCGCCGCGGAAAACTGTTGAGAAACCGAACCACGTGCCGGCGGGCGCCGTTGCTTCAATGAGGCCGCGGCGATTCGCCGCGGAAAACGTGAGGACGCCCGCACCGTGATGCTGATCCCAGCGGCTTCAATGAGGCCGCGGCGATTCGCCGCGGAAAACCCGTGCTTCGCGAATCTCGAATATCAAGTCGCGGGGCTTCAATGAGGCCGCGGCGATTCGCCGCGGAAAACATTGACCGGCCAATGTACAGCGAGTTGCGGCTGAAGGCTTCAATGAGGCCGCGGCGATTCGCCGCGGAAAACCTCTCGCCGACAGGCTCAGGATAGAGCAGAGGCCGAGCTTCAATGAGGCCGCGGCGATTCGCCGCGGAAAACCGCGCGCCTCAACCTGTTGATTCCATTGACGTTGCGCTTCAATGAGGCCGCGGCGATTCGCCGCGGAAAACGCCGTTGTCCGATGCCGAGATCGAGCAGAAGGTGAAGCTTCAATGAGGCCGCGGCGATTCGCCGCGGAAAACTACTCGTGCGTCTGGCTTATTCCAGCGTCCGTGTGGCTTCAATGAGGCCGCGGCGATTCGCCGCGGAAAACATTCTGGAGGACGGTGGTTTGCTTTTCGTACACCCGGCTTCAATGAGGCCGCGGCGATTCGCCGCGGAAAACCGCGCTGGTGGCCAAGGCCGTTCACCACTTAGGGTGGCTTCAATGAGGCCGCGGCGATTCGCCGCGGAAAACGGCCCACGCACCGGGGACCGCTCGGTATTCGCGCTGCTTCAATGAGGCCGCGGCGATTCGCCGCGGAAAACTTCTTGGGAGGATCTCATACTCAACGGCCTTGTTGAGCTTCAATGAGGCCGCGGCGATTCGCCGCGGAAAACGGCTAACGCGGCCAATGCGCGCTTGCTGAAGGCCATGCTTCAATGAGGCCGCGGCGATTCGCCGCGGAAAACCGGATCGCCCATGACCTTGGAAACGCGGTCGCGGAGGCTTCAATGAGGCCGCGGCGATTCGCCGCGGAAAACGACCTACGCGCAGGCGCGCATCGCCGAGATCGACAAGCTTCAATGAGGCCGCGGCGATTCGCCGCGGAAAACGGTGCCATTCATATCGAGCACAGGGCGTGCTGTGGTGCTTCAATGAGGCCGCGGCGATTCGCCGCGGAAAACATGTTCGGCGGTGCTTAAGCAGATCCACCTCGCCGGGCTTCAATGAGGCCGCGGCGATTCGCCGCGGAAAACCGCTCCAGGGCTCACCTTCGGTGGTGTAACGATCCCGCTTCAATGAGGCCGCGGCGATTCGCCGCGGAAAACCAGTTGTACGCTTCAGGCCTTCCACACCCCAGTGTCGCTTCAATGAGGCCGCGGCGATTCGCCGCGGAAAACTGGCTGCAAAGGCCAAGCTCGACAGCCTCTTGCAGGCTTCAATGAGGCCGCGGCGATTCGCCGCGGAAAACACCGTCACGATGTCGGCCGCCAACGTCGCTTTCTCGCTTCAATGAGGCCGCGGCGATTCGCCGCGGAAAACATTTGCCAAGCGCCCGGTCACGGCGCGCTTTGGCTCGCTTCAATGAGGCCGCGGCGATTCGCCGCGGAAAACTACGCCAAGCCGGGGCCAAAGCCCCGGACTAGCGGCGCTTCAATGAGGCCGCGGCGATTCGCCGCGGAAAACGCAGGACAAACCCCACTTGGTTGCGCTCCAAATCCGTGCTTCAATGAGGCCGCGGCGATTCGCCGCGGAAAACTGGACACGGAAACTGCGGACCCCGATCTTCGGGAGGCTTCAATGAGGCCGCGGCGATTCGCCGCGGAAAACTCGCCGGCCCGCGTGGGTGTTGGTTCGTGTGCGGCGCTTCAATGAGGCCGCGGCGATTCGCCGCGGAAAACATCCAGCTCCGAAGTCTGCGCGACACCGCTGACGGTCGCTTCAATGAGGCCGCGGCGATTCGCCGCGGAAAACCTCGGTTCCGCCGTTGGTAACGGTGATGCTGGTGACGCTTCAATGAGGCCGCGGCGATTCGCCGCGGAAAACGTCATGGTGACGGAAGCCTTCAGGGTCACGATCAAGCTTCAATGAGGCCGCGGCGATTCGCCGCGGAAAACCACTCGTCCCCAACCCATACCCCAAAGTTGGCACGAGCTTCAATGAGGCCGCGGCGATTCGCCGCGGAAAACAGGGCACCCGCGGCCAGGAGATGGTCCGTGCGACAGCTTCAATGAGGCCGCGGCGATTCGCCGCGGAAAACATTTCTCGGAGTCGAACTGCGGGCGGTAGTCTCCAAGCTTCAATGAGGCCGCGGCGATTCGCCGCGGAAAACCACATTCCGCGAGCCGGAGATGCGCCGAGCGAAGTGCTTCAATGAGGCCGCGGCGATTCGCCGCGGAAAACGACCCACGCGCAGGCGCGCATCGCCGAGATCGACGAGCTTCAATGAGGCCGCGGCGATTCGCCGCGGAAAACCCCAAGGTCTCGGCCAGCTTGGCCTTACCCATACTGGCTTCAATGAGGCCGCGGCGATTCGCCGCGGAAAACAACAGGAACAGGAAACTGGGAACATAGGAACATCCGCTTCAATGAGGCCGCGGCGATTCGCCGCGGAAAACCTTGCCTTGCAGCGTGCCCCCAGGCCCGGCCGGCGTAGCTTCAATGAGGCCGCGGCGATTCGCCGCGGAAAACGGTTGAAGTTGTGTAACTGTGCCTTGAGCACCACGGGCTTCAATGAGGCCGCGGCGATTCGCCGCGGAAAACGTTGTGGACTGCCGGGCACAATGTGTGGGGCTACGGGCTTCAATGAGGCCGCGGCGATTCGCCGCGGAAAACCGGCTGGCAGATGCCACGACATCAGCGGCATCCGAGCTTCAATGAGGCCGCGGCGATTCGCCGCGGAAAACGGAATTGGACCACAAGTTGCCTGTCAAGCTCCGCCAAGCTTCAATGAGGCCGCGGCGATTCGCCGCGGAAAACCGGGCGCGAAAGTCGGTCGCTCGATCTTCGACGCGGCTTCAATGAGGCCGCGGCGATTCGCCGCGGAAAACGGCCGATGGGATCACGGTTATCCCCTGCCTGTTCCGGCTTCAATGAGGCCGCGGCGATTCGCCGCGGAAAACGTCGTAGGTCATGTCGCGCACGGCTTCGGCCGAGGGGCTTCAATGAGGCCGCGGCGATTCGCCGCGGAAAACAGTTCGGGCGGCGGCCTTCCGCGCGTTCTTCGCCAGGCTTCAATGAGGCCGCGGCGATTCGCCGCGGAAAACACGCAAGGACGCTGAGCTGACGTTGCGGGTGTACGAGGCTTCAATGAGGCCGCGGCGATTCGCCGCGGAAAACGGGTGTAGACTACCCCTAAGTTGAGGAAGTTGAGGAGCTTCAATGAGGCCGCGGCGATTCGCCGCGGAAAACTTCGCTTTCTTCCTCGAAATGGGCTGCGGCAAGTCGGCTTCAATGAGGCCGCGGCGATTCGCCGCGGAAAACGACACGGTGACCGGCTCCACCGGCCAGGTTGGCCCGCTTCAATGAGGCCGCGGCGATTCGCCGCGGAAAACAGCGTGGTCCCATACATCGTGATCGCCGCGTTATCTGCTTCAATGAGGCCGCGGCGATTCGCCGCGGAAAACGTTCAGCACGTTCTCGATGATCTCGTGCTTCTTCCCGCTTCAATGAGGCCGCGGCGATTCGCCGCGGAAAACGGCACCATCAAGCCCGAGCACGCTGACGCGGCCCAGCTTCAATGAGGCCGCGGCGATTCGCCGCGGAAAACGTGGATGCAAAAATTGCCGATCTCGCCGAGAAACTGGCTTCAATGAGGCCGCGGCGATTCGCCGCGGAAAACGCCTTGTCCTGGGTGTACCGGATAAGAGGAACAGGCTTCAATGAGGCCGCGGCGATTCGCCGCGGAAAACGATGTTGACAGCAGAGGCTCGTTATCGTCCGGAGCGCTTCAATGAGGCCGCGGCGATTCGCCGCGGAAAACCGCGGCCAGGCCCAAGAAGTCCGCCGGGTCCATTTAGCTTCAATGAGGCCGCGGCGATTCGCCGCGGAAAACGACCTTAGAACAAGTCAGCACCGCCATTGAGGCCGCGCTTCAATGAGGCCGCGGCGATTCGCCGCGGAAAACATGCGGGCGTTGGGGAACTCGACGCCAAAAACCCTGCTTCAATGAGGCCGCGGCGATTCGCCGCGGAAAACATGTTCGGCGGTGCTTAAGCAGATCCAGATCTCCGGGCTTCAATGAGGCCGCGGCGATTCGCCGCGGAAAACAACAAACGCATGCGTGTCCTCCACCTCCATGTCCCAGCTTCAATGAGGCCGCGGCGATTCGCCGCGGAAAACGCCGTGGATGGAAAAGCAGGATCACCCGTTTTGGAGCTTCAATGAGGCCGCGGCGATTCGCCGCGGAAAACTACATCGACCTGGTAGTCCCAGGGACGATCGATGAGCTTCAATGAGGCCGCGGCGATTCGCCGCGGAAAACCGCTTCCCGCAACGCCTTCTCGATGCGCCAGACCAAGGCTTCAATGAGGCCGCGGCGATTCGCCGCGGAAAACTGACAGGGTGCCGTTGTCCAGTGCCGGGTCATAATAGCTTCAATGAGGCCGCGGCGATTCGCCGCGGAAAACGGAGTTTCTGACCACCATCGCGCCCTTCCTTGTTTTGCTTCAATGAGGCCGCGGCGATTCGCCGCGGAAAACGATGATCACCTTGGACTTGCCGCAGCCCATTTCGAGGCTTCAATGAGGCCGCGGCGATTCGCCGCGGAAAACATTGCTCGAGGATGGACGCGGTCCTGGTGGAAACGGCTTCAATGAGGCCGCGGCGATTCGCCGCGGAAAACCCTGTCGGGGGACTGAGACACATGTGCCCCGAGACGGCTTCAATGAGGCCGCGGCGATTCGCCGCGGAAAACCGGGTTGCGTGGGTAGCGGCTGGTCGAACCGCTCGCGCTTCAATGAGGCCGCGGCGATTCGCCGCGGAAAACCCCGCAAACGTGCCGCGTGTCATCGCAAGTTGCTGGCGCTTCAATGAGGCCGCGGCGATTCGCCGCGGAAAACGTGGCCGCGTCACTCGTAGCAAGCAGCACCGTAGCCGCTTCAATGAGGCCGCGGCGATTCGCCGCGGAAAACGTCCAGGCGGCGCCGTTTGGCCCGCGGACCGGTCGAGCTTCAATGAGGCCGCGGCGATTCGCCGCGGAAAACGCCGAGTCGCCGCCCTGTCCAACAAAGTCCAAGCCGCTTCAATGAGGCCGCGGCGATTCGCCGCGGAAAACAGGTGGCACCGCCCGAGCCGACCGCCTCTGGCGACGCTTCAATGAGGCCGCGGCGATTCGCCGCGGAAAACAGGCGGCCATGCACCAGATCACCCGCGAGAACCCCAGCTTCAATGAGGCCGCGGCGATTCGCCGCGGAAAACTTGACCGTCCTCCATCGGGTTCGGCGCAGCATCGCGCTTCAATGAGGCCGCGGCGATTCGCCGCGGAAAACGTCGATCTCGGCGATGCGCGCCTGCGCGTGGGTCAGGCTTCAATGAGGCCGCGGCGATTCGCCGCGGAAAACGAAACCAACCAGCTTCTTGTTCATAACTTATACCTAAGCTTCAATGAGGCCGCGGCGATTCGCCGCGGAAAACAGCGTGCCGCACCAGGTAAACCCCGCCATCGGCCCGCTTCAATGAGGCCGCGGCGATTCGCCGCGGAAAACCATTTCAGGAAGCTCCTATAGACGCAATTTGCGCCAGCTTCAATGAGGCCGCGGCGATTCGCCGCGGAAAACGTCCAGCTCGGGGGGCTCGACATCCAGGGCCAAGGTGCTTCAATGAGGCCGCGGCGATTCGCCGCGGAAAACAGGGCACCCGCGGCCAGGAGATGGTCCGGGCGACAGCTTCAATGAGGCCGCGGCGATTCGCCGCGGAAAACCGGCGGTGGTCATCGCTGTAGTACAGCGATGACCAGCTTCAATGAGGCCGCGGCGATTCGCCGCGGAAAACCGCAGACTCATGCAAAACAAGCTAGGCTCGGCCGGGCTTCAATGAGGCCGCGGCGATTCGCCGCGGAAAACATTGCCGCGACGGTCGGGGCAAGTGCCGTCGTAATGCTTCAATGAGGCCGCGGCGATTCGCCGCGGAAAACGATGTATTCACCATCACGACCGGTGCCAACGTCGTGCTTCAATGAGGCCGCGGCGATTCGCCGCGGAAAACGTGATCCAAAATGAAAGCAGGATTATCTTCCGTGAGCTTCAATGAGGCCGCGGCGATTCGCCGCGGAAAACTTCGAGCGGTGGAAGAGGGAAAACGCGGCCTATCTGGGCTTCAATGAGGCCGCGGCGATTCGCCGCGGAAAACGGGAGGTCGAAGGGGAAGGCGCGGTCTCAGGATCAGCTTCAATGAGGCCGCGGCGATTCGCCGCGGAAAACAAGTTCAACGTGTGGTGCATCAACGTGCCGCTGACGCTTCAATGAGGCCGCGGCGATTCGCCGCGGAAAACCCGTCCCACATGGGAACTTCTTTACCCGCCGGAACGGCTTCAATGAGGCCGCGGCGATTCGCCGCGGAAAACGCCTCCAAGAAACGGAAGGGACTGGAAATCCGAAATCGCTTCAATGAGGCCGCGGCGATTCGCCGCGGAAAACAGCTAAGAAGCACGCCGAGCAGGCCGTGTTCAACCAGCTTCAATGAGGCCGCGGCGATTCGCCGCGGAAAACGACGCCGAGGCTGGAATGTCGAAGTACGATCGCCAGGCTTCAATGAGGCCGCGGCGATTCGCCGCGGAAAACGAGGCGGCATCGTTCTATTGGGATACATCATGACAAGCTTCAATGAGGCCGCGGCGATTCGCCGCGGAAAACTACTCTGCGCTGCTCATCGCCAGCGGCCTCGCGCCCGCTTCAATGAGGCCGCGGCGATTCGCCGCGGAAAACTCGCGGCGATTCGCCGCGGAAAACATGTTATAGGTGGCGTCGTTGCTGGAGCTTCCCAGGCCGCGGAAAACTCGCGGCGATTCGCCGCGGAAAACCGGGAAAAGGCACCCATGACCCAGCAGAGACTAGCCGCCGCGGAAAACTCGCGGCGATTCGCCGCGGAAAAC
>JBOIDR010000029.1:0-15601 GCA_050740695.1 Gammaproteobacteria bacterium | reverse complement strand
CGCCGCGGAAAACTCGCGGCGATTCGCCGCGGAAAACAGGCCTGGTGGAGACCCGCATGGCAGGCCGCTCGGAGCGCGGTGATGCGAGGGGTGCTTCGGTTGATAGTTCGCGGGTTGGCCAAAGCTCGGGCATGACGTCATGTTGCGACAGTAGTATCCTGATTGTTAAAGAGGCGCCGTTTGCGAGCGCTCACCGGGGATGTCGCCATCACCGGAGCGCTCGCAACGGTGAGGCGAATATGCTACACGATGATAGCCGCGCGTTCCAGGGCTTTGAACGGCTTTCCGAGGCTCACGACCCGCGGCACCACGCCCTCGGCGGGACCGAGGTCCAGCATCAGTACGTGGTCTTCCTCATGGTGGATGATCTGGTCGAGGGTGGCGGCCAGCTCGGCATGGCGTCGGCGGGCGAGGCGGCACTGAAAGACGGAGAGCTGTAGCCATTCTCCGTATCCGTTCATGAGAGAGAATACGGCCCGCCAGCGCTTGGGGTCCGAGATATCGTAGGTGACGATGAACAAGTGCTCGTCCATGACGGCTCATCGCGTCGTGAAATTCGGGTACTCGGTGATGTCACCGAGCAGGAATCGGCTGAGGAGTCTTGCCTGGACCTCGAAAAGTCTCCGATAGCTCAGGCGGTATCCGAAGACCGGATGGGTGATCTCGTGGTCGAGGCGCCGCTCGAAGGCGGCGATGAAACGCTTGCGCCCGTCATTGGTGAGGTTCACCGCCCCCGCGGCAGATACGAAATCGGTAGGCTTGACCTCGCCGTTGTTGATGGCCTGGATGACCGCCGAGTCGGCCACGAGCGGTCGGAACGGTTCCATCATGTCGAGCGCAAGGGCAGGCCGCCCGTAACGCGGTTGATGATAGAACCCACGGTAGGGGTCGAAGCCGACCGCGGTGAGCGTGACGGTCCAGGTTCGCACCAGCAGGGCATAGGCATAAGACAGGAGCGCATTGACAGGATCGAGCGGCGGGCGGCGGTTGCGCTTGGTGAAGTCGAAGGCCAGGCTATCCGGATCGGGGTCCTGTTTGATGAGACCCGAGAAGGCGCCGAAGTAGCGCGCCGCGGCGCTCCCCTCGCACCCCAGCAGGGCGTCCAGGTTTCCGGCGCGGGTGCTCTGCTCGGCGTCGTGCTTGATCTCGGCAAGCACCCGATCGGGCGGCGTGGCTCCACGCCAGTTGCGCCGCATCAAGGTACGACAATTCTGGATCTTGGCGCGCACGAAGCCCTTGGCCAACGCGAGACAAACTCGCTCATCGAAGCTCCCGCGATACTGGGCGGTGCGGAGTTCGACGTTCTTATGGCCCGTCCCCTGGGTATGCCCGAGGAACCAACCGCCGTACGAATGCCAGGTGACGGGGGTTTCCCGACTCATGAGCTCATGCAGGGTCGGCGTGCTGAGATAGATGTTTCCCATCAAGACGACCTGGGACACATCGATGAGCCTGGCCGTCGTGACCAGGTTATCGTCCACAAAGACCTCGAGGGTCTCTCCGCGCTTACGGACCGATCCCCCGCGCGCCTGCACGTACAGCGGTAAGGCGCTGTCCTGAGCGACGCTTAGGGGGCGTGGATCGGCGCCGCCCCGCTTTAGGAAATTGACCTCGTCGGGAAGGCAGATCCCGACCAGCGAGCAGCGCGGACACTTGGGGCTGTCCCGCAGGGGCGGCGGCATCTGGCCCCCCGCAGCGACGAGCCGAAGCCCGTTGACGGCCGCGAGCGTCATGGCCCGCAATTCCTCGTCGAGCGCGACGCGCACCCGTTCGCGGGAAGCGGCGAAATAGAGCATGCCCGCCTCGCATCGATAGCCGTGCTCCTCGAGGATCATCCCCTGCACGCAGAGCTGCACGCGTTCCGGGTCGTAGGCCCCCTTGGGGACATGTGGTCGCTTGCCGCGCTTGTAGTCCACCGGTGTGACCGCATCCCCTTCGCCCTCGATCAGATCGAGCTTCGCGATGAGCCCGAGCCGGCTCGATGACAACGTGATCGAGCGTGCATGGATGCGCTCGCCGGCATCGACGTCGGCCGGATCGGGCAGAGTACCGGCCGGTTTATCGACCCGTCGGTGCCGGAAACGCCCTTCTACGGTATCGCCGGACTCCGCCCATTCGCCCTGCACCCATTCGAGGTACGCAAGCCGCGGGCAGTATTGGTATTCGTTGACCATGCGCGCCGGCAGGAGCGGCAGGTCTCCAGATAGTTCTGGGGCGGGCAGCGCCAGTTCGCGCTGGACGGGCTCGGCATGCTCGGTGCTCATAGCGTCGCTCCCCGTGCCTTTTCCCTGGCAACACATGTGCGTCAGGCCGCTCGGACTCCTCCTGCCGGCTAACCGACCGTCAGCCTCACGGCGCTCCGTCGACAAAGGCACCATTGATGCCATAATAGGGATGTTGCTTCTTTGCGCAGCTAAACCTTACCTTTATCGCTATGGCGCCTGAACCTCATCCGTCCGACTGGGATCCCTGGGTTCTTTCGACGATCAACGCCCCTTTGCCGGAGCCCATCGACGGTGCTCGCCTGGCTGGTTTGATCGCGGCGGACTCGGATGCCGTGCCGTCCTGCATCCTCGATAGCTTTTTCCTCGAGGTCCCGCCGGAGGCGGCGCTCCGATTCCTCGCCGCCCGCGGGATCTCGATCGAGACGGCCCAGGCCGCTTTTCGGGCCGCCTGCGCATCTTCTCTCCCGCCCGGGGGCCGCGCCCGGAAACGCTGGGAGGCACTCTGATGGCGGGATGGGAAGACCTGTGGCGCAACGCCATGGCGAGCCTCGCCAGCCTGGCAGGGCACTTCCCAACGCCCGATTGGACATTCGGCGGCGGCACTGCCCTCATTCTGCACTGCGAACACCGGCGCAGCAAGGACATCGATATCTTTCTGCGCGATCCGCAGTACCTGACCGCCCTCTCCCCGCGCTTGAATGACCACACCGAGGCCCTCACCGGGCGATACGTCGAGCAGTCCAACTTCCTGAAGCTCATCTTTGATGGCGGCGAAGTCGATTTCATCATTCGTCCTCGACCACGACGCGCGCGCAATCAGTGACAATATCGATATCTTCGTCGCGAAAAGCGATCTGCTGTCGCTGCGTCTCGAGCGCTTGCGAGCACTGGGATCTTTTCAGGCTCAAGCCGCCGCCCTCGATCCCCTTCCCAAGGGATTGCCCTGCCTGGAGTCGGCGATGGCGAAGGTGATGGGGTTTCTTGAACGCTACGGTATGCCGAGCATAAGCGAAGCCGATCAACGCGCAGGAGGACCGCGCTCCTGATCGGGAATGCCCTTCGCGGTACTGGCTACGGACCGAGGGATAGCCAGCGTCACATCACGCCCGCTCGGGGGCAGGGAAGTCGCGATCCGCGCCGCCAGCTCGCCCATCGTCTCCATCGCCTCCAAGCGCTCGCGAACCGTGAGCGCGAGCCAGCTGCGTTTAGGTGTTTGCGGCGGGAATGAAGAGCCCGAGGCCAAAGTGGTTGCCATATCCCAGGCATAGTGGGCCCCGTACTGGCTTCTCGAAGCGCAATTCCAACAGGCGTCCGAGAGTATCGGGCTGCACGAGCCCCCGTTTGCGGCGGAAGCGGTGGAAGTGCACCGGTCGCAGATGGCGGCCACCGTGCTGGACCGATGGCATTTCATGAATAGCCACGAGATCGGGCAACCCTGTGCCGCGCGCACGCCACTCGCGTCGAAGCTGCTGCAGAATAGCCTCCGCCGTCGCGGCAGGCGAGCGCATTTGTGGTTTCTTGAGGTGCCAGGGATGCAGATAGGGTGTCACGCTGTGCCAAATCGCGCTTTCGCGAACGAGAGGCGTAATCGCGTCAAACAGCGTCGAGGAACCGAGTCCCTCCAACATCAGCCTCAACGGCTCACCCTCATCGCGCTTGATCCAATCAAGTGCCGTCAACACGCGAACAGCGTCTGCGCCTAAGCCGCCGGGGGCGTGCACGAGGAGGTGCGCGATCTCCCCGTTCGTGCCTGGATCCGGCAGCCAAAAGGCGTGACCGTGGCGGTTTTCGTCTCCCAGATCGTGGCCGGAGAGTTCCTTGGGCAGCACATCCCGGCCGAGCAGACGCTTTGCCCGGCCCATCACAGCAAAGCGCAGCGCCTCGCCGAGGCGAACTGCGTCTTCAATGCGTGGTAAGGGCCTACCGTAGAGCGCATAGCGCGCCGTGGTGACGGCCGACATTCTTCTGACGGCGCGCTTGCGTGCGACCTTGGCAGCGGTAGTGACGAGGGCGTTCAGTGGTCGGCGATAGCTCACGGCTTGGGCGCAAGGCGGCGCGCTCCAGGCAGCAGCTTGCAGGTCCCCAGTTTCGACGCTGATGGCATCAAGCCAGTCTGGGGGAAGTGTAACCGTGAGTCTCTTTTGTGTGGCGTTGAGCCGGCGCGGGCGTGTTTCCTCGTGAGTTTGGATGCCCGCGGCGACCAGTTTGTCGAGACGGAATGCGGCATAGTCTTGCGGCTTGCGCGGCACGAGCAAGCGCACGATTTCGCCGGTCACTTCTCCGGTCTGGGCGTCCATGTATTCGGTCGCAGGAAAGCAGTTGGGTTCATGCACATCGTTCGTTCGCCGCGCATCTACCCAAGACTCGGCGCGACCGAGGAAACCCAGGTTTTCGAGCAAGGCATCAAGTAATTCAGTTTGCGGATCCGTGAGCTCCAGATTCGGCCAGATAATTACAATAGGATCATCATTGGAAACTCGTGCAAAGGCATCGAACACCAATGTGCGCTTGTCGGCCTTTCCAGGCATGTAGTGCCGAGTATGGGCGTGCATTGCGACTTCCGACAGACGGAACGATGGCGGTTTCGCCTCTGCCAGACAGGCCAGTAAATCGTGCAAGCGTTCGCGCGGGAAGCGTGCGGGGTCGATCTTTCGATGCCATACCGCTATCAGCGCACGGGCGATACGCCATAGATCCGGTGGCCAGGCCACGTCGGCTTCGTTGACGTGGCGACCCCAAGGCGTCGCATGGTAACGCCCGGCCAGGAAGGTGAAGGCGATGGCGAGCATGGACTATTGGTCGTTCGCGGTTTCTGCGGGCTTTTCAGTTTCTTTCGTGCTCTCCTTCTTGGGTTTGGCCGACCCCTCCCAGGTCACGCGGGTGACGCGATCCGCGGGCCATCTCTGTTCGCTGGCAACCGCTTCGATCAAGACCGGCAGAGCCGCCTCGAGTTCTGCAAGCGATGGCAGTACGAAGTCCGCTGGACGTTTGATGACGATGCCGGAATCCTTGACTTCCAGATCGCAGGCCGTGCGTAAGCGTAGACCTGAATGCAGCAACGCCTGGATCTTGAACAGCGCCAGCGCAATCAATAGGCGTGTCACGGCGTTGCCCAAGCCGAAGGCTCGAATCTGGGCTAGGTCGAGGTTGAAGTAAGCGACGATCCTGGGCGAGGTGAACTCCGAACGTGCGAACGGTACATTACCGAAGCCCTTATTCGTATCGCCGGACGGATTGACATGATCATTCTTCACGCCGCCGCTTTGCGCTTCGTTGACTGATTCGGCCTCAATGAAGGACGATAGCGCGCGTGGCAGCCGCAGGCGTCCTCCAGCAAGGTCGGATTTCGCGAGAAAGACACCATGGATTAGCGCATTCACATCCAGCTTCAGGAGTACGGCAGCGAGCTTCTTGATGTCGACCGGCCCTTCCTCCATGTCGGCGAGTTGCGTCTTGAGGGAATTGAACACGCTCTTGTCCTTGCCTTCGAGGATGTAAGGCGAGTTGATGCGGTGGGCTTCAAGCACTGTGTTGGTCAGAGGTGCTCCGTTCTTGTCTACTACCTTGACCACCGGTAGGCCCTTCAACGGCGCGACCCACTCGTCGGCAGGTTTGTCCCAGCACACGGCTTCGAGCCGATTCGCCATACTCTGTGCGGATTCCACCAACAGCATCCGCTCACCGTTGGGTCCGTCGTACGTGGCCGCACCCAAATTCGGGAAACCAGTGGGTTGAAAGCGGGCCCCCTGCAATGGTTGCAGGTGGGCTTCGAGCAACAGGCGCGGGGCGGTGGCTAAGGCATCGAGGTTCAGCGACATGGTGATTCTCCTGATCAGGCAATGCGTTCGGATGGTGGACTTGGGTAGAGTTCCGATTCGGGATTTAAGTCGAGGCTGCGCAGCAGCCGCCGGGTCTCCGGAAAACTGAGCGGAATGCATAGGGCGGCGAGCCAGCGCAGACCCTCATCGACCACGACCCGAGGCGGCTCACGCCCCGGCAGCTTCACGCCGAGCACGCGCAGGCGATGCCAGGCGAGCTTGACTGCGGCCTGCACGTCGTTGGCGGCCAACCGCGCCGGTATTTCGGCGGGCAGGCGGAGAGCGCGATCAGGAGGTAGCCATTTCAAGGCGCGCAGCACGGGCTCTGGCGTGAAGAAGACCTTCAGTAGCGTGAATGCAAGTGGCAGCACGGCTTCGTTATCTCCACTTGGCGGTTTGGCGCCATTCCACTCCACGCATGCGAGGCCCCCGAGGAGCTCGCCGATTCGGGCGTCGTCGGTGTCGCCATCAAGGAACGCCGCCACATCGCTACGGGTGGCGCCGGTCTGGCTAGCCAGCACTTGGCCTTCCGACCCCAGGGTAATTGCTTCGAGACGACGTCGGTGTAGGAGGGCGGCGAGATTTCCAGTGAGCGGTCCCGGTCCCCATACGGCGAGGCGGGAGGTCGGCTCCCATGCGCGGTCCCCTTCGGCGTTCAGGGTCTCGCTAACCGTTGCGAGGTGACGGCGGGCGTGCAGCACCCGCCGGCCTTTGTCGTTCCGCAGGCATAAACCGGCAATGGCGGCAGCGATGCGGAATTCTGTGGACTGGTCATCAGCGCGGATCGCCCAAGGCGGTGACAAGGACGGAACAGGAATACGCACGGACTCCTGCGATTTGGGACTGGCGTTGAGCGCCGTTTCGATACTCCCGATTTGGCGCAGCACAGCTTGCGTTGCCGGGCGACTGGCTTGCTGCGTGAACGCGAACAGAGCAGTGTCGAGCCGATGGGCCGCAGCGCGGAATGCATTCGGCGAGTTCTCGTCGCGCGCATAACGCTGCACCGACGCCAGCCAATTGCGACGCTCGACCTCGGCGATGAGATCGGCATCAGGGTTTCTGCATACCTTCATACGGCTCAAAGGTGTGGCCAGGAACGCCTTGCCGGAGCGCATGAGAAAACCATATCGTTGAAAGCCGGTTACACCACGGTCAACGCCGAGTTGGGCAACCGCGCGGGCAAAGTCCAATCCATCGCGCGTGGGCCGGCCGTTGAGCACAACCCGACCTTCGGTCAGTAGACAGCGCAGCTCTTCGAGACTGCAAGGCGCATCCCACAACGGCATCCAGATTTCTCCACGGGCGTCGTCATCGTCGTTCGCGCTAGCCGATCCCGAAGTCCCCGCGCGGCTGCGCACGGTGAACGGCGCGGCGAGTATTGCAGGGTCAGCAGATTCGAGCCTGCGCACAGCTGAAGCAGCGAACAGCACCGCGCCTTCCAACATCAACACGAAATCCCAGGCATTGATGCGGGCAGCGCCTTCGAATCCGGAAACAGCGTTTGGGCCGCCCGCTGCACCCGGTGAAAATTGACCTATCGCACGATCCGATAGCGCATCCGTGGCTATACAGAATAGACCCGAATCGAGAGTTTCACGTGCGCCAACCCGTGGCGAGCCAGAGTTCATGTCAAAGATGTCAGCCAGCCTTTGCATGAAATTGTTGGTAAAGTCCAAGCGACCGTCATTCCCGCCAGTACCCAACAAAGGCGGATAGCGAGGATCGTCATCGGAAAGGATGACAGCGGCATCCATCCAACGCAACAGTGCATTGGGTGCGATGTTCCGTAGCGATTGTAGGAAAGCGGCCTTGCTGCCCTGTTTTGGACTTTCAGTCAGTCCGAACCGGGCAACCTGCGATTGCGCAATGCCTATGGCTTGTCGATAGTCATCGAAGCGAGGCGCTAACGACTTCGAAAGCGCTTCGATCCCTTGCGTGTTATCCTTCGGGAAAAAACCGCTGCCGCCGTTCCACGGCGCAATCAAAGGAGTGGGCCGATACCGCTCCAGGAAGAATGCCCGCAGTTGCTCTTCCGTCAATCTCGTCCGCAGCACAAACTCATCGCTACGCCAGAAGCCGGCGGCATCAGGATCGCCACCCTTGTCTGTCCCGGCTTCTGCGATGAGGCGCAACACCGCGAGCGCTTTAAGGTAGGAGGCCAGCGGTGTAGGTGTGCAGCCGCGAAGGACGAGTTCGTTGCTCATAGTGCCCCCGATTCGATGCGGCTCCGCCAAATCGCGATCAATCCTCGCCAATCGCCGTGATCGGCAGCCGACAACGCTGTCAGATAATCACGCGTTTCTGACTCTTGGCTCGGCGCCAGTTGGACCGGCGGCAAGCCCAGGCGCCGGATGACTTCACGCAACCAAACCCTGGTCGCGCGGCCGTTGAAGTCCAGGAACGGACGAATGGAAAGCAAGCGGCCTTCCGCGAACGCGAGAGCTTCAAGCAGGCATTCGTCGAGTGCGCCGGCCAAGGCGGATAGTCGCGCAGCCAGGTCGAGACTGTATTCGCGCACGAGCAGTGGGATGCGAAAGAGTTCAGGTGGCGTGTGCGACCCGATGGTCACGTCAACGCGCCGCCAGCCGGCGATTTGCGGCACGAGGTCGCCGCAGATCTGTCTGTGGAACTCCAGCAGTAGTGCGTCGTCGAGCGCCGCGACCACGTATTCACCATCCTCGATACGCTCTTCCAGTCGTTGGACGTTGCGTGCGAGGTGCGGGGCTAGCTCCGTGTAGCTCAGGATCCCGAGTCGGGTCTCTACGTATCGGGTTGCGTGCTGCGGCGAGCGTGTTCCGCCTCCAACATCTCTAGATCCACCGGCTCGCCCTCGAACGCCATGCTCTCCGCGACGTTCAACGGGATCCGGCGGCGGCGGAGCCGCGCTTGTTCCTGAGGCGGCAGGGCTCGCCAGCGTTCGATGATTTGTTTCCAGTCCATGGGACGGATTATCCGGCGGCGTCTGTTCTGCTTCAAGGGCTTGCTGTTCGGCGCGCGAAGCACGCCAGTCCGCGACGCGCACCAGGGCTTCCAACCACGCCAAGCGGAACGGGCCTATATCCCTCAGCAGGCGTTGAGTACGTGTGGTCCATGAGGGGCCTTGCGGACCTTCGCCCAGTTGCATCAGATCCAGATGAAGGGTCGTCTCTGGTACAATCTCGCCGTCCTCGAACTGGACCGCGGGGAGCGTGTCGCCGTCCCACACTCCGCGCGCGAAAAGAAGCCCGCCGGGGGCCTCGTTCTCCTGTGGTAACGCGCGCAAAGACATCCGCACCTTGCCGTGATGGGCCGCGACCAGGTACGCGATGAGGTTGGAGTCGAGCTCTGCGTCATGCTGATCGAGCCAAGCAAGGGCGGAAGCCAGTTCATGCCGGAACCGGGGGCGCCGGACAGGCTGACCCTCTACCAGGACTTGATAGTATGGCCTCCCTGGTTTGCGACCCGGTTTACACCCGGATTTGGCCCACAACCGGTCTGCGAGCGGCTCATCGGTTCCCTGCTTGTGCGCAGTTCTGAGCATCGACTGGAAGGCTTCGTGGGCCTTTCCGACGTCGTGCCAGCGCGCGGCTCGGATCACCGCATGGGCTTCTTTTACCTTCAGCGTCTCGCAAAGCGCACGAGCCTCGCTTTCTACGTCGGCGAGATGACGCGGGAGCGTTACCGGCACCTGCAAGAGACTGCGGTGGTCATCGTCGAACGCCTCTTCGGTCAATTCTTCTTTCGTAGGGACGTCGATGACAGAGACGGCAGCCTTACTCTCCGGGACGAGACCGAGCTGCGGCGTGTAACCGCCGGCAGAAGCTCTCAGCATCAATGTCATGCCGGGTCGCAGGCGGATCTCTTTCGGCTTTGGCGCCGTCCACTTGCGGGCCAACGCATCCCATACAAATACGTCTCCGGTTTCCAGGCGATCCAAGAGCCTCTTTGCAGCGCCAAGCCCGGCGCGGCAAAGCTCCGCCCGAGATGCTGGCGGCTCTTCCTGAGGCTCGCCGTCGAGCGCACGCCAGAAGATCAGCACGTCGGCGTCACTGGCGTCGCGCACGTAAGGCGCGATGTCCACGTCGAAACCGGAGAGGTCGGGATCCGTGTTGAACAGGTCGAGGAAGTCCTTGCGCCGGAGGACCGGGTACAGCGGGGCATCGGCGGTGATGGGCGGAAGATCGGCGGGCGCGGCACTCGTAAGCTTCGCGAGCACCTGCCGCGCGTCATCGAGATCCTCTGTGGTGTAGGGTTTGGGGTCCGCTACGTCGATCCAGATGACACGCGCATCCCTGGTTTCATTGAACTCGCCATAACGGTTGCAACGGCCAAATCGCTGGACGAGCGAAGCCCAGGGCGCCAGTTCCGTGAAAAGCACGCGAGCAGATAAGTCGATGCCCGCTTCAATGGCTTGCGTGGCGACCAGGATGCGGCCTTCAGCGGGTGGCGGCGAATGCATACGTGTTTCATGTCTGCGACGGTCTTCGACGCGGAAGCGGGCGTGAATCAGCAGCCGTTCAGGGCTACTCGGTGCGGACGTAGGGGCTTCTAGTGTTTTATTGCGTCCCCTTCTCGCTGCTGGTTCATAATGGGCTTCCAACTCCGCGAAAAGGCCTTGGGCGCGCTCGACGGTGTTCACGATTACCAGTGTCGTGCTGCCTAGTTGATGTGCGTTGACCACGGCCATAGCGAGCTCCGCGAGATAGGTCGCGACAAGGGGCTTTCCCTCCCCGGTCAATGCCACGCTGCATCTCGCGAGCCCCTTGACTGACTCGCGGCGTGAACGAACCGGATCCGATGACTTTTCTTCTTCGCTGAGTTTTAGCATTGCCAGCGACACCGGATCGAAGTCCACGGTCTTCAACCACTCCGCCTTGAGCGTGGCCGAGACCCAAAGAGTGCGGCTGTTCGACGCCAAGCCGAGATCGCGGCGAAACGCTTGAAGTTGCGCGCTGGTCACCAAGCCTGGTCCCATCAATTGAACTTCATCGAATACCCACATCGCGTCGTTATGCAGCCAGGCGAAATGGATCGGCCACTGATAGCGGCTCATGCCGTAGCCGCGCATAAGCGCGCGCGACAGAAGCATGTCTTGTGTTCCGATCAGAACCATCTCTTCTTCTGGCCACTCGGCCCAGGACTTGAGATCGTCTGCGCCGCCCATCAGGAGATGCACGGAGACCTTGCCGCTCCCGGGTTCGCCGAGCCAGTCGAGATGGGATAACCATTCCTGGACGTTTCTTTCTGTCTGCTCCACCAAGACGCGCATGGGCAGGCACCAGACGAGCCGTCGAGGCGTGTCGGGGGCAGGCTCGCCGTCACGGTTGCCGCCGGGCCGCAGACCGCGTTTCCACGCCCAGGCAAGCGTCACCGCCGCGGTTTTACCTAAACCTGTCGGGATATTGAGAAGCTCGGGCCAGTCTTCAACGGCAAGGCGTTGCTGGTAGGGGTACTGCTCTTTCCCGAGTCCGGTCGCTTGCTTAAAGAAATCGTCGTAGTCCATCAATCTGTTTCAATGCGGAAATGTAATGTAGGTTCGGTATGCTTTTTATGGCGCATCTCACCGACTCGACCCGCGCAGCGGGTCTCCTTTCCAAGCCTTCCTGCAAGGTGTCGGCCCATGGCCGAGGGCTTGGTGGGTTACGCCGCAAACGGCGCGGCTAACCCACCCTACATTGAAGAGGTCGTACGGGGAGCAGGCGTGCGCGCCAATTGACGTCGTTTTATTCATTGTTCGAGACCTGAGTTGAGGAACGCCGTTAGCTTTTGTCTGCGGAAGTCGGGACGATGTTCGTGCCCCAGCCTCCCTTCTCGAATCGCTCGCGCCAGACTGTGACGAGCGGCCCCCAATCGGCGCGATCGGCGGCCTTGAGCGTTTGCCGATAGCGTTCGGTATCTTGGCCGGCCTCAGGAGTCGGATCCACGGCGGGCAGATCGAGCCGCTGCAGGATCTCGGCCAGGAAGGCGCGCGTAAGGCGGCCGTTGAAGTCCTCGAACGGGTGTATCGAAAGCAACCGTCCCTCGGCGAACGCCAGGCACTCCAGGGTACGGTCGTTCAGTACGCGTTGCGCGCTTGAAGAACTCCACATAGCTCATCGCTCATTGACCTTTCTGAGGCCCAGCACCTGTGGACTGTGATCGAGGATATTGCGCTCCTCGACCGTGTAGAACGCGGCGAGTTCGTCCGCGTCGATGGTGACGCCGAGATCATCGTGCCGGATCTCGTAATCCGTGAAGCGCTCCGGGCCGTCGTAGACTCGAAACACCATCTCGCCGTCGGCCGTGCGGATCAGCACACCCCTCACTCCCGCCGCGGGCTGCACCTCGGCCGGCAGTTGGCCGTACAGAAAACTACCAGTTGCGCTTGTCATGGTGAATGCATACGCGCAGGGTGAGCTCGAGCCGGTGAAGCTGGACACCGCGGCTCCCTTTCCAGACGGTCAAGCTCCAATCGATGTCATCCCGGTTTTCGCTCATGGAGACACAATTCCTCTAAAATCTGCTTCGTCGCGGCGCTGGTGGGAAGATCCGTCCAACCTCCTGGCCCTGCCTCCTCGATTCGCCGCCGCCAAATGTCCATCAAGGCTCGCCAGTCGTTGCGGTCGGCCGCTCGCAGGGCGGCAAGGTATTGCTCAGCTGCCTCGCCCGGATCGGGGGTCGGGTCCACGTCCGGTAGATCGAGGACGCGGGCGAGCAAGTCGATGAACACGCGGGCGACGCGCCCGTTGAAATCACCGAAAGGATGGATACTCAGCAGCCTGCCTTCAGCGAACGCCAAGGTTTCCAGCCACAGATCGTCAGGCTCCCCCGGCAGCGACGCGAGGCGTGCCTGGAGATCGAGGACGTATTCGCGCATCCGTTCTGGCACCGAGGGGTAGGCGGGCGCCTCATGCTCGCCAACCACGACGTCGCCGGTACGCCAGCGGCCCGCAAGATGGGGTATCAGATCGGCGCAAATGCGCCGGTGAAGCTCAAGGAAGAGGCCTTCATCGAGCGTGCGGCCATCGTAGTGTCCGGCCACGATCGCGCTCTGCAGCGCCTGGACGCGCTTGGCTATATGGGGGGCCAGCTCGGCGTAACTGAGGATGCCGAGCGCGGTGTCTACGTAACGCGTTGCCGCGTGAGGCGGTCGAGCTCCTTCTCCAGCATGCGCTCGTCCACCGGCTCGCCCTCGAAGGCCATGCTCCGCGCCACCTTCCTGGGCAGGCGTGCTAGGCGGATCCGTGCCTGCTCTTGCGCTCGAAGGCTGCGCCAGCGTGCGATCTTCTGTTTCCAGTTCATGGAATCGATTATCCGCTCCCTCGGGCAACGGCTCAAGACTCCCGGATCCGTGGCGCGCGCCGGGTTTTCGTCCGTGAGATGTCGCGCCCGAACCCGAGGCGGACGCGAGCCCATCCTCGGCGTGCATCCGCCGGAAATGTTCGGCCAGATCCTGCATCTCCTCGATGGCCAGGATGATGCGCTCCAGCGGCAAGGCGGCCCATCTGCGCAACTGTTCGCGGCGAGAGCCGTCCCAGGTCGTCAAGCGCCAATCGATGCCGTCCGCCCGTGGTTCATTCTTGGGCATCGTCTTTGAGCCTCATGTGCAGGTGTTCGATGTCGATCCGGTCCTGGGGGCGGCCCGCGGCTTCCTTCATGCGGATCAGCGTGGGAATGGAGACAAAGCGGACATCGATCGCGCCATAGAGCGGCTTGACCAGGGATCTTTCATTCTAACGCCGTACTCGCTTGCCTGATCTACGACCGCTCTCCGATCGACGACATATACAAGCCATCGGGCAGCCTTGCTCCCGTGGCCAAAGCGAGGAGCCACAGGACCATTATCGCCGTTTTGCCCAAGCCCGTTGGGATATCCACGGCGGCGCGGAGATCGTTTTTATTAAACATTCAAACCTATGGATTGCGGGACGATTGGGTCGCTTCTGTTTCGTCCACTTGTCGTGATGCCGGCTTGAATCCGCCCCGTGATCGGATTCTGCGGAAATGGCGGACCACGTCGGCCATGCCCTCGACCGCTTGCAGCTTCTCGGGAAGGCTGAGCGAGCGGAAATATCTCAATTGCGAGAGATTATGCTCCTCCCAGCCATGTTCTGCGGACGGGCGGTGAGGTTGTGAATTACCCGGCATCGTCTGGATTCTCCAGTAGCCGTCTGAGTTGTCTGACATCCTCGCCGTCCTTCTCTCGACCAGTAGTTTCCTTCATCCGAATCAGTGTTTCGATTCGCACGAACCGGATGTGCACACCGGGCACGATCTCTCCCACCAGGGCGTTATCGTATTCCTGGTCGAAATCGAACGGTTCCGCGACGAAAAGATCGACTCGCGTCTCGGGATACCGATCGCTGTGCAGCTGGAATACGACCATCCCTTTGTCACGGATCCATGACTCTCGGATCGCCGGGTCGGCAAAGTCCTGAGCGGCTACAGGGACGAGTGGTCGGTAGCCCAATGCCTCAAAGGCTTTCAGGGCACGTTCCGCATTGTCCGGTTGCAACTGAACGACCAGATCGACGTCGAAGGTCACCCGACCATAACCATGCGCGGCGACCGCCAGGCCGCCGACGACGAGATAACGGGCGTGGGCCGCGTTCAAGGCCCGCATGATAGCTTCCAGAGCGGCCAGCTTCATGGTCGAGCCGTCCCCGGGTTCATGGATCTGAATTTAGTACGCGCCACTCGTATCTGCACCGATGCCCGTTATCTCTACGAAGACGCAAGAGGTTCGGCATCGTTCGCTTTGTCACCGAGAGCCAGGCCTCCCGCCCGGCGAGTTTCGCCTCTCAAACCTGCGAAAGCTGCCGCATCGAGCAGGCTGTCCCGCAGGATCGCATCCGAACCGGTGCGGGGCTCGAGCCTCACGGTAAACTTGGGCGAATCGTGGTCGAAGCGCACGGTCAACGGCAATTCGACCCGGCAGGCGCGTCGGGCTTCGAGCAGCGTCAGCGCCATCCGGTTGGCCTGGGACTGCACCGGACGAGTAGCACGCACTCCACGATCTCGCCACCATCGAGAATCCGCTTTTCCACCGCGTATCTCCCGCCCCTCGTAAGTGGGCGGAATAGACCTTATCGCCCGGTACGCCGACGGGCTGGTATCTGGTCACGCACCGAAATGGTGCGGCAGTGCCGGCGACAGGGCTTCTTAGCGGTTCGGTCGTCAGAGTGTTGGTCATGGGTGCCTCCTCAGAGGGGTTTTGGGAGTAGGTGTGTGAGATGGGCAATGAGGCCGCAGGGTAAGCTGCGGAAAGCTATTGGATTCAATAAGATACAAATAAACCGACACCACTTCAATGGAGCCTCTGGTTGTGAGGTTAAGACTAGTATAGTACAGCATGTCCGAGAAAAAAAGACGAACAAAGAAACCAACACCGAAGCGTATCTATTGACATGCCGGGCCGGGGTACCTACCATCCGGTCCCTATAGGTCCCCATCGGTCAAGACGAAACATAGGGACAGGGACTGGTCATTCTGCTTTACACATCATGCCGACTGCCTGGCCTAGCGAAGGGTTGGATGGTGGCGAAGAGGGGGCCAAGCGGGGCGCCGGGGGTGGGCGATATGCGATGATATGGTTGACCA